>NZ_NEHH01000007.1:0-382247 GCF_002112305.1 Pseudomonas sp. R45(2017) | reverse complement strand
TCAAACCTGGGGGGCGGCGCCGGCGAGGTGACCTGGAACGAAACCTTCGCGCCGACAGCCAACGTCAACGTGCCGACCAACCTGATCCTGCTCGACACCGGCGGCTGGTGATAACAATAATGAGCAGGCACAACACGACATGGCATTACTGACTGAACACGAACAACGCAAGGTCGCCGAGGCCATCGCCCGGGTCGAGCGCGACACCGACGCCGAACTGGTGACGGTGCTCGCGGCCCGCGCCGACGACTACGCGTACATCCCGCTGCTGTGGGCCAGTCTGCTGGCGCTGGTGGTGCCGGGGATCGTGCATTACCTGACGGGCTGGCTGACGATGCACAGCCTGTTGCTGGTGCAGTGGGTCAGTTTTGTCGTGCTGTGCCTGGTGTTTCGCCTGCCCAAGGTCACCACTCATCTGATCCCGCGCCACGTTCGGCACTGGCGCGCCTCGAACCTGGCGCGTCGGCAGTTTCTCGAACAGAACCTGCATCACACGGTGGGCAGCACCGGCATGCTGATTTTTGTCTGCGAGGCGGAGCGGTATGTGGAAATTCTGGTGGATGAGGGGATTTCCAAGAAGCTGGATAACAAGAGCTGGGACTCGATTGTCGCGGCGTTTACCGAGCAGGTACGGCAGGGGCAGACGTTGCAGGGGTTTGTCACGTGTATCGAGGCGTGCGGCGAGTTACTCAAGGTGCATGTGCCGGTGACGCAGGTGAGGAATGAGTTGCCGAATCGGTTGGTGGTGTTGGGATAAGCCGTTCGGGAAATTAGCCGTGCCCTCGAACGCCATCCCCCCTAAACTAGCGTCCATTCCCGATTTGCCCGTCCGAGGCCGCTTTTTCCCATGTCCGTTACCGCTCCTTCCGCATCTGCCAAACCGGCGCCCGATCACCACGCCCGGTTCATCGAGCTGCTGCAAACCAGCCTCGAACAGAACGGCTTCATCAAACTGGTGCTGGCCAAGTACGTCGGCGAAGAAGCGGATCTGCAGCGGATCATCATCAAGCCTGTGACGGTCAAGGCGCAGCCGTGCCTGTCGTTCGTTTATCGCTACAAGACCCGCGACATCACCAAGAACCTGCCGCTGGACGAAGCGGTGACGATGATTGCCGGATTGCTGCCGGCGGCGTTCAAAAATGCGCATTTGCTGGCGCTGACGGACGAAGCCCAGCTCGAATACAGCAAAAAGGGCAAGAGCTCGCTGTTCATGAGCAAACCCCAGCAATTGCGCGAAGTGCCGTCCGCCGAGCACAACCGCGAGAAAAACCGCTTCCTCGATCTGAACCGGCCGTTCCTCAAGGATCTGGGCGTGACCAACGCCCAGCACGAGCTGATCCCGGCGATGTCGCGCAAGTGGAAGCAAATCAACAAGTTCATCGAAGTGTTCAGCCACGCATTGACCTCGTCACCGCTGGCGCTGGATAAACCGGTGCGGGTGGCGGATTTCGGTTCGGGCAAGGGTTACCTGACGTTCGCCATTCATGACTATCTGCGCAACACCCTGAAGGCCGAGGGCGAAGTCACCGGCGTCGAACTGCGCGAAGAAATGGTCAACCTGTGCAACACCGCCGCCGCGAAGCTGGAACACCCGGGGCTGGTGTTCAAATGCGGTGATGTGCGCAGCGTGGCGCCGAGCGAGCTGGACGTGATGATCGCCCTGCATGCCTGCGACATCGCCACCGACTACGCGATCCACACCGGCATCCGCTCCGGCGCCTCGATCATCATGTGCTCGCCGTGCTGTCACAAACAGATCCGCTTGCAGATCCAGAGCCCGGCTCTGCTCAAGCCGATGTTGCAATACGGCCTGCACCTGGGCCAGCAGGCGGAAATGGTCACCGACAGCTTGCGTGCGCTGTTCCTTGAAGCCTGCGGTTACGAGACCAAGGTGTTCGAGTTCATCTCGCTGGACCACACCAACAAGAACAAGATGATCCTCGCCGTGAAGCGCGCCGAGCCGGTGGACCCGACTCAGCTGCTGGTGAAGATTCAGGAATTGAAAGCGTTCTACCAGATCAGCGAGCACTGCCTCGAAACCCTGCTGCTCGCCGATGGCCTGCTGAAGCTCAAGGCTTGAGCTGAACCCCCGCCGGTAACGTGCCTGGTTGAGCCGGGCGCACCGCGGTCTTGCGCCCGAGCATCACCGTCGCGATCACGCCGCAGGCGAACAGCCAGGTGATCGGCTCCACGTGTTCGCCGAAGAACAGCGCGGAAAACGCGATGGTGAAGAAGATCTGCAGCAACTGGATCTGACTGACCCGGGCAATGCCACCCATGGCCAGCCCGGCGTACCAGGCGAAGAACCCCAGGAACTGCGAAAACAGCGCGACGTAGCCGAAGGCCCACCAGGTTTTCGCCGACACCGCGCCCTGATGCTGGAAAGCCAGATACAGCACCGGGCCGATCAGCAGCGGCGTCGACAGCACCAGCGCCCAGCAGATCACTTGCCAGCCGCCCATCTGGCGGGCAAGACGCCCGCCCTCGGCATAACCCAGACCGCCTACCGCGATCGCACCCAACATCAACAAATCCCCGGCCTGAATGCTGCCGGCGCCGGTGTACAACGCATAACCCAGCACCAGCGCACTGCCCAACGCGGCGCAGGCCCAGAAGGCTTTCGACGGGCGTTCATGGGACAGCCACGCGGCGTACAGCGCCACGCACAGCGGCTGCAAACCGTTGACCAGCGCGCCATGGGACGCCGGCAAGGTCTGCATGGCCCACGCCGACAGCACCGGGAAACCGAGAATCACCCCGGCGATCACCAGACTCAGGCCTTTGACTTGCTTCCAGGTCGGCCACTTTTCCCGTCGCCACAACAACAGCGCCGCTGCCGGAATCGCCGCGAACAACGCGCGACCGAGGCCGTTGAGCAGCGGGTGCAGTTCCTGCACCACGATGCGGGTGAAGGGCAGGGTAAGGCTGAAAATCACCACGCCGAGCAGGCCGAGGGCCATGCCGGTGTTTTCGCGCGAAGACATGAGGGCAACCAGATTCGAGGGTGGCAGGGAGGTGTATTCATCTAGCCACAAACCACGGCAATCGGGCTGTTACAGCTGAGCGCAGAGTTATCCATACAGTTTGCGAACGCCATCGCGGTCCTTGGGCTACTGTGAATACTCCTGCGCATTCACCAGAGGAGTCCTGTCCATGGCCGCGAAAAAGATTCTGATGCTGGTCGGCGATTACGTCGAAGACTACGAAGTGATGGTGCCGTTCCAGGCTCTGCAAATGGTCGGGCACACCGTGCATGCCGTGTGCCCGGATAAAGCTGCCGGCAAGACCGTGCGCACCGCGATCCACGATTTCGAAGGCGACCAGACCTACAGCGAAAAGCCCGGTCACCAGTTCGCCCTGAACTTCGATTTCGCCAAGGTCGATGCCAAGGATTACGACGCACTGCTGGTGCCCGGTGGACGCGCTCCGGAATACCTGCGGCTGAACGAAAAAGTCCTCGAACTGGTGCGAGCTTTCGACAAGGCCGGCAAGCCAATTGCCGCTGTCTGTCACGGCGCGCAACTGCTGGCGGCGGCGGGGATTCTCGAAGGTCGCGAGTGCAGCGCCTATCCGGCCTGCGCCCCGGAAGTGCGGCTGGCCGGCGGCACCTACATCGACATCCCGGTCACGGACGGCCATGTCCAAGGCAACCTGGCCACCGCGCCCGCCTGGCCGGCGCACCCGAAATGGCTGGCCGGTTTCCTTGGTTTGCTTGGGACTAAAATCACCCTGTGACACATCGATAAGGAGAAACACCATGTCCGGATGGTATGAGTTGAGCAAAAGCAGCAGCGGTCAGTACAGGTTCGTGCTGAAAGCGGCGAATGCCGAAACCATTCTGACCAGCGAGCTGTACACCACACGCACGGCCGCCGAACACGGCATTGCCTCGGTGCAGACCAACAGCCCGCTGGATGACCGCTACGAGAAAAAATCGACGAAGGACGGCCACCCCTACTTCAACCTCAAGGCGGCCAATCACCAGATCATCGGCAGCAGCGAATCCTATTCATCGGACGCGGCGTGTGCCAAAGGCATCGCCAGCGTCAAGACCAACGGGCCGTCCAAAGTGATCAAGGACAAGACACTGCCGGTGCTTTGAATCCAACACAAAACCCTGTGGGAGCAAGCTCGCTTCCACAGGGTTGGTGTGTACCTTGAAATCAGTTCAGGCTTTTGAGAATGGCCTGCAACTGATTACGCCCGGCCTCGCTCAGCGGGAACACCGGCAAGCGTGGATCGCCGACTTCCAGGTCGGTGAGTCGCAGACCGGCCTTGATCGTCGCCGGCAAACCGCCCTTGAGGATGAAGTCCAGCAGCGGCAACTGGCGGTAGAACAGCTCCCGCGCCTTGCCGAGATCCCCTGCCAGTGTGGCTTCGTACAAATCCAGGTTGAGCTGCGGGATCAGGTTCGGTGCCGCCGTGCACCAGCCTTTGGCCCCAGCAGCGAAGGCTTCCAGCGCCAGCGGGTTGCAGCCGTTGTAGAACGGCACCCGGCCTTCGCCCAGCAGTTGCAGCTTGTGCATGCGCTGGATGTCGCCGGTGCTCTCCTTGACCATGGTCACGTTTTCCACGCCGTTGACGATGCGCAGGATCAGCTCCACCGACATGTCGGTGCCGCTGGTGGCCGGGTTGTTGTAGAGCATGATCGGCACGCCGATGCTGTCGCCGATGGCGCGGTAGTGGGCGAGGATTTCCGCCTCGGTCAGCTTCCAGTAGGACGTCGGCAGCACCATCACTACGTCGGCGCCATGGGCTTCGGCGAAACGGGCGCGGCGTACCGCTTTGGCGGTGGTCAGGTCGGACACGCTGACCACGGTCGGCACGCGTTTGGCGACGTGCTTGATGCTGAATTCGGCGACCTGGTCCCACTCCGCATCGCTCAGGTAGGCGCCTTCGCCGGTGCTGCCCAGTGGCGCAATGGCGTGGACGCCGCCGGCGATCAGACGGTCGATGGAGCGGCCGAGGGCCGGCAGGTCAACGCCTTCGCCGTTGGCGCCGAACGGGGTGATGGTGTAGCCGATGATGCCGTGAATATTGGACATAAGAGTGCTCCGCAAGGATGAGGTGTTCAGTTCAGGCAATCGGCGTGCTGACGCAGGTTCTGCCGGGCGTAGTAGTTGAAGGCTGCGGCGTGGCGCTTGGGTTTCGACACCCAGTCATGCGCCTCGCGACCCAGCTCGGGGATGATCGGCTTGATCGTCCCGGCGGCCATTGCCAGCAATTGCAGTTTGGCGGCGCGTTCGATCAGTTGCGCGATGACACAGGCTTCCTCGATGGTCGTGCCGGTCGACAGCTGCCCGTGGTGGGAAAGCAGGATCGCCCGTTTGTCGCCCAAGGCCCCGGCAATCAACTCGCCTTCTTCGTTGCCCACCGGCACACCCGGCCAGCCTTCAAGGAACGCGCAATCGTCGTACAGCGGGCACAGGTCCATGTGGGAAATCTGCAGCGGCACTTCCAGCATCGACAGCGCGGCAATGTGCGTCGGGTGAGTGTGGATGATGCAGTTCACGTCCAGCCGGGCGCGGTACACCCAGCTGTGGAAACGGTTGGCCGGGTTGGCCATGCCGTGGCCTTCGAGCACTTCCAGGTCTTCGTTGACCAGCAGCAGATTGCTCGCGGTGATTTCGTCGAAACCCAGGCCCAGTTGCTGAGTGTAGTAAGTGCCCGGCTGCGGGCCACGGGCGGTGATCTGCCCGGCGAGGCCCGAATCGTGGCCGTTCTCGAACAGGATCCGGCAGGTCAGGGCCAGCTTTTGCCGGTCTGTCCACGTATTATCCGCCAGGCTTTTTTGCATCTGGGTCAGCGCTTGCTTGACCAGTTCGTCTTTGGGTAGTGCTAATGTCTTCGCCATATCCGTGTCCTGTGGTGGTTGCCATGGATGACACTTAAGAGGCTATATGACACTTTGTGTCATTGGCAAGGACAAATCGTCTTTCCTTTGCTGGATTAATCGCTTCGCATGTCTATCCGTTTGAAATTATTGAGAAAAAAACTTGGCGTAACCCTTGAGGCGCTGGCCGAGAAATCCGGCATGACCAAGAGTTACCTGTCGAAGGTCGAGCGCGGGTTGAACACGCCGTCGATTGCCGCCGCGCTGAAACTGGCCAAGGCGCTGAACGTGAAAGTCGAAGAGCTGTTCTCCGAAGACAACGTCAGCCTCGACAGCTACAGCCTGGTGCGCAGCCACGAACGCCAGTCGCTGGCGGCCAACGACCACAGCCCAGGCTACGCGGTGCTGGCTCATCAGGTCAGCGAGCGCAGCCTGCTGCCGTTCATCATTTACCCGCCGAGCGAATTCACTGACAAAACCTTCAAGGAACACTTGGGCGAGGAGTTTCTGTTCGTCCACGAAGGTCGAGTCGAAGTGGACTTCGTGAACGAACGGGTGCTGCTGGAGCGGGGCGATGCGCTGCACTTCAATGCGCAGAAACCCCATCGCATCCGCTCAGTGGGCGAGGTGCAGGCACAGTTGCTGGTGGTGGTGCACAGCAGCGAGGAGTGATCAGACCTCGACCGGCACCGACAGCTTCGGATTCCCCAGCGCATGGCTCTTGGAATCAAAGAACCGCAACTCGACGCCCGTGCCCTCGAACAGCTTCGCGTAGTGCCGCTTCTGGTGCTGGATGAACGCCGCGCTGCGCGGGTAGATCGAGATCGCCACGGTCTTCGGTTTCGCCAGACGCAGGGCGCGCACGAGGTGACTGTCCTGTTCGGCGAGGGCGTGGCCGAAGATGCACAGGTTGTCGCCGTGACCGAGTAACTGGTCGTAGCAGAACGACAGGTAATCGGAACTGCGGATGGTCTTGAGCTTGTCGGCGCTCGGCCCTTCGTTGACGAACAGCGGCACGTCGTCGAGTGTCTTGATCGTGTTGTTGATCGCGAAACTGCCGAGCAGCGTGCCCTCGGTGGCGGTCAGTTTGCGCGCGGTGCCGTCCTGATTGCGCACCAGATGCAGACCGCCGTGCAGGTACAGCAGACGCGGTTTTTCCGTGCTGCTTTCGCACAAATCGAAACTCGCATCGGGGCCGTTGAACAGGTCGTCGATCACCTCGCCCTGATGTTGCAGGGCCCAGTAATTGAGCAGGTCGTAGTTGGTGGTGAACACCGTGCGATAGCTCGCCAGTTCACTGTTCAGGGTCGCCAAAGTCGAGGCTTCGATCAGCCGCCACGGAATGTGCACCGCGTGCACGGTGTTGATCAGCGCTTCCTTGATCGCGTAGTAGCGGTTGCGCGGCGCGGCCGAGCTGACGGCCAAAGCCTTGTTGACCCGGCTGGTGGTTTTCAGCGCGCCGAGCACCTGCTCGAAGCTGCGTGTCTGCATCGCGTCGAACACGCTCAGTTCCGACGGGCTCAGGGGCTTTTCTTCCACCGTGCGGGCGTTTTCGAACAGCGAGTCGTAGCCGAAATCGTCCCACACCGCGCGACTGGCGCCGTTGCCCAGCAGCAGACCGCTGAAGTCGGTGGTGGCGCGCAACGCGTTCCAGTCTTCGAGGGTGGCGTCGACATCCAGAAAATCGCTCATTGCAGGGCACGTCTCAAAACAAAGGGGCAGATGGACGGCGACTTTATCACGAGCGGGCATTGAGCCAGATCAACATCCGCCGTGACCGATCGGTCGATCCTTTGCGCACCCGCCGAATTGCAAGCGTCGATTCGGCCCCAGCCAGGAGACGCGCCATGAGCAGCACCTTTTTCATTCCCGCGGTAAACATCATGGGCAGCGGCTGCCTCGACGAAGCAATGAATGCGATCCGCAACTACGGTTTTCGCAAGGCGCTCATCGTCACCGACGCCGGTCTGGCCAAGGCCGGCGTGGCGACGATGATTGCCGAGAAACTGGCGATGCAGGACATCGATTCGGTGGTCTTCGACGGCGCCAAACCCAATCCGAGCATCGCCAACGTTGAGTCAGGACTGGCGCTGCTCAAGGAGAGTCGCTGCGATTTCGTGGTGTCCCTCGGCGGCGGTTCGCCCCACGACTGCGCCAAGGGCATCGCGTTGTGCGCCACCAACGGCGGGCAGATCCGCGACTACGAAGGCGTCGATCAATCGGCCAAGCCGCAACTGCCGCTGATCGCCATCAACACCACCGCCGGCACGGCCAGCGAGATGACCCGGTTCTGCATCATCACCGACGAAACCCGCCACGTGAAAATGGCCATCGTCGACCGCAACGTCACGCCGCTGCTGTCGGTCAACGACCCGGCGCTGATGGTCGCCATGCCGAAAGGCCTGACCGCCGCCACCGGCATGGACGCACTGACCCATGCAATCGAAGCCTACGTTTCCACCGCCGCCAACCCGATCACCGACGCCTGCGCGCTGAAGGCCATGACCCTGATCAGCAACAACCTGCGTCTGGCCGTGCGCGACGGCAGCGACCTGGCCGCGCGGGAAAACATGGCGTACGCGCAGTTCCTCGCGGGCATGGCGTTCAACAATGCGTCCCTCGGCTACGTGCACGCGATGGCGCACCAGTTGGGCGGTTTCTACGATCTGCCTCACGGGGTGTGCAACGCGGTGTTGTTGCCGCATGTGCAGACGTTCAACGCGCTGGTCTGCGCCGACCGCCTCACTGACGTGGCCCACGCCATGGGCGCCGATATTCGCGGGTTCAGTCCGGAGGAGGGCGCAAAAGCCGCGATTGATGCGATCCGTTGTTTGGCTAGAGACGTGGAGATTCCCGGCGGCCTGCGTGATCTGGGCGCCAAGTGCACCGACATCCCGGTGCTCGCCGCCAACGCCCTGAAAGACGCCTGCGGCTTTACCAATCCGCGCGCCGCGGATCAGCGGCAGATCGAGGAGATTTTCCGCAGCGCGTTTTAAGCGGGCTGGCGATCGGGCGTGAACCTCGTGCAGAGCACCGCGCCCAATGCAAGAACGCAGCACAGCATCGACAGCGGCCATGCCTGCGGACTGGCGAGCAGGCTGGCCACCGCACCGATCAGTGCGGCCATCAATTGGTGGATGAAACCGCTCAGGGCCATCGCGTAAGCGCCGGCGATCGGCGCGCCATCGTTGGCCCGTGACAGGCTGATCGGATAGTTCAGCGACTGACCGAACACGGCGACGCAGTAAGGCAGCCAAAGCAGCCAGGCCATCGAGCTGGCCAACAGGCTGCCAGCCAGCATCACGCCAGTGCCGGCCATCACCAGCCCGACCCCCAGTGTCATCAACCGGTGCTGACCGGTACGCAGCACAAAGCGATTGACCGCCAGCGCCCCCAGAAAATATGCGGCGCTGATCGGCCAGCCCAGCAACCCATATTCAGTCGTCGACCAGTTGAACGGGCCTTGCAGAATCAACGGCGCAGCGCTGTTGAACGCGATGATCACCCCATAACCCAGACCGCCCGCGAGCGCCGGCAGAAGAAACGCCCGATGGATCAGGATCGTTCGGTAGACCGCCCAGGGCGAAGCGGTTGTGGACGCTTCGACGAGTTTCGGAAAATTCAGGCGCGAGACAATCGCGGCCATCAACAGGCTGACCGCACCCAGCAGATAAAAGATCGCCTGCCAGCCCAGCGTCACCTGAATGAGCGAACCGGCGTATTGCCCGATCCCCAGCGCGACAACGAACGAAATCGAAATCCACGACAACGCCTTCGCCAGCAGATCGCCCCGAAAGCTGTCACGAATCAGCACCCGTGCCATCACCGAAATACCGCTGGCGCCGATCCCCTGAAGCAGTCGCAGCAACAGGAATGTCTCCAGTGTCGAGCCCAGCGGCAGTGCCAGATTCGCCAGGCCATAAATTCCCAGCGCCGCCAGCAGCACCGGTTTGCGGCCGATGCGCTGGGCCAGACTGCCCCAGAGCAGCATCGGCAGCGCCATGCCGATCAGGTACAGCGACAAGCCCCAGGCCACCTGTGTTGCATCGACATGCAAGTGCCCGGCGATCTGCGGTAACGCCGGCAGGTAGATGCTCATGCCCAACTGGGCGAGGAACACGGTGGAACAGGTGATGAGCAGGATGAGGCCGGGGTTCATAAGTCGTCCGTGAAGGTTCAGCGGTGGCGATCGCTACCGTGAGTCATTAACAGGTCGGTGATCAAATCACAGAAGTGGTGGATCAGTGTCGATTCCATGTCGGCGCGCAGCGTAACGCGGATCGCGGCTTTGCCCTGGGCTACCACCGGGAAAAACACGGCGCTGGTGAAAAAACCGTGTTCGGCCAGTTCAATGGCGATTCGATTGGCCAGGGCGGCGTCGCCACAGTTGATCAAGCGGATGGCCATGGAGCTGCCGTGCTGTTCGGTGCTCAAGAGGCTGTCGAACAGGCGAATATTGGCTTGGAGCCGAACCTGCAAGGCCCTCAGTTCTGCACTGCGATGCAGCTCGATCGACGCGAGGCCCGCACCAATGGCCGCGCAATTGAGGCTTTGCGACCAGTTGCTCGGCCCGCCGTAACGCTGGATCAATGTCTTCTGCCGCTGATTGCCGAGCATCACCAGACCGCCGCTCGCCCCGAACGATTTGGCCAGCGAAGCGACGATCAGGCAGTCCTCTTCCAGTGCCGGCATTCTTGGCCGTACAAGGCCGGCACCGTTGCTGCCCACCGCCGACACTGCGTGGGAGTCGTCCAGATAAAGAAACAGGCCGTAACGTTCTTTCAGATACAGCAGGCCGTCCAGGTTGGCGACGCCGCCCATGCTGTAGGCACCGTCGGCGATATAGGCGACGGTTGTGTGGCGCTGGCACACCGATTCGAGAAAATCCATGTCGTTGTGAGGGCCGGTCAGTACCTGGGTTTCGTCGGCGCAACTGGCTTTCAGGTGATTCATCGAATAGTGGGCCAAGCGGTCGAACACCATCACCGGCGGACGGTTGTGCGTGAACACGCCACTGGCCAGCAGCGGCAGGATCCCGGCGCTCGCGGCGCTGCAGGACAGACTGCTCAGACACACCGCGCCAAACAATTGCGACAGCTCGTTTTCGTACTGATCGAGCAGTGCCAGCTTGCAGCGGTTTTTCGAATTGGCAACGCGCAGTGTCCCGGTTTCACGCAGCGCCGCGATGGCGCCTTCAAGCAGGGCAGGGTGGTGGTCGAGACCCAGATAGGAGGTGGTGCAGAAATGATGAAGTTGGCGCCCGTGCTGATCAAGCAAGTGATTGCAGCCTTTGACCTCGACGTTGAGTGCGGCGATTTTTCCGGCTTCGGCGGCCTCCCAATCGTGGTCTGCCAAAGCGATGACTTTGCGGTAATTGGAGAAAGTGTTGGCGGATTCCGTCAGGTGATTCATAGGCAGCTCTCCTTGAGCAGGGCAATCCATGGGGTGTTGCAAATTGTGTGTGTTGCCAGACTTTACAGAGAGCTATGTAAGGTCAGAATCGGCTGCGTCCGATAGCATTGACGGCTGTTGGAGATTTACTTGTAGGGCGAAGCCTTGCCGGGCTGTGAAGCGATGAAATGCCCGACAAGTCCGGTGCTAGAGAGCCTACGCTTGAACCCTTATCCAACGGCTGTGGCGCTCTTTTCCAGCGTCGGGGAGAACTGGATCAACGCCACCCCCGCCATCAACAACACCGCGCCGAACAGGCGCGGCAATGTCAGGTGCTTCTCCACCAGCCCGAACAGGCCGAAGTGATCCAGCACGATTGACGTGATCATTTGCCCGGCCAGGGCCAGCGCCAGAAATCCCGAAGCCCCCACCTTCGGCAGCAACACCACCGCCAATGCGACGAAGCACACCCCGAACGCGCCGCCGGTCCACATCCACAACGGCAGCTTGCCGGCGAGGGCCAGCGACGGCAACGGTAGGCGCAAGGCGACAATCACCGGCAACAGCACCAGCACGCTCACCACCAGCGAGGTCAGCGTCGCCCACAGCGGATGCCCCAACCCGCGCGCCAGATTGATGTTGATCGCACTCTGAAACGGCACCACCGCCCCGGCAAATACCGCCAACAGCAGCAATCCGACCCACTGCATCGTTCCCATGATCGTTCTCCGGCAAGGTTTTGCTGGACTCTAGGGTATTCGTCGCGCAGATTTAAATTCTGTTTTTGTATCCGGAACATGCACCTAATGAATGATCTGCGCCGTATCGATCTCAATCTGCTGGTGATCCTCGACGCCTTGCTCGGCGAGCAGCACGTGACCCGCGCTGCCGAGCGCCTGCACCTGAGCCAACCGGCAGTCAGCCATGCGTTGGCGCGTCTGCGCGACTTGCTCGGTGATCCGTTGCTGGTGCGTGCCGGTTCGGGGCTGGTGCCCACCGCGCGGGCGCTGGAGCTGGCGGCACCGCTGGCCGAAACCCTGGCTCAGGTGCAATCGCTGCTGGCGCCGAACACCTTTGATCCTGCCAGCGCCCGTCGGACCTTTCGCCTCGCGATGTCGGACTACGGCGCGGCGCTCATCCTGCCCGGGCTGATTCGCACTCTGCGCGCGGAAGCGCCGGGCATCGACCTGCAAATCAGCCATGCCAGCCGCGAAGGCATGGTCGAAGGCCTGCTCAACGGCGACATCGACCTCGCCGCCGGCGTACTCCCCGAATTGCCCGGCGAACTGCGCAGCACGCCGCTGTTCGAAGAGCGCTACGTCTGCCTCCTGGATCGCCAGAGCCTTCCCGCCGGAGGTGTTCTCGACCTGCCAACCTATCTCTCCCGTCCCCATGTCTTACTGGAAATGCGCGGCAGCGGCACCCCGGAAATCGAACGCACCCTGACCGCCCTGCGCGAACGCCGTCGCGTCGCCATCAGCCTGCCGCACTGGAGCGTTGCGCCGCGGTTCATCAGCGGCACGGATCTGATCCTGACCGTGGCTTCGCGGGCGTTGAACGAGGTGGATGACGAATCGCTGATCGTCGTGCCGCCACCGTTTGAAATAGAGCCGTTCACGTTTGTATCGGCGTGGCACAAGCGGCGGGGCGGGGATCAGGCGTTGAACTGGTTGAATCGGCGAATTGAGCAGGGGATAGTGCGCGGCTGAAAAAACATCAAGGAGCGGGGCGTGACAGTGAAGTCTGGGGTCGTTGGGTGGGTGGCGCTGTGCGGGGCGTTGATGGCGGGGCAGGTGCTGGCTGATTGTGTGCCTGCGCCGGTGACGGGCGCGCGGGACTTTTCAGTGTGCAAGGCGTGGCCCGCTTATCTCGGCTTGACCCTGAATGCTGTCTCGAAGTTTGCACCCGATCCGGTGTATGGCAAGGACAATGACGTCGGCAGTTATGACCTTGGGTTGTCGGTAACGACAGATGAATCCAAAACGATTGCCACCTATCACTTGCCCTCTGCATTCATGTCCGATGCGATCGCATTGGAAAGCGTGGAGTTCGATACAGCACGTTACAAGCTCACTACCGAGCTTCGGGCTTTTGGTGTTCGTGTGAGATTCAAGGGCTCTTCCCGCGTCAATCCTATGGATCAAGTCCTGTTGTCGCTCTATGTGAAGGAGGGCGACAAGTTGCGTCCAGTGCTGGATCGACTGGTGATGTATGACTACGGTGGCGAGTGGGATGGTGGTTGTGCGGGGGAGCGTTATTACACTGATCGTACTATCGAAATCGGTAAAACCAGTTCGCACGGTTACGCCGACCTGATTGTTAAATCAGTCACTACCAGTCTTGTGGGCGAGGGGCCACCGGACACTTGCGAATTGAAGACCACGGCCGATAAACCCGTAATGACAACGCTTCGGTATGACGGAAAGTCTTACGTCCTGCCTAAAGGTTTCAAAGCCATCGAGTGATACAGAGCCAACGCGACTTATTTCAAGGAAGAACAATGCTCAGCCCAATCCGACTTTTCATCGCCCTAGGCTTTCTGGCAGTAACCGCTCCAGCCCAAGCCCAGGTTTCCTGCGTCACCAAGGATTACAACGACCAGTCAATGGCACGCTGCAAGGCATGGCCGGCGTTCAAGGATCAGGCGATTGCCCTCAAATCCACCTACGTGCCAGATGCTGGTAGTGACGATGCCGGTGTGTTTGATCTGGATCTGGCGATCATCGATACCAGCAACTGGAAGACGCTGGCGACGTATGCGAAACCCGGTGCCTACAATTCCGATGCCATTCGTTTCACTGATCTGCTGGTCGATACCGCTCGCTATCGCCTGGCCCCGGATGTTCGCGCGTTCGGGCTGCGGTCAAAGTTCTCGCACAATTCAAGCGCCATCCCCTACGAAAAAACCGACCTGACACTCTATGTGCGCGAGGGTAATAAACTGCGCCCGGTACTTGATGGCCTGGTGGTCTACAAGAATAACGGTGAGTGGCTGGAAAACTGTGTGGGTGAAGGTCTGCAAATTCGCCGAACCGTGGAAATAGGCCCGGTCAGCCACAACGGCTATTCCGACCTGATCGTCACCTCAAGCGGCACGGCGATGAAAACCGTCAAGGCCGGCAAGGAATGCGTTTCTCAGGATTCCCCGCTGAAGAAAACCCAAATCACCCTGACCTACGACGGCAAGCAATACACCCTCCCCGAAGACCTCAGAGGTTACTGACCCGATGCTCACCGGCCTCAACCACCTGACCCTCGCCGTCACCGACCTGGATCGCAGTCTCGGGTTCTACCGCGACGTGCTGAAGCTGCGGGTCGAAGCCACCTGGGACGCCGGTGCCTATCTGTCGCTCCCGGGCCTGTGGTTGTGCCTGTCCCTCGATCCGAAGCACCATCCCGAGCCCGCCGCCGACTACACCCACTACGCCTTCAGCCTCGGAGCGGCGGATTTCCCGCGGTTCGTGCAACAGCTGCGCGCCGCCAACGTGGAGGAATGGCGTGACAACCGCAGCGAAGGCGCGTCGTTCTACTTCCTCGACCCGGACGGGCACAAACTCGAAGCCCACGTCGGTGATCTGGCCTCGCGACTGGCCGCGTGTCGGCAAAAGCCCTACGCGGGGATGCGTTTTTTCAACGAGTCGTGAATATTCACAAACCGCTGGGATAGACTGGCGGCCACGTTTTCCGGGACTTGCAGGTTTTCCATGACTCCATCATTGCTAATGGCCGTGCTGGCCTCCGGTTTCATCTACGGCATCACGCCGGGGCCGGGCGTACTGGCGGTGTTCGGCATCGGCGCCGCACGTGGGCGGCGGGCCGGGGCGGGTTTTCTGTGCGGGCATCTGCTGGGCGATGTGATCTGGTGCAGCACCGCGCTGATCGCGATTGTCGGCGCCCGGGAAATCGGCAGCACCGCGTTCGACGTGCTCGGTGTACTCAGCGGCCTGTACCTGTTCTGGCTCGGCTGGCGTGCGGTGCGGGCCAAGCGCAGCAACGTCGAGCAGCCCCAGGGCGCGGCGCGTCAGCCGTTCTGGCACGGCATCCTGTTCGGCCTGACCAACCCCAAGGCTTACCCGGTGGCGGTGGCGACATTCACTGCGCTGCTGTCGAGCCGCGCCGAACTGCTCAACTGGTCGATGCTGCCGATGCTGATCGCCTTGAGCTTCCTCGGCGGATTGCTCGCCTACGCTATCCTCATTGGCATCGTCGGAGCGCGCCAGGTGCGTACGTTGTACCAGCGTCACGAACTGGCGATCACCCGGTTGTGCGGGATCATGTTCATCGGTTTTGCCATCAACGCGCTGGTGCATGCGCTGCCGGGGTTGATGCCGAACAAGGCTTGAAAACAGTCGCTGGGATGCGAGGTCGAGGTCATGGATGGTTGAACAGTGCTGCATTGCCCGGACACCCACGCTGAACCATGGAAAGCCGAAATTCCGCGCCGCTGGCGAGTTACATCGATCTGTTGCTGGATGCCGTCTGTGCCGTGGACAAGCAGGGTCGTTTCGTTTTTGTCAGCGCGGCCTGCGAGCGGATTCTCGGCTACACGCCTGACGAACTGATCGGCCAGTCGATGATCGACTACGTCTACCCGGCCGACCGTGAGCGCACCCTGGCCGCCGCGAACGACATCATGGGCGGCGAACCCAAGCACAACTTCGAAAACCGCTACGTGCGCAAGGACGGCAGCGTCGTGCACATTCTGTGGTCGGCGCGCTGGTCGGAAGTCGATCAACTGCGTATCGCCGTGGCCCGGGACATCACCGAGCGCAAACTCGCCGAATCCCGTCAGGCGGCGTTGTACGCGATCTCCGAAGCGGCCCATGCGGCGGAGGATCTGCTGGCGCTGTTCAAGCGCATCCACATGATTATTGGCGAGTGGCTGCCGGCGCTGAATTTCTCGGTGGCGCTGTACGACGAACACTGCGCGCAGCTGAATTTTCCCTATCACGTCGACGATGATGAGTTGCAACCGGAACAACCCGGCACCGTCACCGGACGCCTGTGCGCCGAGGTGATCCGCAGCGGTCAGCCAATTCTGCTGACCCCGGATTGCCCCCACGCGCCGCAGGAGTTCGCCGCGCTGGTGGTCGGCCAGCAATCGCCATGCTGGCTGGGCGTGCCGCTGAGTTCGAAAGACCGCACCATCGGCGCGCTGATTGTCAAAAGCCTGGCCGGTGGCGAGCGCTACACCGAACGCGACAAGGAACTGCTGCAATACGTCTGCGCCCAGGTCGCCACGGCCATCGAACGCCAGCAATTGCACGCCCGCCTGCGGCGCATGGCGCAGTATGACCAACTGACCCAGTTGCCCAACCGCGAACTGCTGCGTGATCGGCTCAAGGCTGCGCTGAACCATGCGAGGGAACGGGCAGGGCACATGGCGCTGCTATACGTCGATCTGGATCGTTTCAAACAGGTCAACGACACCTTTGGCCATGGGGTCGGCGACATGCTGTTGCAGGCGGTGGCCAACCGGCTCAAGGGCTGCGTGCGCGAGACCGACACGGTGGCGCGGATCGGCGGCGACGAGTTCGTGGTGCTGTTGCACAGCGTCCACGCCGCCGACGATGCCGACAGTGTCGCGGAAAAAATCCGACAGGTACTGGTGCAACCCATGCGCCTGGACGGGCACAACCTGCACATCGAACCGAGCATCGGCGTGGCCCGTTATCCCGAGCATGGTGATGAGGAACAGCAACTGTTTCGTCACGCCGATCAAGTGATGTACGCCGCCAAACGACAGAATCATAAAAGGCTGGACAGCTGATCGACGGGTCACCGTTCGTCGCGGCGACGGCAACTTTTCTAAACCTTTGGCAGTCAGGAAATTCTCAATCTAGGCGGGCACCTGCTCGCTTACGATCAATGCCAAGAGGTAGAGAATCATGCCTAACTCAAGAAACTCGAACTCGGGAAACTTCGCCAACGATCGAACGAAGGCGTCTGAAGCCGGTCGCAAAGGTGGGAAAACCACCACCACGACTGTCGACAAAGAGCCAAAAACCGACATGGGCCGCAAGCCTGCTCAGAAATCGAAGTAGTCGGCGAAGGTTGTTTTGATTGAGAGGCGGGGGCGCAAGCTCCCGCTTGAATCTGCACAGAAGGAGGGCGCGACCATGAGCCGGATGGCCACCCGAGTACGCCACATCAGTTTTGTCAGCCTGCTGGGGTTGTTCGCCAGCAGCGCTTTTGCCCAGTCGCCCGCCGACTTCATCAACGAGGCCTCGGCCAAAGGCATGGCCGACATCGAGGCCAGTCGTCTGGCGCACAGCAAGGCTGAATCCAAAGAGGTCAAGGATTACACCATCGTCGTCATCAACGACCGCACCACCGCCAACCAGCACCTGGCGAAAATCGCCAAGAAACTGGATCTCCCGGTGGCGCCACGCGAAGAAGTCGCCGACAAGGCCAAAGCGTTGATGCCGGAAGTCAAAGAAGGCGCCAGCTTCGATCAGGCCTACGCCGCCAGCCAGGTCAAAGCCACGGAAGAGGCCATTCAGCAGATCCAGCAGGAAGCCCAGACCACCGACGTGCCCGAGATCAAGGCGTTTGCCGACGAGACCCTGCCGAAACTGCAGAGTCATCTGGAAATGGCTCGGGCTCTTCAGGCCAGTCGCTGAATCCGCAGCAATAAAAACGGCGCTTTTTTAGCGCCGTTTTTATTGCCTGTCAGCATTCATTCAGATCCTGCTTCGGCTTGCTCTTGTCCCCCAGACCTTCCAGGTCAAACACCTCGTTCTCGCCCATGGCCCGGTAATGCCGGCGCAGCGCTTCCAGCTGCTTGAGATCCAGCGACTCCAGCCCGAGCATCGCGTTCTGCGCCTCCTTGTTCACCCGCAGCAGCTCATCGAGTTTCAAATGCAGGATGTCGGTGTCGCGGTTCTGGGTGTTCTGGATCAGGAACACCATCAGGAACGTGATGATCGTGGTCGAGGTGTTGATGATCAGTTGCCAGGTGTCGTTGTAATCGAAAATCGGCCCGCTCAACCCCCAGAGCCCGATCAGAATCAAAGCCCCCATGAACGTCTTGGGGCTGCCGGCCCAGAGGGCGAGCGTCTGGGAGATTTTTGCGAATTTCATGGCTGTGTTCCTTGTGGGGGCGCTTGAAATTCAGACATCGGAGGGGGGCGGAAAATTCTACTTACAGAGACTTGCTGTCTTTGAAACTTGATTGTTCCAGGTCACGGTTTTGAACGCTTTTGGAAGTGGGAACTTTCTTTGTGTGGGTTTGCGTCTAGGATCAAATGGCAGTCAATTTGCCAGCATGCGAGTGCACGGATAGAAACCCAGTCAGAGGCCGCTCATGGAATTCTTCGAAAAGTTAACCAGTCTTGCCGCCAAAGTCCGGTTGCAGAGCGCTGCAATCCAGACAGAAGAGGCGACAAAAAACGCGTTTGTCATGCCCTTCATCAGTACTGTTCTGGGTTACGACGTATTCGACCCGACAGAGGTGACGCCGGAATTTGTTTGCGATATCGGCACGAAGAAGGGCGAAAAAATCGATTACGCCATCATGAAAGAGGGCGAAGTGCAGATCCTCATCGAGTGCAAGAAAATCGGCGAGCCACTGCACATCAATCACGCCTCGCAGCTGTTCCGTTATTTCCACGTAACCAGCGCTCGAATCTCCATCCTCACCAACGGCCAGGTCTACAAGTTCTTCACTGACCTGGATGCGCCGAACAAGATGGATGAAAAACCCTTCCTTGAACTGGACCTTCTGGACATTGATGAATATTCGGTGCCAGAACTTATCAAGCTCACCAAGTCTGCGTTCGACGTTGATTCGATCATCAACGCGGCGGGTGAGCTGAAGTACGTAAGCCAGATCAAAAAAGTTATCGTCTCGCAAGTCAGCAAGCCGGATGACGATTTCGTCAAAGTGTTTGCTTCGCGAGTCTACGACGGAGTCATTACGCAGAAGGTGCGGGATCAGTTTCACGAACTGACGAGAAAAGCGGTCGTTCAATTTCTCAATGACCAGATCAATGACCGCCTCAAGTCAGCCATGAGTGGTGCGATCCAGCCTGCTCTGGCGTCTATTCCCGCTGCATCTGGTGGGACGGATCCGGTGGATCCCCGTGACGAGTCCGACGATAAGGTTTTGACCACTCTGGAGGAACTGGAGGGGTATCACATTGTTCGGGCGGTCGTTCGATCGATTGTCGATGCCAAACGAATCGTTCAGCGTGACACGCAGAGCTACTTTGGGATCCTGCTCGATGACAACAACCGAAAACCGATCTGTCGTCTGCACTTCAATCGTTCGCAGAAGTACATCGGCATTTTCGACGAGGAGAAAAACGAAACCCGCCATCCCATTAACTCCGTGGATGATATCTACGAGTATTCAGATCAGTTGAAAAAGACCGTGGGCTATTACGACTAGTGTGGGATTTTCCAAAGAACCGGCCATCGGCCGGTTTTTTTATGCAAGCGAGGTCCGCGAAAAAGGTGCTTGCCGCCGTCACGTCTTAAGTCGGATAGGGGATGCGCAGGGAGTCGATGTATCGTAGCGAACCACTGCAAAAGTCCTGACAGGAGAGCGCAATGACCTGGTCCGCCAAGCAATACGTCACTTTCGAAGATGAACGCACCCGCCCGGCCCGCGACTTGCTGGCGGCGATTCCCACGCCCGAGGCACGTTCTGTGGTCGATATCGGATGTGGCCCCGGCAATTCGACCGAGTTGTTGGTGGAGCGTTTTCCGGGGGCGAAAGTGCAGGGGCTCGACAGTTCGCCGGACATGATCGACGCCGCGCGCAAGCGTCTGCCGCAGTTGCAGTTCGAGGTGGCGGACATCGATAAATGGGCGGATGCAGGGCCATTCGATGTGATCTTTGCCAACGCCGTTTTGCAGTGGGTGCCGGATCACGCGACGTTGTTGCCGGCACTGGCGGGCAAGTTGGCGCAGGGTGGCAGTCTGGCGATTCAGATGCCGGACAACCTCAACGAGCCGTCCCACCGGTTGATGCGTGAAGTGGCGGCCAACGGGCCGTGGGCCAGCAAACTGGCCGGTGCGGCGGGGCAGCGGACGGAAATGGCGGATGCCAGTGCTTATTTCTCGATGCTGCGGCCGCATTGCGCGCGGGTCGATGTGTGGCGCACCACCTATCACCATCAGTTGGCGGGCGGGGCTTCAGGCGTTGTCGAGTGGTTCAAGGGTAGCGGTCTGATTCCGTTTCTCAGTCCGTTGACGGAAGCCGAGCGGGCGGACTATCTGGCGCAATATCTGGCGGAGGTTGCGAAGGCTTATCCGGCGCTGGCGGATGGTTCGGTGTTGTTGCCGTTTCCGCGGTTGTTCATTGTCGCCACACGTTGAAATGAAAAAGGGCCGACTTGATCGGCCCTTTCTTTTGGAGTCAGCGTTGTACGGCGACCAGCATCATCATCGGCCGCTCACGCTCTTCAGCGAGCGCCGGTTGCGCGGCCACTTCGGCATCGCTCGGGCCCCATTCATTGACGTGTTGAATCGTGAATCCGGCGCCTATCAACGCGTTGAGTAGCGTGCCGACCGTGCGATGCTGCTTGATCACGCCATCGGCCAGCCAGTTGGTCACCCGCTCGCCCTCCATTTGATAACTGTCCAGCGGCCAGCGCTTGTGGCCCTCGCTGTCGATCAGCCAGCCCGGATTGCGCGGCGCCATGAAGATCGGGTGCTCGATGGAAAACACAAAATGCGCACCGGGTTTAAGCGCCGTATGCAGTTTGGCAAACAGCCCTGAGAGATCCTTGATGTAGTGCAGGGCCAGTGAGCTGTAGGCCAGATCGTAAGTGCACGCAGGCAAGTCGAGGTGTTCCAGGTCGGCACGTTCGTAGCGGATGTTCGCGGCCGAGGTGGTTTCCTTCGCCCGCTTGAGCATTTTCTCCGAGACATCCAGCCCCAGCACTTGGGCAGCGCCGTTTTCGCTCGCCCAGCGGCAGAACCAGCCGTAGCCGCAGCCCAGATCCACTACCTGCAAACCGTGCAGGGAGGGCAACAAGGCTTTCAGCACCGGCCATTCCGGCGCGGCATCGAGGCCGCCGATGGAGCGGTTCATCTGGCTGTAGCCCTGGAAAAACTCGGGGTCGTCGTAGATGTTCTGGGTCATGGATTTGATGCTCTTTTGAATTTGATTTGGGTGGCTCGCAGGCCACGGTTTTGAATCCCTCGAAACGTGATGGCGTGTATTCGTCGATGGCCGCGCAGGGGGAGGGTGGTGGGCGATGGGGAAATGCTAGCGGGTCGTGGCGAGTGTGAGAACCGGGGGAGTGTTGGGGATCTGTAAACGCGGTTTTTCGATACGGGATGTTTAAAGAGTTGGCCCTGTTTACTGAACCTTCCCACAAGGTTTTCAGGTTGTCCGTCGGAAGTGCGGACTCTAGCCTGTGAGGGTCGCTGATGAATCGGCGATCGGGATTGGAACCCCGGCGACTTCTCAAAAAAGCAAAAGCAGCTTTCATGACGTATGCTTGCCCGCCTTCATGGTGTGCACTCTGTTATGGCGGCTGTGCGCGAGAGACTTCGAGTCTGTCGGGCTTTTGGCTTTTTTCGCCCGGGTTCCAACTCGTGTACAGCTGCCACCTCTTCGATTGGAACCGAGTAGGTCAGCTCCACCTATCGACTAGAAAGAAGCCATTATGAAGAAGCCAACCCCGAATCCCCCAGAAGTCGAAACCGACCCAACGTCCCCCTACAGCTCAATCGACTGCAGAAAACTCCACGACGCCGCCAACCGCGCCCTCGATCATTACCTCTGCCCCGGCGCCCATGTCATGGGCGCGACCAAACAACCCGAACCGATGTACTTCGCCAACCCGGCCTACGACACCGAATCCCTGCTGGCCAACGCCAGCGAGTCCCTGGGCTCGGCCTGCGAGATGCTCAACAACTTCGCCGCCACCCTCGACCCCACCTACCGCAGAACCGCGATAGGCATTGCGCAGTTGGTGATGCTGGGGGAATTGGCGGTGAATCAGGCGCTGGATCATGTTGAGGTGAAAGGCTGATGCTTTGTTTTGGTGAAAAGGCTGAGCCGGATAAGAGCAAAATATAGTGAAACCTAACGGTATATAGGGACACCCGTTATACGTCGGTAGATTTATGTAGAAACAAGCAATTGTGAAGCTGTCTTAAATCCCGGCGTCGCTGAATCGAACAAGTAACTACGCCGATGCGACGTTTCAGCGGGCAAGAAAAAACCGGTCTTCAAGACCGGTTTTTATTCGCTTCAACGTTGCTGCAAAACCTTGAGCGCCGCCGAGGCCAGGAATCCGGAGCGGCTTTTCTCTTCCGGATGGTGCAACACGTATTCATCGATACGGTTGAGCAAATAGCCGGGCAATGTGATGTTGAGTTTCTGAGCTTTGCCCAGGTATTTGGTCACATCGATATCAACCACCGCCCACGTGCAGCCAGCGTATTTGGGGTTGGCTGCATGCAGTGTGACCTTGTTGGCCGGCGGGATGGGCGAGCCGTCTTCGGCCAGAATCTCGAAATGGCCTTCGATGGCTTCGCGGGCCATCGCCATCGCGTCATCCAGATCATCTCCAGCGGAGAAGCAGCCCGGAATATCCGGCACCTCCACTCCCCAGGCATGTCCTTCATCACCCACTGAAATCGCGATCGGGTAAAGCATGTGTCGTCCTCCACGGCGCAATTGACCTGATGAGTCAGAGCAGCGCCTGCTGCAAAATACTGATGGCCGTTTTCTTGAGCAGATCCTTCTTCGGGTGAGGCACTGTGACCAGACCAGGTTTGGTCGGATGCTTGAAGTGATGATGACTGCCCCTGACCCGCACCAGATACCAACCGTCTGCGACGAGCTGGCCAATTAGAAAACGGCTATTCACAACACCTCCCTGTGGTGTGCTTGGTGGGTACTATACCCACGATTTTTTATCGATCAACACTATAACCACCGAGCGGTCATCGTCCTTTGGTGGGGCTGGTGTTCGCGAAGGAGTCTAGGCGGGAATACTTCAGCGGAATGGGGAGTGTATTGCGGGCCGTTGCTGCGAAATGAAACGGGCACAAAAAACCGGTCATCAAGACCGGTTGGATGCAGGGGGGATACTACTGCGGCACCGCGAACACCGCACTGGCACGGGCAACCATTCGATCACCGACATGCAACCCAACAGTGGCAAACGCCAGCTGCCGTCCTTTTTTGGAGTGCTCAACGCGTACCTCAAGCCACTCATTGATCTGCACCGCGCTGAGATAGTCCAGGGTCATACTCGCCGTGATCAATGGCAGGGGAGGGTCGCTGGAGAATGCCATGGCGTAACCCATGCCGACATCCGCCAAAGTCGCCAATACACCGCCATGCAACGTGCCCCGTCCGTTGGCATGTCGTGAGTCTGTCCGCAGACCGATTTCAAGTTGCAAGCCACTGCCTCTGGTATAGATCGGGCCAAGCAAGTCGAGCAGCGGACTGCTGCGGGTCAGCGGAGTGAAGCCCTCGGGGATAGCGGTGTCGTTCATGGTCGATCCCTCTTCCGGTTGGTTACCAGCTTATTTAGCCTGGATACGGAGCGTAGCTTAGAGGGTTTAATCCTGATTTCGCCGTCGGAGAAGGATCATGCGTATGGGGAATTTGCAGCGATAAGCTGATCACGATGGAGCAGTAGGGGCAGGGTTGTTTCGACGGTAGCGATCTTTGGATTTACTAATGAAAACTCAAATCCCGGACACAAAAAAACCGGCCATCAAGGCCGGTTTTTTCTGTTTGCGCATCCCCCGTCAAACCACGACGCAGGACATAAATTCGATTGGAGCGGGTGAAGGGAATCGAACCCTCGTTATCAGCTTGGGAAGCTGGAGTAATGCCATTATACGACACCCGCTCAGAGCGGCTGACTTTGTACCAGACTCGGCCACGGATTTGAAGTTTTCTTTGCACGCGAACTACGGAAAGTCCTGAAACAGAGCCGAAATCGGTCAATCGCGGGCAAGCGCTGCGGGCTGGAGGACGGCTTAATCTCAGCCTCGCAGGCTTGCTCGCGACGACACTGTTTCAAATGGCCAATGCATGGTGATCCTGGACAAACTGGTAACGCGTTCGGCTGACCTGTTGCGTCGGTTTCAGGAAACCGAGCAGGGCGTTCTGGCTGTCCCGGCAGGCGGATTTGTGTTCCATGTCGAGGAAGTGCCCGGTGGCCTGCAGGGTGGTGAAGGTGCTCTGCGCGACGTGGTTGCCGAACAGTCGGGCGTCTTCGGCGGCGGTGTATTCGTCCCATTCGCCGTTCATGAACAGCACCGGTACGTTGATTTTCTTCGCCGCATTCAAATAGCACTGACGGTCGCTGTGCAGCACGTCGTTGATGTGGAAATGCATCTGCCCGTATTCGTGCTCGGCCAGGCTGCTGACGTGGCGATAGTTGAAGCGCTTGAACAGCGACGGCAGGTGTTTGCCGATGGTGTCGTTGACGAGGTGGCCGACCCGATCGCCGTCGCGTTTGCCGAGGCATTCGACGCCGCGTTCGAGGTAATCGAGCATGTGCGCGTTGATTACTGGCGAGAACGAGCTGATCACGGCTTTTTCGATGCGCCGAGGCTGATGAGCGAGGGCGACCATGGTCGCGGCGCCACCCCAGGAGAACGACAAAACGTGCTCGGCCGCGAAGTGATCGATCAGCTCCAGCAGGATCAGACCTTCGACTTCTTTCGTCAGATGTTTCTCGTGGCGGTTGTGGACTTTCGACTTGCCCGCGTAGGGCTGGTCGTAGCAGACCACGTTGAATTGCGGGTGCAGATTTTTCACGGTTTGTGCAAACGACGCAGTCGTGGCCATCGAGCCGTTGACCAGGATGATGGTCTTTTCTGCGGCGTCTGCGCGATAGAACTCCGTGTAAACCCGATACTGACCCTGTATATCCAGCACAGCGATTTCTGGCCTCATGTCATAAGACTCCTGGCAAGCAAGCGGGTATGCGCGCAAATGAGATTGCACGAGCTTTGTGACAGGTAGGCATATGCCTGGAATTTTGTGGCCCATGTCGATCCGGTACGGCAGGTCGACGGGTGTTGTTATTGGCGGGCAATCTGCCGGCTGAGGCGCAGCCCTTGAAGGCTGTCTACCGGCAAAAAGTTTCTTAGAAGTTATGTGTGACTCATCGGTCACAATTTGGCCGACGTCCTGATTCAAGCAGGGGGATCCGGATCGCGCAAGTGCCGTTAGTAAATTGTTCGACAACTTCTGCTGAGCGGTCGGCTGCTTAGAACAAATGAATCTCTTCGGTGCGCAAAGCGCGGTACTCGCCCGGTTTTAGCGCGTGATCGAGCGGCAGCGGGCCCATGGATTCGCGGTGCAGGCGCAGCACTTTGTTGTTGAAGTGGCCGAACATGCGCTTCACCTGATGGTAACGACCTTCGACGATGCTCAACCGCGCCGTTCGCGGGCCGAGCACTTGCAGCTGCGCCGGTTGGGTGGTCAGGTCCTCGAAGGCGAAGTAGATCCCCTCTGCGAACTTGATCGCATATTCCGGGCCGATCTCCTGTTCGGTCTCGACGTAATAGACCTTTGGCAGTTTGGTCTGCGGCTGGGTCAGGCGCCGCGACCAACTGCCGTCGTTGGTGATCAGCATCAGTCCGGTGGTGTTGAAGTCGAGGCGCCCGGCGATGTGCAGGTCGTCCTTGTCCGGCTCGTGGATCAGGTCGAGCACGGTCGGATGCTCGGGATCGCGGGTGGCGCTGACGCAGCCTTGCGGTTTGTACAGCATGAAATAGCGCGCCGGTTTGCCGGGTTGCAGCACTTCGTCGTCGACTTCGACGCGGCTGAATTCCAGGACTTCGCTGTGGGGATCGCTGACGACTTTTCCGTCAATGCTCACGCGCTTTTCCACCAGCAGCAGGCGAACCTGCTTGCGGTTGTAGCGGGGCAGGTTACTGAGGAAACGGTCGACGCGCATGATCAGGAATCGGCAGGAAGCGGGGCGCGCATCTTACGGGATCGACGGCTTGGCCGCTTGCAGTTGCGCCTCGACCTGGGCGCAGCGCGGGCACAGGCAGGATTGGTCGCGCAGTTCCGCCGGCAGGGCTTCGAGCACTGCCGGATCGATGGAAACGCCGTAGCACCAGCAGGCGCGGTCGGCGGTGCGCGGGTCGGCCAGGGTGCAGTCGTTGCGGGCGCCGCAGGCCGGGCAGAGGTCAGGTTTGGTCATGAGTGTCAGGCATAGGTCGAGTGAGGCATTTCCACGCAGGTGCGGTTACGGCCGGTCTGTTTGGCCCGGTACATCGCATGATCGGCCCGGGACAGCAGACTGTGCAAGGTGTCATCCGGTTGCAGGGTGGTGGCGCCGATGCTGACAGTCAGATTCAGGCTGTGACCGTTGTAGGCATATTCATGCTGTTCGACGTGCTGACGGATCTTCTCGGCAATCTTCTGACCGGTCTCGCCGTCGGTGTCCTTCAGCAGAACGATAAATTCCTCACCGCCCCAACGACAGACGATGTCGGAATGCCGAAGGCAACTTTGCAGATCCCGGGCGAATCCGATCAGCACCTGATCGCCGGCCATGTGCCCGTAGGTGTCGTTCAAGGCCTTGAAGTGATCCAGATCCAGCAGCAGCGCGGTCAGCGGTTTCGGCTCACGGTGCGCTTCGTGCAGCGCTTGCACGGCGAGCAGGTCGAAGCCGCGGCGGTTGGGCAGTTCGGTGAGGCTGTCGAGGGTGGCCTGAGCGTGGATCTTGTCCTGATAGCGCTTGATCAATCGATTGACCAGGGCCAGCACGATCAGCGTCACCAGCAGGCAGATCAGCAGGTTGAGATAGAGCGACTGGCGGATTTCACTCAGCGCGCCGTCTTCGCGTTTGTCGACGAACAGGTACCAGTTCAGCTCTGGAATAAACCGCACGTTGAGGAAATGTCCTTGGCCGTGGGTGGAATATTCATAGCTGCCGCTGTGGGGTTTGGGCAATTGGCTGACCAGGCTTTTCATGCTCTCGAGGTCGTTCAGGCTTTTCCCGACTGGCGCCCCCTCCGGCCCGCCCTCGGCGCCGGTCAAGACCAGTCGGCCGAAGGTGTCGACGAAGTAAACGCTGCGTTGATAGCGCTGCTGGTACTTGTCGATCAGCTTGATCACCGCGTCCACCGTCAGCCCTACGCCGGCGGCGCCGATGAAGCGATCGTTGTAGTCGTAGACCTTGTAGTTGATGAAGAAGGTCATGTTGTCTTTGTTGGCCAGGTCCGGGTCGACGTTGATCTCGTACGGATCCTTCATGTCGCGCACGCGGAAGTACCAGGCGTCACGCGGTTCGTCGATTTTCACCTGCTTGAGCACACCTTTGGCGTGGTAGTAAGTGTGGGTGCTGTTGGAGACGAAAAACGCGGTGTAGGCACCGTAGTGGGTCATGACCTCGTCGAGGTAGCGGGTCATCTGGTCGCTGTCTTTCTCGCCGTTCACCACCCAGTCGCGCATGAAGGTGTCGCGGGACATCATCGAGGAAATCAGGATCGGTCTGACGAGGTCTTTCTGGATTTCCGAGTACACCGTGTCGGAAGTCAGCGGCAGTTCGGTGTTGACGATGTTGTCGCGGATCGACGCCCGCGAGGCGTAGTAGCTGAGCAGCGAGGTGGCGAGAAAACCTGCGCCGAGCAGGGCGATCAGGGTCAGTACCAGCGAACGTTGGGAGTGAAACGCAGATCTGAGCGGCATTGGCAATTCCGTTGACAGTGACCCGATGGGCAGCATTCTAGTGGCACGGCGGGGAAAAGACTGCGGGATTTGTGCCTGAAATGCGGGGGGATCAGCCGGGCAGGGGTGTCTGGAGAATGGCTCGCTCATCCAGCCCCCTCCCGGAAGGAGAAGGGGCCGGTTTTCGGATCAGTTTCCGGTTTGCAGATACGCGCGCCACCCACCCAAGTGGCTGATATCGATTGCTCCTTCCAGGCCGTAGGGTTCGCAGATGAAACCGCTCTCCCAGCGGCCATCCGCCAGTTGCACCTTGCCCAGGCCCAGCGGCGCCGGGATGCCGGTCAGGAACGAGCCCAGCTCACGGCTCGGCAACTCCCAGACTTCCACCTCGATGGCCACGCCACCTTCGGCCACGCGCAGCATGCCCGGGCGCAACGGCGGGCCGCCGGCCAGGGCATAGAGTTTGTAGTCCTTCGAGCTGTAGGTGGTCTCGATCAGGCGTGCGCCGCGCTGGCGCAGTTGCCAGTTCAGGGCCAGTCCGTCCAGATGCGCGCCGCAGACCACCAGTCGTGCACGGTCATGGCGCGCCGGGTTGTTCGGCGTCGGCAGCGCGGGATCCTGCTGGCGCTGCAAGGCATCGGCAACACCCAGCAAGTACTGATCGGTGAACACCCGGCCAAACAGCGTCACGCCCCACGGCAGCCCGTTGGCCATGAAACCGCTGGGCACGGCGACGGCGGCGTAATCGAGCAGGTTCATGAAGTTGGTGTAGTAGCCCAGTTCGGAATTGCGCAGCACCGGTTCGGCGTCCAGTTCCTCCAGCGTCACCGGACGACCGATGGTGGGCGTGAGCACGCAGTCGAGTTCTTCCAGTGCTTTATCGCAAACGGCTTTCAGCGCTTGCAGGCGATATTGCGCGCGGAACGTCTGCACGCCGCTGACGGCCGGTGCTTTGGCCAGCACCGCGCGGATCACCGGCAGCACCGATGCGGGATTTTCTTCCATCAATTCGCCGGCCACGCTGTAGCGCTCCGCCACCCAAGGCCCTTCATAAAGTAACCGCGCCGCTTCGAGGAACGGCGACAAGTCCAGCTCGACCGCTTCACCGCCCAGAGCTTTCAGACGGTCGATGGCGTCGCCGAACAGCTGCGGGCCTTCTTCACAGCCGAAAAATTCCAGGTCTTGCGCACGCGGTACACCGAAGCGAAACGGCCGTGGCGCACCGAACGCGGAGCCGTCGTTCCATGACGGATTGCTGCGGCTGTATTCGTCCCGTGGATCGAGGCGCGCGGTCAGCGCCAGTAGCTGACTGGCTTCCCGCGCCGTTGCGGTGAACGTGGTGACGCAATCGAGCGTGCGACAGGCCGGCAGCACGCCGGCGGTGGAGATCAGGCCTTTGCTGGCCTTCAATCCAACCAGATTGTTCAACGCCGCCGGCACCCGGCCGGAGCCGGCGGTGTCGGTGCCCAGCGCGAAACTGGCAACGCCGAGCGCCACGGCCAGCGACGAACCGGCACTCGAACCGCCGGACGGATACTCCGGCAACACGCTGTTCGGGCAAGCGCCATAGGGCGAACGGCTGCCGTTGAGGCCGGTGGCGAATTGGTCGAGGTTGGTCTTGCCCAGCGGGATCGCCCCCAGCGCCAGCAGTTGCTCGACGATGGTCGCCGAACGCTCCGGCACATAGGCGAACGCCGGGCACGCGGCGGTGGTGGGAATGCCGGCGAGGTCGATGTTGTCCTTGATCGCAAACGGCACGCCATACAGCGGCAGGCTGTCGAGGTCGCGACCGTCGAGGGCGGCCAGATACGGTTCCAGTTCTTCGGCGCTGAGCAGATGGATGAACAGGTGATAGTCCGGGTTCAGCGCCGCCGCTTTGTCCCGCAGCGCCAGCAGCAATTGCCGCGGTGTGGTGTCGCCATTGCGGTAGGCCTGGCGCAGGGCATCGAGTTGCAGATTCATGGGTTGATCCTTTGGCAAATGGTTTCAGTCGAGTTCCAGCACCACGACCCGTTGTCCGGCACGCACCGCCGATCCCGGCTGCACGCGAATGTCCTGCACCACCCCGGCCATGGGCGCGAGCACGGGGATTTCCATCTTCATCGACTCCAGAATCACCAGCACATCACCGGCCGCCACGCGGCTGCCGACCTCGACCTGCACCTGCCAGAGGTTGCCGGCAATGTGGCTGTCGATACTCTGCTGGCCGCTGGTCAGCGGTGTGTCTTCGCTGCTGTCCGGCACGGCTTCTTCGCTGTCGAAGTGCGCCTGGCCACTGGCGATCCAGCGTTCGCGCTCAGCCTGGAACGCACCCTGTTGCTGCGTCCGGAAAGCGTCGATGCTCTCGGCTTCGCGTTGCAGAAAGGCCTGGTAGTCGGCGAGGTTGAGCTGGCTCTGTTCGATGTTCAGGTCGAAACGCCCGAGTGGAAAATCCCGGCGGATGCGCAGCAATTCGTCAGCGCTGACCGGGTAGAAGCGGATCTGGTCGAAGAAGCGCAGCAGCCACGGTTTGCCTTCGAACGCGGCGACTGCGCGATAGCGGTTCCACATCTGCAAGGTACGCCCGACGAACTGATAACCGCCCGGGCCTTCCATGCCGTAGACGCACATGTAGGCGCCGCCGATGCCCACCGAGTTCTCGGCGGTCCAGGTGCGCGCCGGGTTGTACTTGGTGGTCACCAGCCGATGGCGCGGGTCGAGCGGCGTGGCGACCGGTGCGCCGAGATACACATCACCGAGGCCCATCACCAGATAGCTCGCGTCGAACACCGTGCGCTGCACCTCGTCGAGGTTCGGCAGGTCGTTGATGCGGCGGATGAACTCCAGGTTGCTCGGGCACCACGGCGCGTCCTTGCGCACGGTGGTCATGTATTTCTCGATCGCCAACTGGCAGGCCGGATCGTCCCACGACAGGGGCAAGTGGACGATTCGCGACGGCACTTGCAAGTCCTGGGCGGCGCACACCGCATCCCATTCACCGGCGACGATGCCGAGCAGATCGGCCAGCGGCAATTGTTCGGGCTGGTAGTGGATCTGCAAAGAACGAATGCCCGGTGTCAGGTCGATTACGCCGTGCAGGTTTTTGCCTTCCAGCGCCTGCATCAGGGCATGGGCGCGAAAGCGCAGGACCAGATCCAGTTCCGGCGCGCCGATTTCCAGCAGCAGATGGGTATCGCCGGACACACGCCCGACCAGCCGCTTGTCGTCCTGACCCAATTCCAGAACCACAGGCGAAACCAGGGCCTGTGGGAGCTGGCTTGCCAGCGATGAGGCCCGAGCAGACACCGCGTCAACTTCATCGCTGGCAGGCCAGCTCCCACAGGTCTCCCATCTCAGGGCGAGATCGCGGGCAGTCTTGAGATCGACCGGCTCAAACTGCACCTTGTCCCCGGCCTTCAGTTGCCCGAGCTGCCAGAGATCCGCCTCGATCACCGTCACCGGGCAGACAAACCCGCCAAGACTCGGGCCATCCGGGCCGAGGATCACCGGCATGTCGCCGGTGAAGTCCACGGCGCCAATGGCGTAGGGGTTGTCGTGGATGTTCGAGGGATGCAGCCCGGCCTCGCCGCCGTCGGCGCGCACCCACTCTGGTTTCGGCCCGATCAGGCGCACGCCGGTGCGGCTGGAGTTGAAATGCACTTCCCATTGCGTGGCGAAAAAGGTGCCGATGTAGTTTTCAGTGAAGTATTCCGGCGCGCCGTGGGGGCCGTAGATCACCCGGATCCGGCGCACGGCGGGCAGTTCTCTGACGTGATGCGGGGCCAGCGTCTGCGCGGCGCTTCGGTCGCTCAGTGGGGCCAGGTGCAACACGTCCCCGGCACGCAGGGCTCGCCCGCCATGACCGCCGAACTGACCGAGGGTGAAGGTGCTTTTGCTGCCCAGATAGTTCGGCACCTGCAGGCCGCCGCGCAGGCACAGGTAGCTGCGGGCGCCGGCGCCCGGCAGATTGCCCAGATGCAATTGACTGCCCGCCGGGATCAGCAGGGCGGTGTTCATCGCCTGCGGCTGGCCGTCGAGTGTCAGGGCAATCGGTGCGCCGGTCACGGCCACCACCGCATCGCAATTGAAGCGCAGCAACGGCCCGCTCATGGTGATTTCCAGCGCCGCCAGGCCTTCATCGTTGCCCAGTAAACGATTGCCCAGACGCAACGCGCGACTGTCCATCGGCCCCGAAGGTGGCACGCCGACCGCCCAGTAGCCGAGGCGACCGGGGTAGTCCTGGACGCTGGTCTGGGTGCCGGCGCTCAGCACTTCAAACGTGTTGGCCCGGTACACCAGGCCTTCCAGGCAACGGGTCCAGGGCTGGCCGCTGGCAAACGGCGTATCGAGCAGAATCTGCCGCAGGTAATCGCGGTTGGTTTCCACGCCGTACAGCAGGCTGTCGCCGAGCGCCTGATGCAGATCGGCGCGGGCCTGTTCGCGGGTCGGCGCCCAGCTGATGACTTTGGCGATCATCGGATCGAAGTAGGGCGGGATCTCGCAACCGGCCTCGACCCAGGTGTCGATGCGCAGATGCCGGCCATCGGCGACGGGGAAATCGACCGCTGTCAGCAAGCCTGGGCTGGGCTGGAAATCGCGGCCCGGATCCTCGGCATACAGCCGCGCCTGAATCGCATGGCCCTGCGGTTGCAGGCCTGCAAACAACTCGGCCAGCGGCGGCAAGTCACCGGCCGCCAACTCGACCATCCAGCGCACCAGATCGACGCCCCACACCTGTTCGGTAACGCCGTGTTCGACCTGCAACCGGGTGTTCACTTCCAGAAAATAGAAGCGCTGCGCATCGCTGTCGAAAACGAATTCGACGGTGCCGGCGCTGCGGTAATTCACTGCTTTGGCCAGTTTGATCGCCGCCGCACACAGCTCATCCGCCATGCCTTCGGGCAGGTTCGGTGCCGGGGTTTCTTCGAGGACTTTCTGATTGCGCCGCTGCACCGAGCAGTCGCGCACACCGAGGGCGATCACTTCGCCATGGCCATCGCCGAATACTTGCACTTCCAGATGCCGCGCACGCTGGATGTACTTCTCGATGAACACCCCGGCGTCGCTGAAGTTGTTCTGCCCGAGGCGCTTCACCGCCTCGAACGACTCGCTCAGTTCGCTGGCGTTACGGCACACGCGCATGCCGATGCCACCGCCACCGGCGGTGCTTTTGAGCATCACCGGATAACCGACGCGCGCGCCGGCAATCAGCGCGGCGTCGAGGCTGTCGAGCAGTTCGGTGCCTTCGAGCATCGGCACGCCGTGCTGTTTGGCCAGGGCCCGTGCGGTGTGCTTGAGGCCGAACACTCGCAGTTGCTCCGGTGTCGGGCCGATGAAGGCAATGCCATGGTTTGCGCAGGCTTCGGCGAACGCGGCGTTTTCCGAGAGGAAGCCGTAGCCGGGGTGGATCGCGGTGGCGCCAGTGGCTTTGGCGATGGCGAGAATCTTGTCCACGGCCAGATAGGTGCCGGCCGCTGCGCCTTCGCCGAGGCTGTGGGCTTCCTCGGCTTGCAGGATGTGCAGGCTGGCGGCATCGGCTTCGGAGTACACCGCGACGCCTTCGACGTGCAGTTCACGCAAGGTGCGCAGAATGCGGCAGGCAATCGCGCCACGGTTGGCAATCAGGACTTTTTTGAACATGGCAAAACCCCTGAAGGGGATGCGGGCCGTCCCGCAGTTTTTCGATGAGCGCCGGGGTCGTCCCCGACGGCAAAATCACAATTCGAAAGTCACCATTGACCTTGTGGGAGCGGGCTTGCCCGCGATGGCGGTGTGTCAGTCATCATCAATGTTGGCTGTGCCGACGCCATCGCTGGCAAGCCAGCTCCCACAGGGTTCAGGGGTGTTTTGGGGATTTCAGACACTGGCCGGAACGGGCCTGGCACAGGGCAAAAAGCCAACGGCGCAGACGGACGAATTTCAGTTCCATACCAGTAGCTCCGCAGGTGTCGGGTTGTAGGCGTTGCACGGGTTGTTCAGTTGCGGGCAGTTGGAGATCAGCACGATCACGTCCATCTCCGCGCGCAGGTCGACGTATTTGCCGGGGGCGGAAATCCCGTCTTCGAAGGTCAGGCCACCCTCGGCAGTCACCGGCACGTTCATGAAGAAATTGATGTTCGGCCCGATGTCACCTTTGCCCAGGCGCCCGTCGTGGGCGCAGGCGCGCAGGTAATTGTCGCGGCAGCTGTGCATGTAGCGTTTTTCCAGGGCGTAGCGCACGGTGTTGCTCTCTTGCGCGCAGGCGCCGCCGAGGGTGTCGTGGCGGCCGCAGGTGTCGGCGATGATCGTCAGCATCGGTTTGCCAAGGTTGGAATACAACACGCTGCCGGTGCTCAGGTACACGCTGTTCTGCCGGCGCAATGTGCGTTGCACGTCGTAGCGTTCACGGGGATTGGCGAGGCTGTAGAACAGCGTATCGACCGCCTGATTGCCTTCCAGGTCGAGGATGCGCAGGGTCTGGCCGGCCTTGACCTCCATCAGCCAGGGTTCGCCGGCGGGAATGGTGGCGCGGTACACCGCAGCGTCGGGGTGTTTTTGCGAAGTGGCGATAGCAACTGACATGGCGACGATCCTCAGGCGAACAAACGGTCGGTGTTGATAAAGCCGCGCTCGTTTTCCGGGCGCGAGGTACGGCAGTGCTCGGCGACGCTCGGGTCGGCGTTCATCCAACTCAGCTTCAGCGGTTTGGGGGCGTATTGCGGCGACGGATCCAGCGGATGTTGCAGGGCGGTGAGCACAACCAGGGTGTCCATCGGTGCATACAGTTCGATGTAGTCACCGGCCTGCGAGTGGCCTTCGACGAAGTGCAAACGCCCGCTGTCATCGACGTTGACCCGGCTGAACAGGTTGAGGGTCATCAGCAGGTCGGACAGGCCCAGCCCCCACTTGCCCAGTTCTACCAGCAGGTTGTCGGTGCCGTCGCGAAAGAAGCCGTTGCGCAATTCCTGATAGCGGCCCTGGCCGTATTTTTCCGCGACCTCTTCAGCGCACAGCACACCGCCGAGGCTGTCGCTCCAGCCGCAGGTATCCGCCGTGATCGCCGCCAGCACGCGGCCCATGTCCGAGTACAGGCAATGGCCGGCGGTCAGCTTGGCGGTGTGTTGGCATTTGAGGCTGTCGGGTAGGTTCAGGCGTTCGGTTTTCTCGTTGGCGTTGAGCAGGGTCAGGCTGACGTTGGCCCCGCCGCGCAGGTCGGTCAGGCGCAGCAGTTGCCCGCGCTTCAAGACGAAGGAACGGTGGCCGCCGCCGGGCAGGGTTTCTTCGGCGAAGGGTGGAAACAGTTGGGTCGAATCAGTCATGGGAGCAGTCCTCTCAGGCAATACGAAGCGTGCCGGCCAACGCGGCGGGCAGGGCGTCGACGGCGGCGCGTTGGGCGCGACGGTCGCTGTTCAAAGGGATGTCGTAGGTGATGCGGGCGCCATAGGCGCCGGGGGCGTGCGGGTCGAGGCGGACCTTGTCGAACACCAGCAGGCGAGTGCCGAGGCTGAAACCTTCGGACAGGTCGTGGGTGACCATGAACACGGTCAGTTGCGTCTCGCGCCACAGCGACAGCAGCAGCGCGTGCATGTCCTTGCGAATGCCCGGATCGAGCGCGCCGAACGGTTCGTCGAGCAGCAGCACGCGCGGTTTCATGATCAACGCCTGGGCGATCGCCAGCCGCTGTTGCATGCCGCCGGACAGTTGCGCCGGGTACTTGTCCAGCGCATGGCCGAGGCCGACTTTTTGCAGCAGCGCCGAGGCTTGTTCGCGGGCGTCCTGTTTGGCACTGCCGAACAGACGCCCGAGCAGCGGCGCACGCGGCAGCTCCAGGCCGATCGCAACGTTGTCCAGCACGCTCAGGTGCGGGAACACCGAGTAGCGCTGGAACACCACGCCACGGCTCGCATCCGGCTCGCGCGCCAGTGGCTGACCGTCGAGCAGAATCTCGCCGCGACTGGCGGTTTCCTGACCGAGCAGCAGGCGCAGGAAGGTCGACTTGCCGCAGCCCGAGGCACCGACCAGCGTGCAGAACTCGCCCTCGTTGACGCTGAGGTTCAAGCCTTCGAGCACCACTTGGTCGGCGTATTGCTGCCAGACGTTTTTGACCGTGATGAAGCTCATTTGGCCGCCCCCTCATACCAGGGGAATGCGCGCCGGGTCAGGCGCTTGAGGCCCCAATCCATCAGCCAGGCAAGCAGGGTGATCCACACCACGTACGGCAGGATCACGTCCATCGCCAGGTAACGGCGCACAAGGAAAATCCGGTAGCCCAGACCGTCGGTGGAGGCGATGGCTTCGGCGGCGATCAGGAACAGCCACGCCGAACCGAGCATCAGCCGCAGCGAGATCAGCAGACGCGGCAACAGTTGCGGCAGCACCACGCGCAGCATCAGGGTCCAGGTCGAGGCGCCGAGGGTCTGCGCCTTGATCAGCAGTTCGACCGGAATGTCCCGCGCGCGCTGTTCCAGATCACGGGCGAGTGCCGGTGTGATACCGATCACGATCAGCATTACCTTCGACAGCTCGCCGAGGCCGAAGACGATGAACAGAATCGGCAGGATCGCCAGCGGCGGCACCATCGACAGCACCGTCAGCATCGGCGACAACGGTGCGCCGAACAGCGGCAGGGTGCCGGCCGCCATGCCCAGGCACAACCCGGCCAGCGCCGCGATGCCGAGGCCGATGGCCAGGCGTCCGAGGCTCGACGCGGTGTCCTGCCAGAGCAGGTATTCGCCGGTGCGAGTGTCGGCATTGAATGCCAGGCGTTTGACCGCATCGCTCATCTGCACCGCACTGGGCAGCAGTTTGTCGTTGGGGTTGTCCGCCAGGCGCTCGGCCGAGCCCATGAAGTAGGCGAACAGCACCAGGGCGAAAGGCAGGATCACCAGCAGCAGGCGACTCGGTCGATCCGGGTGACGATTGATCAGGCGCATGGCCAAATCCTCCGTGGCTTACAGCTTGGCGTCGGCGGCCAGCTGCACGTAAGTCGGATCGAAACGCAGCTTGAGATTGCCTGTGTCACCGCTGGTCACGCCGTTGGCGAAGGACATGCCGACGGCGCTGGTGTCCTTGGCGCCTTCGCCGAGCAAGCCGTGCTGGAACGAGAACTCGGCAACTTTGCGCATGGTTTCCGGCAGTTGCTTGCTGGTGGCGAACGCCAGGGCTTCTTTCGGTGTGGCGAACAGTTTGGTGGTGTCCAGTTGCGCCTGGAATCCGGCCAGATCGGTGCCCGAAGCTTTGGCCATGTGCTCAAGCGCGGCTTTGCCGGCGGCGTTTCTGGCGTTCATCAAATCGACCACTTCGAACCACGCGCCGGTCAACGCCTTGCCCAGCGCCGGGTTGTCTTTGAGGGTGGCGCTGTTGACCACCATCATGTCCATGATTTCGCCGGGGATCTGGCTGGAGTTGAAGACTTCGGTCACGCCGGGTTTGGCCTTGATGTCCGACAGCATCGGGTTCCAGGTGGTGACGGCGTTGACCTGCTCGGTGTTGAACGCGGCGGAAATGTCGGCGTCGGAGGTGTTGACCACTTTCAGGTCTTTCTCGGTCAGGTCCACCGAGTCCAGCGCGCGGGCCAGCAGGTAATGCGAGACCGACAGTTCGACCAGGTTGACATCCATGCCCTTCAGGTCGGCAACTTTTTTGCCTTCGCCCTTGAGGATGATGCCGTCGTTGCCGTTGGAGAAATCGCTGACGATCAGCGCGGTGCTGTCGACGCCACCGGCGGCCGGAATGGTCAGCGCATCCATGTTGGTCATGGTGCAGCCATCGAACTGACCGGCGGTGTATTGATTGATCGATTCGACGTAGTCGTTGAGCTGGACCACGTCGATCTTGATCCCGTATTTCTTCGCCCATTTATCGACGATGCCCTGGCTGCCGGCGTATTCCCATGGCATCCAGCCGGCATAGATCGTCCAGCACACGCTGAAATGGTCTTTCTGCGCGGCGGAGGATTGAGTGCTGATGAGCGCGGCGAACGCGGCGGCGAGCAGGGCGGGCAAACGTAGTCGGGACATGGTGGCTTCTCCAGTTGATCGAGGGCGGACAGGAAGGCAACGCGGCACCGCGAACGGTGGCTTGTCTCCCGGGCTTTTGTCCCGCCGTGTAACCTCAACTGGAGGTCGCCAACTCTCGGACCAGCCACTCGCAGATGCGAGCCGGAACCCTAGTCAGCCATTGCAAATTGTGGTGCCGCGAACCTGTGATGACTCCTGCACGGGTTTGCTAAAGCGAGAGGCGTGCCAAGTCGGGTCGGGCGCTCTGTTACGGGCTTCGTGACGTTGCGGCGGATGGCAAACGCCTGTGGGCGCTTTGTGTTGGTGCGCGGTTGCACCGTCATGCAGCGTCCGCTGCCGCTGATCCGATGCCCGAGAGGATTGGGCACTCGGTGCCGGCCAGCCAGTCAAATCTGGTGTCAGCCGGTCTGTGCCGACTGCTGTCACAGGTCTTTCAGGAGGCCGCCATGCGTATTTCAAAATTGCTGCGTCGGGTGCTGCTGGGAGCAGTGCTCGGTCTAGGGCTGTCCGGTTGTTACTACTACGCCGGCGGCTACGATGTTTACTCCACGCCCTATTACTATCCCGGCTATTACTCACCCTATTACTACGGTGGTTATTACGGCCCGCGTTACTACGGCGGCGCCCGCTATTACTACGGCGGCCATGGCTATCGCGGCGGGTACGGACGGGGTTATCACGGCGGCGGATACCACGGTGGGCACCACTAATCAGCGGCTGAATGACGGAGTTTCTGCATGAACAAGGTTTCATGAATCACTTGTTTCAAGTTGTTGCAGAAACGCACCGGATGCCGAAAACGCTGTCAGATATTTCGTCAGTCGCCGAATGAAAGACTGACGCCTGCCAGCGTCGCTGGTGTGGCTACCCGCGGTCCAGGAGGCCGCCATGTATCGCCGAATTCTTCTGTTTACCGTGATGCTTTTTTCCCTTGGCGGATGCGTCCCTTATTCCTACGGAGATGGCTACTACAGCTCAGAGGTCTACACATCGCAGGCACCTTCGTATTACAGCGGTGGCACCTATTACAGCGGCGGCAGCACGTATTATTCGGCGCCGCGCTACTACCAGCCAGCACCACGCTATTACCAACCGGCTCCACGCTATTACTCGGCGCCTCGTTACTACCAACCGGCTCCGCGTTACTACGAGAACCGTCGCTGGCACGGTCATGATCGCGGACGCTGGGACGACCACCGTCGCGGCGGCTGGGATGATCGCCGGGGTCGTGGCAACTACGACCGTCACAGTGGACGCGGCGATTACAACCGACACGGCAACCGCTGGTAACCCCCCCGCAAAAAAGCGGCGCATTGAGCGCCGCTTTTTTTTGTGCCCGGATTTCAGTAACTGGAGAGATCCGCCAACGGATGCCGCCCCTCCCAGACCTTGTGAAAGTGCGCCTCGACCACCGCGTCCGGCACCCGGGCGATGTCCGGCCAGTGCCAGTGCGGTTTGTGATCCTTGTCGATCAGCCGCGCCCGGACCCCTTCGCTGAATTCCGGATGCCGGCAGCAATTGAGGCTCAGGGTGTACTCCATCTGAAAGACTTCGGCCAGCGACAAGTGGCGGGCGCGAATGATCTGTTCCCAGACCAGATGCGCCGTCAATGGCGAGCCTTCGCTCATGGTCTTCGCCGCACGGGCAATCAACAGATCGCTGCTGTCCCGATGCAGGCTGATGGCTTTCCAGGCGCAGGTCACGTCGCTGACATCCAACAGCTCATCAATCTGCCGACGGCGCGGTAACCATTGCGCTTCCGGCATCTGCGCCACGGCTTCCTGCTGCAATGCCTTGAGCAGGCTGTTGAGCTGCATGGCGGTCTGTTCCTGCCAGTTCAACTGCAACAAGCCGTCGATCAGTTCCTGCTGCTGTTCGTCGAGCAGGAAGCGGTCGGCCAGGTCCAGATCGATCGCATCGCGGCCGTTCATGTGCGCGCCGGTCAAACCAAGGAACAGACCGAGCTTGCCCGGCAGACGCGACAGGAACCAACTGGCGCCGACGTCCGGGTACAGGCCGATGCTGATTTCCGGCATCGCCAGACGACTGCTCGGCGTGACGATCCGGATGCTCGCGCCTTGCAGCAGGCCCATGCCTCCGCCGAGCACATATCCATGGCCCCAGCAGATCAACGGTTTCGGGTAAGTGTGCAGGCTGTAATCCAGCCGATATTCAGCGTTGAAGAACTGTGCGGCCAGCGGTGGCACTTCGCCGGGATGGGCTCGGCAGGCTTCCACCAGGCTGCGCACTTCGCCGCCGGCGCAGAAGGCCTTGGCGCCGTTGCCGCGCAGCAGCACGCAGACGATTTGCGGATCCTTGGCCCAGGCGTTCAATTTGTCACTCAGGGCGTGGATCATCGGCAGGGACAGCGCATTGAGCGACTTTTCGGCATCCAGCGTGGCCACGCCGATGCGCGCGCCGTCGGTGCCGGTGAGTTCTTCGAAGTGCAGATTCATCGTGACCTCGATCGGGAAATTGAACGATCAGTATGATCGCTGTGTGGGAAAGTGCCGGATCTGCGTCAGATCAATTGACAAGCGTGGTCGGCTTTCCTAGGGTTCGCCCCATTGTTTTTGCCGGGTATGACCATGACTGCTGACGACCGTATCAAACTCGAACCGAGCTGGAAGGAGGCACTGCGTGCCGAATTCGACCAGCCCTACATGGCAGAGTTGCGCACTTTTCTGCAGCAGGAGCGGGCGGCCGGCAAGGAAATCTATCCGCCGGGCCCGATGATCTTCAATGCGCTGAACTCGACGCCGCTGGACAAGGTGAAAGTGGTCATCCTCGGCCAGGATCCGTACCACGGCCCGGGCCAGGCTCATGGCTTGTGCTTCTCGGTGCAACCGGGCGTGCCGGCGCCGCCGTCGCTGGTCAACATCTATAAAGAGCTGAAGCGCGACCTGAACATCGACATCCCCAACCACGGCTACTTGCAGAGCTGGGCCGATCAGGGCGTGTTGATGCTCAACACCACCATGACCGTCGAACGCGCCAATGCCAACGCGCACAAGGACAAGGGCTGGCAGTTCTTTACGGACCGGATCATTGAGGTGGTCAGCCAGCAGCAACCGCATCTGGTGTTCATGCTTTGGGGCGCTCATGCGCAGAGCAAACAGAAGCTGATCGACGCCACCAAGCATCTGGTGCTGACGTCGGTACATCCGTCGCCGCTGTCGGCCTATCGTGGCTTTCTCGGTTGCGGGCACTTCAGCCGCACCAACAAATTCCTGGAGCAGAACGGCGAAGCGCCGATCGAATGGCGCCTGCCGTCGGTTGTTTAATTAATCTTCTGAAGTCTCTCGGGTGGTGAGAGCCGCCCGTCGGATTGCTTCATCGACCTGTTATTTCTGACAGTAGATATAAAAGCGAAACCCGCGTTTAGTTATGCAGTCGGCGTCCACAGTCGAGTGCGCTGTTAAACATTGGAGCGGGAGATCGTCATGACAGATTTGAGAATCAAGGATGTAAAGTCCTTTCCGAAGGCGTCGGGAAGTCTTTTTGCAAGAACTACGCGGTTTGATTCAAATGACCCACGAAACGTTATCGACACTCAAGATGTTTTTCTCCACGATGACGACAACTATTTCGCTGCAGGTGGTCGTATCGATACCGATGGATATTTTACGTCGCTTATTTTTAAGCTTCCAAAAGGCCTCGCGAGTGGCAAGCACGCTCTCGGGCCCGGCAGTATTGACGTAGATTTCTTCGTTGATGTGGGTAATGGCGAAGAGTACTACCGAGCGATTGGTGGAGAGATTACGCTCACTGAAGTCGTCGAAGGTACCCGTTATAAAGCCTCGGAGTTTCGATTGACAGGCCGCATCGGCGCGTCTGGTAAAACGGTAGAAGTGATGATGGGGAAATTCGATATTTCCTGATTGGGCTAAGAATACGCTTCAAGTCATGTTCCTCCGGTCTTGAAGCGTATTGGGCGTCTACATGACTTACGGACATTCCCCGTTTCTATTCCAATACTTGAACAACGGTTCCGCCAGAAACAACACGAACAACAACCGCATCACCTGCATCGCCGTCACCAGCGGCACCGACAGTTGCAGGGTTTCCGCCGTCAGGCTCATCTCGGCGATCCCACCGGGCATCATGCCCAGGGTCAGAGAACGCAGATCCAGATGCGTCATTGCGCTCAGCCCCAACGCCGCCAGGGTCGCGATCAACATGGTCAGCGCCGTGCCGATCAACGTGCGTCCCATGAACGATGGTGCGCGGCGGAAGAACTGCCGGTTGAAGTGGCAACCCAGGCCGCTGCCGATCAACCACTGGCCAATCTGACTGCCGCCATTGGGCAAACCGATGTGCAGATCCCAGCCGATGCTCACCGCCGCGCTGACCAGCAGCGGGCCGAACAGCCATGGGTTGGGTTGACGCAGGCGTTGCCAGATCCAGGCGAGCAGGCCACCCGCCGGAAAAAGAATCGCCAGCCAGCGCCAATCGACGCTGCCGGCGTGTGAAATCGGGGTGCCGTCACCCAGCAGATACTTGAACGCCGCCGGAACACACAACACCACCACCAGCACCCGTAGACTCTGCCCGGCCGCGACATGGCTGAGCAGCGCGCCGTTGCGGGCGCCGAGGTTGACCATCTCGCCGGAGCCGCCGGGCATGCTGGAGAAAAATGCCGTGGCGCGATCCTCGCCGGTGCGGCGCATCAGCCACACGCCGACCACCGCCGAGAGGCTGGTGACCAGTGCGCCGAAGAAGATCAGGCCGAAGTGGCCGAGTACCTGCTCCATCACCAGCGGGGTGAAGTGCAGGCCGATACCGATGCCGACGATCCACTGGCCGCACTTGCGGCCGCCAGGGATTTCTGTCAATTGCCACGGGGTCAGGCAGCGCACCAGGATGATCGCCAGCAACGAGCCGACCATCCACGGCAGCGGCCAGCCGATCTGGCTGGCGATGAAACCGCCAAGCAGACCGACCAGCGGGGTTCCCCACCAGGTTTTGAGGGAGAGCCGATCAGACATCGGCAACGGCGCGTTGCGCGGCCGAGCGTTTGCGCCAGATGCGCAGCAGCGGCATCAGCAACATGATCGCGGTCAGCACCCAGACGCCGAAGGTGATCGGGCTCGACCAGAGAATCTCCAGCGCACCGTTGGAAATCGACAGCGCCCGGCGCAGGTTCTGCTCCATCAGGCCGCCGAGGATGAACCCCAGCAGGACTGGCGACAGCGGGAAATCCAGTTTGCGCAGGATGTAGCCGAAGATGCCGATGCCGACCATCAGGAACAGGTCGAATGTGGTCGCGTGTACGGCGTACACACCGATCCCGGTGATGATCGCGATCACCGGCACCAGAGCCCAGTTCGGCACGGCGAGGATACGGGTGAAGATGCGGATCATCGGGATGTTCAGGATCACCAGCATGATGTTGGCGATGAACAGCGAAGCGATCAGGCCCCAGACGATGTCCGGCTGTTGCTGGAACAGCAGCGGGCCGGGAGTGATGTTGTACAGCGACAGGGCGCCGATCATCACCGCCGTGGTGCCCGAACCCGGAACGCCGAGGGTCAGCATCGGCACCAGCGCGCCGCAAGCGGAGGCACCGATGGCGGTTTCCGGTGCGGCGAGGCCGCGGGCGTCGCCCTGACCAAACTTGCCGCTGGCGCCGGCGATGCGTTTCTCGGTCATGTAGGCCACGGCGCTGGCCAGGGTCGCGCCGGCACCCGGCAACACGCCCATGATGAAACCGAGCAGGCCGCAACGGATGTTCACCACGAACACCGACGCCGCTTCCTTGAAGTTGAACATCATCCGCCCGGTGGCTTTCACCGCTTCCTGGCCGCGATGGGTTTTCTCCAGCAGCAGAAGGATTTCGCTGATCGAGAACAGGCCCAGTACCAGCACCACGAACTGAATGCCGTCAGTCAGGTGAATGTTGTCGCCGGTGAAACGGTAAACGCCGCTGTTGGCGTCGATGCCGACGCTGGACAGGAACAGACCGATCAACGCCGCGATAAAGGTTTTCACCGGTCGGTCACCGGCCATGCCGCCGAGACAGACAATCGCGAACACCATCAACACGAAGTATTCCGCCGGCCCGAAGGCAATCGCCCATTTCGCTAGTAGCGGGGCGAACAGCACCATGCCGCAGGTGGCGATGAAGGCGCCGATGAACGAACTCCACGCCGACAACGACAACGCCACACCGGCCAGGCCTTTGCGGGCCATCGGGTAACCGTCGAGGGTGGTCATCACGGTGGAGGCTTCGCCCGGAATGTTCAGCAGGATCGAGCTGATCCGGCCGCCGTATTCGCAGCCCAGATAGACCGCCGCCAGCAGGATCAGTGCCGATTCCGGCGGCAGCCCGAGGGCGAACGCGATCGGGATCAGCAACGCCACACCATTGATCGGGCCCAGGCCCGGCAACAAGCCGACCACGGTGCCGATCAACGTGCCGGTCAGGGCCGTGACCAGGTTGTACGGACTCAGCGCGACGCCGAAGCCCTGACCCAAATAACCGAGAGTATCCATATCAGTTCTCCAGAACGTCGAGCAGGCCGAGGGGCAGCGGTACGTCCATCACGCGGTCGAACAACACGTACAAACCAATCGCCATCAGCGTCGTGACAATGACGCTGGGCACCCAGCGCCCGCCGTACAGGCGCGCCATCGGAATGCCGATCAGAATGCTGCTGAGGATGAAGCCCAGCGGTTCGAACAAACCGGCGAACACCAGCAGCAGGGCGACGCAGATCGCGATCTTGGTCAGGGTTTCGCGATCCAGCGGCGGTTCGTCCTCGCTGTGTTTGATCGGCGCCGGGCGGAACACCATGTACAGCAGCGCCAGGCCCATCAGGCCGAGCATCAGCAATGGAAACGCCCGAGGGCCCACCGGTTCGTAGGAAAAAGCCGCCTGATACGGCCACGCCATCAGTGCCAGGCCGGCACAGGCCAGCAACAGCACCGAGGCAAAAATGCGTTGAATAAGCATGAGGGAACTCCTGCCATGGCCCCGGCGAGAGGGCCATGGACGCTAGACAGAGACGATCACTGAATCAGGCCGAACTCTTTGGCCAGCACCTTGTAGTCCGCCACCTGTTTCTTGACGTAGGTGTCCAGCTCGGGACCGGTCATGGCGAACGGGAACAGTTCACGCTGATCGCGCAGCTTGGCGAAGTCGTCGGAGGCCAGCAGTTTGTCGAAGGAGTCTTTCCACCAGGCGTAGTCTTCATCGCTGACTTTCGGCCCGAGGTAGAAACCGCGCACCACCGGCCAGACGATGTCGTAGCCTTGTTCGCGCGCGGTAGGAATGTCCTTCATTTCCGGCTCGTCCAGGCGTTTCTCGGCAAACACGGCCAGCAGGCGCATGTCACCGCTCTGGATATGCGGCATGGAGTCGGAAATGTCGGTACTACCGACCTGGATATGACCGCCAAGCAGGGCGGTGGCGATCTCGCCGCCCCCTTCGAGGGCGACGTAGCGCAGGTCGCGCGGGTTGATCCCGGCGGCTTTGGCGATCAGCGCAGTCTGCATCCAGTCCTGGCTGCCGACGGTACCGCCGGAGCCAATGACCACGGAACTCGGATCTTTCTTCAGCGCCTGCACGAGATCATCGAGGGTTTTGTAGGGCGAATCGCTTTTCACCGCGATGGCGCCGTAGCTGGTGCCGACCGCTGCCAGCCAGCGCACGTTGGTTTCATCGAACCGACCGAACTTGCCCTGAGCCAGGTTGAGCAGCGAGCCGCTGGACCACGCCACCAGCGTGCCGGCATCGGCGGGACGCTGCGCCACGACGGCGTTGTACGCCACCGCGCCGACACCGCCGGGCATGTAGGTCACGCGCATCGGTTTGGTCAGCAGTTTTTCGTTGACCAGCGCGCTTTGCGCCAGTTTGCAGGTCAGGTCGAAACCGCCGCCGGGGGAGGCGGGGGCGATGCATTCCGGACGTTTAGGTTCGGCCATCAGTTGGCCGGCGAACAGCACGCAACCGGCGGCGAGAGCGAAACGGCGCAGGGATCGGTTCATGAGTGTCTCCACGGGAGTTGTTGTTTTTGGGGATGTTTCAGGTGCGGCGGTTTCGCGCGCGCAGGCTAACAGGCTCAGACCCGGATGGGTTGAACGCCGCGCAGCCGACGATGGCGCTGACAAGCGAAAACGGGGAAATTCGAGAGGAAGAATGAAACGGGTCAACCTGAAGCTGTGTGGACAGCATGGTGCAGTACCTCGTTATTGTTCTTATTGGCGAAAACGCATCGAGGCGTTTTTCGAGAGCTACGTTTTGAAGCTACGGTGCAAGTACAGGCAAAACGGCGAAGGTCGGCAGTTGGGACCTTCGGTGAAACGACTCTAACGGCCCAACCTTTCGCTAACCTTTCAGTATTCTTTCGCGTGTTTTCGGGCTTCACAGTGGCGGTTGCGGCTGTAAACTCCGCCGCAAAGAATGGCGTCGGCCATCCCTGAATGAGGTAGAGATCCATGCGTGTCCTGCTCGTCGAAGACCATTTGCCGCTGGCCGAAAGCGTCGCCCAGGCGCTCAAGAGCACCGGTCTGACCGTGGACGTCTTGCACGATGGCGTGGCTGCCGATCTGGCCCTGGGCAGCGAGGAATACGCGGTGGCGATCCTCGATGTCGGCCTGCCGCGCATGGACGGTTTTGAAGTGCTGGCGCGCCTGCGGGCCCGGGGCAAGAACCTGCCGGTGCTGATGCTGACGGCTCGCAGCGACGTCAAGGATCGGGTTCATGGGCTCAATCTTGGGGCCGACGATTATCTGGCCAAACCGTTCGAACTCACCGAACTCGAAGCGCGGGTCAAGGCGTTGCTGCGCCGAAGTGTTTTGGGCGGCGAACGCCAGCAGCGTTGCGGTGTGCTGGCCTATGACCTCGACACTCGGCGCTTCACCCTCGGCGATGAATTGCTGACGCTGACCTCTCGCGAACAGGCCGTGCTTGAAGCGCTGATTGCCCGTCCGGGTCGGGTGATGAGCAAGGAGCAACTGGCTGCGCAGGTGTTCGGTCTCGACGAAGAGGCCAGCCCGGATGCCATCGAAATCTACGTGCACCGCCTGCGCAAGAAACTCGACGGCCATTCAGTGGCCATCGTGACTTTCCGCGGTCTGGGTTATCTGCTGGAAAGCCGCGATGCATAAGCCCAGCAGCCTGCGCTGGCGGTTGCTGTGGAACCTCGCGCTGTTGCTGGTGGTGTTGATGCTCGCCAGCGGATTGAGCGCGTACTGGAATGGTCGCGAAGCTGCCGACACCGCCTACGACCGCACGCTGCTGGCGTCGGCTCGGACCATCGCCGCCGGTCTGTCGCAGCGCGATGGCAGTCTCAGTGCCGACGTGCCTTATGTGGCGCTGGATACCTTTGCCTACGACAGTGCGGGGCGCATCTATTACCAGGTCAACGACATCAACCAGAAGTTGATTTCCGGCTACGAAAACCTGCCGGGCCCGCCGCCGGGCACCCCGAGAACCGACAGCTATCCCGCCCTCGCGCGCTTTTACGACGCGAAATATCAGGGGCAGAACGTACGTGTGGTGAGTCTGCTCAAGGCAGTGAGCGAGCCGAACATGAACGGCATGGCGGAAATCCGCGTCGCCGAAACCGACGAGGCGCGTGTCAGCATGGCTCGTAGTCTGGCGGCCGACACCTTGCTGCGGCTCGGGATGCTGGCGATTGGCGCGTTGTTGCTGGTGTGGTTTGCGGTGAGTGCGGCGCTGCGGCCGATCGAGCGTTTGCGCACGGCAGTGGAAGAGCGTCAGCCCGATGACCTGCGGCCGTTGCCGCTGGTCGAGGTGCAACACGAGTTGTGGCCGCTGGTGCGGGCGCTCAATCACTTTACCGAACGCCTGCGCGGGCAATTCGAGCGGCAGGCGCAATTCATCGCCGATGCGGCCCATGAACTGCGCACGCCACTGGCGGCGCTCAAGGCGCGACTTGAACTGGGCTTGCGCTCAAACGAGCCGCAGACCTGGCGCGACACGCTGGAGTCCTCGGCGCAAAGCACGGATCGCCTGACCCATCTGGCCAACCAGTTGTTGTCGCTGGCGCGGGTGGAAAACGGCGCCCGGGCGATCGCCGAGGGCGGGGCGCAGTTGCTCGATCTGAGTCAGTTGGCGCGGGAACTGGGCATGGCCATGGCACCGCTGGCTCATGCTCGCGGCGTTGCCTTGGCGCTGGAAGCGGACGAGCCGGTCTGGCTGCGTGGCGAACCGACATTGCTCAACGAGTTGCTGAGCAATCTGGTGGACAACGCGCTGGCGCACACGCCGCCGGGCGGCAACGTGATTCTGCGGGTCACGGCGCCGGCGGTGCTGGAGGTTGAAGACGATGGGCCGGGCATTCCGCTGGAAGAGCGGGATCGGGTGTTCGAACGTTTTTACCGGCGCAACCAGCAGGTGGCCGGTTCCGGGCTGGGGTTGGCGATTGTCGGGGAAATCTGCCGCGCGCATCTGGCGCAGATCAGTCTGCACGATGGCGAGCAGGCAGGTTTGAAAGTGCGGGTGAGTTTTGTCGCCGGTTGATCAGTAGAACATCGACCGCGATTCTTCCAGATCGGCGCACAGCGCCTTGTTTTCCGGATCGATGCCAAGCTTGCGGAATGCCGGCACGCTGAACGGATCGATGCGGGCCAGCGGATGGTCGGTGTCCTTGTGGCAATACAGGCTGGCCACTTGCACGATGTCGACGTAATCGATCTGCTGCGATTCGCGCTTGAGGTCCTGATACAGCCCCGGCAGCTCCACCAGACGCTCCGGAAACTCCCAGACCCGCAGCAGCTTGTCGCCGAGCAACGGATGAATGTGGTCGATCACATGGTTGAGGCTGACCGGATCGGACAGCAATTCGTAGTGGTCTTCGGCATAGGTCAGGATCGGCAGCACGCCGATCTGATGAACCAGTCCACCGAGCGCGGCCTGATCGGGCTTGAGCTGGGTGTAACGGCGGCACAGGGCGTAGCTGACGCCGGCGATTTCCAGACTCTTGCGCCAGACTTCGCGCATCTTCTGTTCGACCACATCCGAGCGGGCGTGGAAGATCTGCTCCATCACCAGGCCGATCGCCAGGTTGCTGCTGTAATTGACGCCAAGCCGGGTGATGGCGGTGTGCAGGTCGGTAACTTCCTGGGTCGCGCGCAGCAGCGGGCTGTTGACCACTTTGATCAGGCGCGCCGACAGCGCCGTGTCGCGGCCGATCACTTTGCTCAGGTCGCTGACGCTGATGTCCGGATCTTCAGCGGCCTTGCGAATCTGCAAGGCCACTTCCGGTAACGTTGGCAGAACCAGGTCATCGTTATCGATGGCCTCAACCAAATCCTGTTGGACCTTATCCGCCAGCTCACTCATGTCGTTTCTCTAGGATGTTGCAACAAATGCTGCGATCAGCGCTGGATTTCGCGGTCGCGATCCAGTTCGTAAGGCAGGTCGAGCAAGTGCAGCGCCGGACCTTCGGCCGTGCCCAGATGCAAATCGCCTGCGTCGGCAGCTTCGGCCTGCAACACCGCCAGCAGTTCAATATTCTTTTCGGCACGGGCGGCCAGCACCACTTCGCCGATGGAGCTGCCGTGGCTCGGGGCGAACAGCGGGGTGCCCGGCTCCGGCAATTCACTGGCGTCCAGTTGCACGCGGTACAGGCGACGCTTGAGCTTGCCCAGATACTGCATGCGCGCGACGATTTCCTGGCCGGTGTAGCAGCCTTTCTTGAAGCTCACGCCGCCGACGGCTTGCAGGTTGAGCATCTGCGGGATGAACAGCTCGCGGGTGCTCGGCATGACCTGACCGATGCCGGCGCGGATCTGGCCCAGCAGCCACTGATTGAGTTCGCCTTCGATCAATTGTGCGGACAGCTTGCCTTTGATGCCGTCGGCCTGATCGGCAGGCACCCAGAGTTCGGCACGGTTCGGGGAGACGCGAATCGCGATCAGCCCTTCGTGGCGAGCCACGCTGTCGGTATTCGCCGGCAGTTCCAGACCCAGGCTGCTCAGGGCAGCATCGCCATGATCCAGACCGAAGCGCACCCAGGAGGCGCTTTCGTCGGTCAGTTTCGATTTGGAGAACACCGCGTACTTTTTCAGATCCGCCAGTTGCGGCTCCAGCAGCTCGCCGGCCATCGCCAGCAGTACGCCATCGCCTTCAAGCACGATGCGGAAACTCGACTGCATCCGGCCTTTCTGCGTGCAACGGGCACCAAGGCTGGCCTGGGTATCACTCAGGTAATTGATGTTGCAGGTCAGCTGGCCTTGCAGGAATTTGCCGGCATCCGCGCCGCGAACCGCGAGAACGCCTTCATGAGAGAGGGTGCAGAAAAAAGCAGAATCGGCCATGGGTCATCGCAGGGTAAATAGACTGGGGCACATCATAAGGGGGCGGTGTTGAAATGGGTAGTTGATAAAGGATCGGTGGTGCCCGACCAAAGCCGACTGTTCGGCCCGCTTCGGGCCTGTATACTTGCGGCCTATTTGAGGAGGGCTCCATGGTCGAACAAGTTGAACTGAATCGCCTCTTTTGGCACAGCCGTCGCGGCATGCTTGAGCTTGACGTGTTGCTGGTGCCGTTCGTGAAAGAGGTCTACGCCAATCTGAACGAGGTGGATCGCGCGCTGTATGTCCGCCTGCTCGAGTGCGAGGATCAGGACATGTTCGGCTGGTTCATGGAGCGCAGCGAATCGGAAGATCCCGAACTGCAACGCATGGTTCGCATGATTCTGGATCGTGTCCAGCCCAAGTAACACGTTTGAATGCCGCTGGCATGCCTCACGGCAGTTGCTGGCGGCGTATCTTCTGGCCCAGGCATTCGCGCTGGGTTCTCTGTTTCTGTTATCGATTCCATTCTGGGTCGGGTCGCTCGGGGTTTTCGCGTGTCTCGCCCATGCTGCCTGGGTGTTGCCGCGGCACATCCTGCTGAGTCATCCCAAGGCATTCTGCGGATTGCGCCGGGACGCCGATGGCTGGCAACTGTGGAACCGGGCCGATAGCTGGCAAGCGGTGCAATTGCGCCCGGACAGTCTGGCGCTGCCACTGATCGTGGTGCTGCGCTTTCGATTGCGCGGTGAGTGGCGGGTCAGGTCGATCTGCGTGCCCCGGGATTCGCAGGCGGCGGATCTGCACCGACGCCTGCGGGTACGCCTCAAGTTCAGCCGACGTAGGTGGGCGGCACCAGAATAGTGTCGAGTGCTTCGGGCAGCAGGTCCGGGTAGTCGAGGGTGTAATGCAGACCACGGCTTTCCTTGCGCTCCATGGCCGAGCGGATCATCAGTTCCGCTACCTGCGCCAGGTTGCGCAGCTCGATCAGGTCACGGCTGACTTTATAGTTGCTGTAGAACTCGTCGATTTCGTCCAGCAGCAAACGCACGCGATGCTGGGCCCGTTGCAGGCGCTTGTTGGTGCGCACGATGCCCACGTAGTCCCACATGAAGCGCCGCAATTCGTCCCAGTTGTGGGCGATTATCACGTCTTCATCGGAGTCGGTCACCTGGCTGGCATCCCAGGCGGGCAGGGCGCGCGGGATCGCGACGTCGGGCAGTTGCTCGAGAATGTCCGCCGCCGCCGATCGGGCGTAGACGAAGCATTCGAGCAGCGAGTTGCTGGCCATGCGGTTGGCGCCGTGCAGGCCGGTGAAGCTGGTTTCGCCGATGGCGTACAAACCGGGCACGTCGGTGCGGCCCTGTTGATCGACCATCACGCCGCCGCAGGTGTAATGCGCCGCCGGCACGACCGGGATCGGTTGCTTGGTGATGTCGATGCCGAATCCGAGGCAGCGCTCGTAGACGGTCGGGAAGTGCGATTTGATGAAGGCTTCGGGTTTGTGGCTGATATCGAGGTAGACGCAGTCGACACCCAGACGCTTCATTTCGTGGTCGATGGCGCGGGCGACGATGTCCCGTGGCGCCAGTTCTGCACGTGAGTCGAAGCGCTGCATGAAGCGTTCGCCGTTCGGCAGCTTCAAATGGGCGCCTTCACCGCGCAGGGCTTCGGTTACCAGAAAGCTCTTGGCTTGCGGGTGATAGAGGCAGGTGGGGTGGAACTGGTTGAACTCCAGGTTCGCAACCCGGCAGCCCGAACGCCACGCCATGGCGATGCCATCACCGCAGGCACCGTCGGGGTTGCTTGTATAGAGATAGACTTTGGCAGCGCCGCCGGACGCCAGGATCACGAAGCGTGCCCCGAAGGTATCGACTTCCCCGGTTTTGCGGTTGAGCACGTAGGCGCCCAGGCAGCGTTCGCCTTCCAGCCCCAGCCGACGCTCGGTGATCAGATCGACCGCTACCCGCTGTTCGAGCAATTCGATGTTCGGGCGTTCTTTGGCCTGGGCCAGCAGGGTTGTGAAGATCGCAGCGCCAGTGGCATCGGCGGCGTGGATAATCCGTCGATGGCTGTGGCCGCCTTCGCGGGTGAGGTGGAATTCAAAGCCGCCATCTTCTGTGCCGGACTGTTCGTCACGAGTGAAGGGCACGCCCTGGTCGATCAGCCACTGGATCGCTTCCTTGCTGTGCTCGACGGTGAAACGCACGGCGTCTTCATGGCACAGGCCGCCGCCGGCATTCAGGGTGTCATCGACGTGGGATTCGACGGTGTCGGTATCATCCAGCACGGCCGCGACGCCACCCTGGGCCCAATAGGTCGAGCCGTTGGCGAGGTCGCCTTTGCTCAGTACGGCGATGCGCAAGTGACCGGGCAGGGTCAGCGCGAGACTCAAACCGGCAGCGCCGCTGCCAATCACCAGAACATCGTGTTGAAACTGTTGGCTCATTTCAGGATTCCGCTCAAAGCGACCCGGGTCGGGGTTGGCGCAGGACAGGCGGATGGGCGAGTCGAGACAGCCACACAGCCCACTAGTATATAGAGGGGTGGGGCGGCACAATAGCCGGGCCGATATGGCATTGTGAAACTACCGTGACGGAGAAATACCGACGCTTTGTCGGATGTTTTTTTCAGCGGTTTTGGGAAAAAGCGACTGTATCGCAGATGAAACACGCTTTTTCCGCTCACGGTTGCACAATGTCGGCGCGGCACGTCTATAAATATTTGGAACTTTTGCCAATGGCCCAAGATCAATAGACAGTTGCCCGAAACAAGGGACAGTGTCGGCTTCAATGCGGAACCTGCGGTTGGGTTCTTGCCGGCGAGCCGATGACAAGATTATTCGCGCAGCCGGTTCATCCCGCGCTGCGTTTTTCGTGCGTGCCAAATCAGAGCCCGCAGGAAACTTGCTTGGAGGGGGAGAACTTTTGCGAAAAGCCCGAGTCTATGTTTGCAAGTCCGGTCGTTTGGTCATGCAAGCCTCCTCTGAGTTTATCGAGGAGTGTTCATGCTAACCCAGGAAGAGGATCAGCAGCTGGTCGAACGCGTTCAGCGTGGCGACAAGCGAGCTTTCGATCTGTTGGTGCTGAAGTATCAGCACAAAATTCTCGGGTTGATCGTGCGTTTTGTGCACGACACCCATGAAGCCCAGGACGTCGCACAAGAAGCCTTTATCAAGGCGTATCGAGCGCTTGGAAATTTCCGCGGCGACAGTGCGTTTTATACGTGGCTGTACCGCATCGCCATTAACACGGCGAAGAACTATCTGGTTTCACGCGGCCGTCGGCCGCCGGATAGCGATGTAAGTTCCGAGGATGCAGAGTTCTACGATGGCGATCACGGCCTGAAAGATCTCGAGTCTCCTGAACGTGCATTGCTGCGGGATGAGATCGAAGGCACCGTCCATCGAACCATTCAGCAGCTGCCAGAGGATTTGCGCACGGCGTTAACTTTGCGCGAATTCGATGGTCTGAGTTACGAGGACATCGCGAGCGTCATGCAATGTCCGGTTGGTACCGTGCGCTCCCGGATTTTCCGCGCCCGGGAGGCCATCGATAAAGCCCTGCAACCGTTGTTGCAGGAAAACTAAAGACAGCGGCGACAGCCAAGAGAGGAACGCCATGAGTCGTGAAGCCCTGCAGGAATCGCTGTCCGCAGTGATGGATAACGAAGCGGACGAACTGGAATTGCGTCGAGTGCTCAATGCACTGGACGACGTTGAAACCCGTGAAACCTGGGCTCGTTACCAGATCGCTCGGGCAGCCATGCACAAGGATCTGTTGCTTCCACGTCTGGATCTCGCTGCGGCGGTTTCAGCTGCGCTGGAAGACGAAGCGACCCCTGCCAAAGTGACACGCGGCCCATGGCGCAGCCTCGGTCGTCTGGCTGTAGCCGCTTCGGTGACCGTTGCTGTACTGGCAGGTGTTCGTCTGTACAACCAGGACGAAATCGCCGGCGTCGAACTCGCTCAGCAATCCAATCAGCCAGTGCTGGCTACCCCTCAGGTCAAAGGCCCGGCGGTATTGGCAGGCTATAATGAGAGTTCGGAAGCTACTGGCCCAATGGCCAATGGCGTACTGCAAGGTCAGCCAGGCTGGCACGATCAGCGTCTGCCAGGTTACCTGCGTCAACATGCTCAACAGGCTGCCTTGAAAGGCACCGAGAGCGCGCTGCCATATGCACGTGCAGCAAGCCTGGAAAACCGTTAAGGGGGATCATGCGCGCCATACCTCTACTTTCGCTTCTGCTCAGCGGCTGGTTCATTGTTCCAGCCCACGCCGACGAGGCTCAGGATTGGTTGACCCGCCTGGGCCAGGCCGAGCAGCAGCAAAGCTTTCACGGCACATTCGTTTACGAGCGTAACGGTAGCTTTTCTACCCACAACATCTGGCATCGCGTCCAGAATGGCCAGGTCCGAGAGCGTTTGCTTCAGCTCGACGGTTCGGCTCAGGAAGTCGTGCGCATTGATGGACATACTCAATGCGTCAGCGGCACTCTGATTGCGGGGCTTGGGGATTCTCCCAGTTCCGCCGCTCGCCCTCTCGATCCTCAAAAGCTGAAGAACTGGTATGAGCTTGCCGTCATTGGCAAGTCGCGCGTGGCCGGGCGTGAAGCGGTGATCGTATCGCTGACGCCACGAGATCAGCACCGCTACGGTTTCGAACTGCATCTGGACAAGGAAACAGGCCTGCCGCTCAAGTCGCTGCTGTTGAACGACAAGGGGCAGTTGCTTGAGAGATTCCAGTTTACGCGGCTGGATACCTCTGAAGTCCCATCCGATAAAGACCTGCAAGCCAACTCCGATTGCAAGACAGTCACGCTCGACAGCGACAAGGCGTCTGCGGTCAAGACCGCACAGGTCTGGCGTTCCGACTGGCTGCCTCCTGGCTTTGAACTCACCAGCAGTTCCTCGCACAAGGATCCGGAAACCAAGACCCAGGTCAACAGCCTGATGTATGACGATGGTCTTGCCCGCTTCTCCGTCTTTCTCGAGCCGCTGAACGGCGCAACCGTCACCGATACCCGGACTCAACTGGGCCCGACCGTTGCCGTATCCCGCCGTCTGACAACGCCTCAAGGCGAAATGATGGTGACGGTGGTTGGCGAGATTCCAATCGGGACCGCCGAACGGATTGCCCTGTCGATGCGCAATGATGGCGCTGCAACCAGCAAGCAGTGAGCTGATTCCAGCTATCTCCACTTCGTCGTCGAGACGTGAAATGTTTGCTGAGCATTTTCATTTGCAAAACACCCGAAAATTTTTTATAGGTCAGAGCCTCTCGGCTCTGGCCTTGTTTGTTGTTCCCGGAACAAAAATGCCGGCCTGTGGTTTCCGGTGTTCCTTGCTCCATATCGCTTAACCCTGCTCGTCGTAACGGGAGCTGTATGTCGATACCAAGCTTGAAGTCTTATCTCTCCATTTTCGCCACTGTGCTGGTGCTCGGTCAGGCTGTTCCTGCAGTCCAGGCGGCTGAAGCGGCCAGTCCGGCCAACCTGCCTGATTTCACCCAACTGGTCGAACAGGCCTCGCCTGCGGTGGTGAACATCAGTACCACGCAAAAGCTGCCGGATCGCAAAGTGAACCAGCAAATGCCTGACCTGGAAGGCTTGCCACCGATGCTGCGCGAGTTCTTCGAGCGGGGCATGCCGCCGCAACAGCGTTCTCCGCGTGGTGATCGTCAGCGCGAAGCGCAATCGTTGGGTTCGGGCTTCATCATTTCGCCAGATGGCTACATCCTGACCAACAACCACGTGATCGCCGATGCCGATGAAATTCTCGTTCGTCTGGCTGATCGCAGTGAAATGAAGGCCAAGTTGATCGGCACCGACCCACGCTCCGACGTGGCGCTGCTGAAAATCGAAGGCAAGGATCTGCCAGTGCTGAAACTCGGCAAATCCCAAGACCTGAAAGCCGGTCAATGGGTGGTCGCAATCGGTTCGCCATTCGGCTTTGACCACACCGTGACCCAAGGCATCGTCAGTGCCGTCGGCCGCAGTCTGCCGAACGAAAACTACGTGCCATTCATCCAGACCGACGTGCCGATCAACCCGGGTAACTCCGGTGGCCCACTGTTCAACCTGAACGGTGAAGTGGTTGGGATCAACTCGCAGATCTATACCCGTTCCGGTGGCTTCATGGGCGTGTCGTTCGCCATTCCGATCGACGTGGCCATGGACGTTTCAAATCAGCTGAAAAGCGGCGGCAAAGTCAGCCGTGGCTGGTTGGGCGTCGTCATCCAGGAAGTGAACAAGGATCTGGCCGAGTCGTTCGGTCTGGATAAACCGGCCGGTGCGCTGGTTGCACAGATTCAGGATGATGGCCCGGCTGCCAAGGGCGGCCTGCAAGTGGGTGACGTGATCCTGAGCATGAACGGTCAACCGATCGTCATGTCCGCTGACCTGCCACATCTGGTGGGTGCTTTGAAGGCTGGCGCCAAAGCCAATCTCGAAGTGATTCGCGACGGCAAGCGCAAGAATGTCGAGCTGACTGTCGGCGCCATTCCGGATGAAGACAAGGAACTGGATGCCCTGCCGAAATCCGGTGCCGAGACCAACAGCAATCGTCTGGGTGTATCGGTTGCCGAGCTGAGCGCCGAGCAGAAGAAAACCTACGACCTGAAGGGCGGTGTGGTGATCAAGGAAGTGCAGGACGGTCCTGCGGCCCTGATCGGTCTGCAACCGGGCGACATCATCACGCACTTGAACAACCAGGCAATTGGTTCTTCGAAGGAGTTTGCCGAGATCGCCAAGGCGCTGCCGAAGAACCGTTCGGTGTCGATGCGCGTTCTGCGTCAGGGCCGTGCCAGCTTCATCACCTTCAAACTGGCTGAATGATCCAGTTATCAAAGAAGTAAAAAAAACCGCCTCGAAAGAGGCGGTTTTTTTGTGTCCGGAATTTGTCGCGGCGCGGGCTTAACCCATCATGTCCTTGACCATGCGCTCCTGCTCCATCAGTTCGCGCTGGCGGGCATCGATGCGTGAGGACAGCGGGAAGTTGCTGCCTGCCTTGCGCTTGGCGAAGTCCAGTTGCTGGATGGCCTGGCGGTAATCGCCGACCAGCGCGAAATATTCGGCACGGGCCTGATGCAGGCCAATGATGTTGCCGGACAGTCCGCGTGTTTCTGCAACCTGATACCAGACGTCCGGATCGTCCGGACGCGATTTCAACAAACCTTCCAGCGCCTTCTCCGCATCGGCGGTTCGGTTCTGTTTCAGCAGCAGATCGACGCGCACCTGATTCAGCGGGTAATTGCCGGGGTACTGACTGAGCATCCGGTCGACCCGTGACTGGGCATCGGCCAACTTATTGTTGGTGATGTCCAGATCGACCTGCGCCAGGTTGTAGATGATCTCGTTCGGCGATTTCTCCAGCAGTTGCTTGAGATTCTCCCGTGCTTCGTTCAACTGACCGCCCTTGATCTGGGCGATCGCCAGACCATAGCGAGCCACGTCGTTTTTAGGGTTCTCATCCAGTTGCGCGCGGAAGCGCTTGGCACCAAGGCCCGGTGTTTCTTCGTAGGTCAACTGCACCCGCGCGCGGATCAGTTGGTAGCGCTTGCTGTCTTCGATGCCGCCGGGTTTAGCCTGTTCGGCGCGGTTACGGGTGTCGGCGATCCGCGATTCGGTGACCGGGTGAGTCAGCAGGAATTCCGGTGGCTTGGCGTCGAAACGATACTGGCGCATCAAACGCTCGAACATGGTCGGCATCGAGCGCGGATCGTAGCCTGCCTTCTCCAGATTGAGGATGCCGATGCGGTCGGCTTCCTGCTCGTTCTGGCGCGAGAAGCGCCGTTGCTCCTGGATCGCCGCCGCCTGAGTGCCGGCAATCGCTGCAATGCCGGCATCGCCTGCGCCTGCCGCAGCGATCACGATGCCGGCCAGCAGCGCCGCCATCATCGGCACCTGCATCCGCTGCGAAGCCTCGACGCCTCGGGCGAAGTGGCGTTGGGACAAGTGAGCCAGTTCGTGAGCCAGTACCGAGGCATATTCGCCCTCGGTCTGCGCATTGAGGAACAAACCGCCGTTGACCCCGACAATCCCGCCCGGCGCCGCAAAGGCGTTGAGCTGCGGGCTGTTGATCAGGATGAATTCCAGGCGTCGGTCATTGACCTGGCTGGTTTCCACCAGCTTATAGACGCTGGACTCAACGTAGTCCTTGAGCTGTGGATCGTTGAGCTGCGAAACCTGGCTGCGCAGCAAGGCCAGCCAGGCGCGACCCAGTTGATATTCCTGTTGTGGCGAGACGATGGCAGAGCTGGCGTCACCGAGTGACGGCAGGTCGTCGGCGAAGCCCGGTGAGGCGAGCAGGCAAGCGAGCGTCAGCAGGGTAGGGCGCAGAAATGTCATGCACAAAGCCTTAGTCGACAAAGACCTTACTGTAGCCGGACACCGGGCCTGCGACCAGATATTCTAGGCAGCCTGACCACCTGATCCGGAGTGACGCATGACCGACGCTGTAGCCCATGACTGTGAACTGGACGCCAGTGGCCTGAATTGTCCGTTGCCGTTGCTCAAGGCCAAGATGGAGCTGAACAAGCTGCCCAGTGGCGCGGTACTCAAGGTGATTGCCACGGATGCCGGCTCGCAGCGCGACTTTCGCACCTTTGCCAAGTTGGCCGGTCATACGCTGCTGCGTGAAGAAGACGAGGCGGGTGTCTACCGTTACTGGCTGAAAAAAGCCTGAAACCGATCGCGTAAATGACCTAAGGAATATTGATGTTCAAAGTGTTGCGCGACTGGATTCAGCGCTACTTCTCCGATGAGGAAGCGGTGGTGCTGGCGGTTTTGCTGTTTCTCGCCTTCACCGCTGTACTGACGCTGGGCGGAATGCTCGCGCCGGTGCTGGCCGGAATGGTGCTGGCGTACCTGATGCAGGGGCTGGTGGTTACGCTCGAACGCTTACGTGTGCCCGGCGGCGCGGCGGTCGGTCTGGTGTTTGCGCTGTTCATGGGTGTGCTGATGGTGTTCATCGTCGTGGTGCTGCCGTTGCTCTGGCATCAGTTGATCACCCTGTTCAACGAGCTGCCGGGCATGCTCGCCAAGTGGCAATCGCTGCTGCTGTTGCTGCCGGAGCGCTATCCGCATCTGGTCTCCGACGAGCAGGTGTTGCAAGCGATCGAAGCGGCGCGAGGCGAGATCGGAAAGTTCGGCCAGTGGGCGCTGACGTTCTCGTTGTCGAGCCTGCCGCTGCTGGTGAACATCATGATCTACCTGGTGCTGGTGCCAATCCTGGTGTTCTTCTTCCTCAAGGATCGGGCAATGATCGGCGAGTGGGTGCGCGGCTATTTGCCGCGTGAGCGGGCGCTGATCACCCGGGTCGCCGAGGAAATGAACCGGCAGATCGCCAACTACATTCGCGGCAAGGTCATCGAAATCGTGATCTGTGGCGGCGTGACCTATATCGCTTTCGTCGCACTGGGTCTCAACTACGCGGCGCTGCTGGCCCTGTTGGTCGGCGTATCGGTGGTGGTGCCGTATGTCGGGGCGGTGGTGGTGACCGTACCGGTGCTGCTGATTGCGCTGTTCCAGTGGGGCTGGAGTGATCAGTTCATCTATCTGATGGCGGTCTACGGCATCATTCAGACCCTGGACGGCAACGTGCTGGTGCCGTTGCTGTTTTCCGAAGCGGTCAACCTGCACCCGGTGGCAATCATCTGCGCGGTGCTGTTGTTCGGCGGGTTGTGGGGATTCTGGGGAGTGTTCTTCGCGATTCCGCTGGCAACGCTGTTCAAGGCTGTGCTTGATGCCTGGCCGCGCAAGGAGCCGGTGGTGGCGCCGCTGCTTTGAGAATGAATCGGCGCCCGGAAGGGCGCCGACAACATCAGGCCTTGTTCAGCGCCTGAGCAGCAGCCAGCACTGCATCGACATGTCCTGGCACCTTCACGCCGCGCCATTCCTGACGCAGTACACCGTTCTTGTCGATCAGGAAGGTGCTGCGATCAACGCCCAGGTATTCCTTGCCGTAGAGTTTTTTCAGCTTGATCACGTCGAACAGCTGGCAGACGGCTTCGTCCTTGTCGCTGATCAGCTCGAACGGAAACTCCTGCTTGCACTTGAAGTTCTCGTGGGACTTCAGGCTGTCGCGGGAAATCCCGAAGATTTCCGTGTTGGCAGCCTTGAATGCTGCGTATTGATCGCGAAACCCCTGGCCTTCGGTCGTGCAGCCCGGGGTGCTGTCCTTCGGGTAGAAGTAGATCACCACTTGCTTGCCCTTGAGGGCCGACAGGCTGACAGTCTGCCCGCTGGTGGCAGGTGCTTCGAAATCCGTAACCGGTTGGTCGATGACAACGGCCATGAAAGCTTCCTTACATTGGGTTCTGTGGGCGCCACGGTTCGATCAGTGCATCCAGGTTCATGGCGTCGGCGAAATCCAGGAACTGGTCGCGCAGCCAGCTGATCTGGGTGCCGGCGGGCAGGGTCACGGTGAACGTGGCGTTGAGCATGGTGCCGCCGGTCTGCGGTGCCTGATAGGTATCGCACGTCAGGTTTTCCAGCTCGACGTTGTGATCCATGAAGAACTGGCACAGCTCGTTGATGATGTCCGGTCGGTACGCCGAAGACACGTAAGCCACGTACGGCAGGGCTTGCGGACGGTTTTCCAGGGCGGCGCTGCGCACCACGTTGACGGTGAACGCATGACGCTTGGCCAGCACCGGCAGGCTGCCTTCAAGGCGAGCCAGGGCGTCCCAGCTGCCGGAGACTTCGAGCACCAGCGCGCTGCACTCGCCGTGGCGGGTCAGGCGCGAGGTGACCACCGCGCAGCGGTTTTCATGGCTGGCGCGGCACAGGACGTTGGTCAGCTCCATGGGATTGGCGCCGAGGGCACTGATGACAAGGAATTGTTCGCGAACTGTGGGGGTGGACATGCAGCATTCCTAAAGCGATGAGCGGTCGGTAGGGAGAGAGGCGTTGATTGCCGGGGCAATGACTGTCCGGAAGGCCCGATTCGGGTGGCGTTACGGCTCCATGAACAAGGAAGCGTACGGCAACGACACTGGAACGGGGCCCGGGAGGCCGAAACGGGAGACTGGAACCCGGCGTACAAGCTGATCAGTACCGATCAAAGTCTGAAGGGTAGCGAAAAGCGGCGCCAAGGGGAATGGCGGCACAGTACTTCGCTTGTGCAAGCATCTTGGCGCCAGTACCATTACCGCTCTCTTTTTCCGGCAGGAGCGGTTTCATGATTGCGGGCAGTATGGTGGCACTGGTCACACCCATGGATGCACAAGGGCGTCTTGACTGGGACAGCCTCAGCAAACTCGTGGACTTCCATCTCAAGAACGGCACCCATGCCATTGTCGCGGTCGGCACCACCGGCGAGTCGGCAACCCTTGATGTAGAAGAACACATCGCCGTCATCAAAGCCGTGGTCAAACAGGTTGCCGGTCGCATTCCGGTGATCGCCGGTACCGGCGCCAACTCGACCCGCGAAGCTGTCGAGCTGACCCGCAATGCCAAGGAAGCCGGCGCCGATGCCTGCCTGCTGGTAGTCCCGTACTACAACAAGCCGACCCAGGAAGGCCTGTACCAGCACTTCAAGCACATCGCCGAAGCGGTCGACATCCCGCAGATTCTCTACAACGTTCCTGGCCGCACCTCCTGCGACATGCAGGCCGAGACCGTGATCCGCCTGTCCACCGTGCCGAACATCATCGGCATCAAGGAAGCGACCGGCGACCTGAAACGCGCCAAGGCGATCATCGACGGCGTGAGCAAGGACTTCATCGTGCTGTCCGGCGATGATCCGACCGCAGTCGAGCTGATTCTGCTGGGCGGCAAGGGCAACATCTCCGTCACCGCCAACGTCGCCCCGCGCGAAATGGCCGACCTGTGCGAGGCCGCGCTCAAGGGCGACGCCGAGACCGCACGGGCCATCAACGAAAAACTGATGCCGCTGCACAAGGACCTGTTCATCGAAGCCAACCCGATTCCGGTGAAGTGGGCTTTGGTCGAAATGGGCCTGATGCACGAAGGCATCCGCCTGCCGCTGACCTGGCTGAGCACACCTTGTCATGAAACGTTGCGCTCGGCCCTGCGCCAGTGCAGCGTCCTGGTTTAATTGAGGAAGTACAACGCATGAAGCGAATGGCCGGACTTTCCGCACTTGCCTTGATTATCTCCAGCACCAGTGGCTGCGGATGGGTCTGGGGCCCGGAAGGTTATTTCCGTGACCGTGGTAGCGATTACCTGGAAGCGCAACAGACTGCACCGATGCAACTGCCACCGGATGTCAGCACCTCCAAGCGCCTGGATCCGCTGCTGCCGATCCCGCGCAACGTGGCCGACGACACCGCCAAGGGTGAATACATCGTTCCGCGCCCTCAACCGCTGTCGACCGTTGCCGACGCCAGCGACTACTCGCTGCAGAAGAGCGGTGATTCGCGTTGGGTCATGGCCCAGCACCCACCGGCCGAAGTCTGGCCAGTGGCGGTGCAGTACTTCCAGGACAACGGTTTCCGTCTGGATGAACAGCGCCCGCAAACCGGTGAATTCACCACTACCTGGCAGCATTCCGACGAACTGTCCGCCGCCATGGCCAAGCGCCTGAGCGCCGCCGGCGTCAGCACCGACAGCGAAACCCGCGTGCGGGTGCGCATCGAGCCAGGCGTGCAGCGCAACACCAGTGAAGTATATGTGGTCAGCGCCGAGCGTCCTGCCGGCAGCACCGCCAATGTCGATTTCACCAACCGTTCGGTCAACACTGGCCTGGACGCTGCACTGGTCGACGACATGCTCGCAAGCATGAGCCGTACCTCCGAGAAGGGTGGTTCGGTGTCGATGCTGGCTTCGCGTGATTTCGATACCCCGAGCCGTGTCAGCCTGAGTGAAGACGGCAGCGGCAACCCGGTACTGAACGTCGGTACGGACCTGGATCGTGCCTGGTCGAGCGTCGGTCGTGCGCTGGAACAGGGCGAATGGCGCGTTGAAGACATCAACCGCAGCCTGGGTCTCTACTACATCAACTTGTCCGAAAAGGCCGAGAAGAAAGACGAGAAGCCTGGTTTCTTCAGCAGCCTGTTCGGCAGCGCGCCGACCAAGGAAGAAGTTGAAGCTCGCGCCGAGCGTTATCAGGTTCGCCTGAGCAAGGTCGGCGAGAACGTTCAGGTGACCGTCGAGAAAAACATCAACACCGTTGCGCCGGCCGATGTGGCTCGCAAAGTGTTGAGCGTGATTCAGGACAACCTGGGCTGATCCAATGCGTTTTGCCGTTCTCGGCAGCGGTAGCCAAGGGAACGGCACGCTGATCGCCAGTGCTGATACGTATGTGCTGGTGGATTGTGGTTTTTCCCTGCGGGAAACCGAAAAACGCCTGTTGCGCCTGGGTGTGAACCCGGCGCAACTGAGCGCGATACTCGTAACCCACGAACATGCCGACCACGTGCATGGCGTGGGTTTGCTGTCTCGGCGCTACAATCTGCCTGTCTACCTCAGTCGCGGCACACTGCGCGGGATGCGCAAACCGATTGAACCTGCCGGTTTCGTGACCGGTGGCGAGCAACTGCAGATCGGTGCTCTGAACATCGGGGTCATTGCCGTGGCCCATGATGCGCAGGAACCGACCCAGTACGTATTCAGTGACGGTGAGCGGCGCTTCGGCCTGCTGACTGACCTGGGCTCTTACTGCGAGCGGGTGCTGGACGGTTATCGGGACCTCGATGCGTTGATGATCGAGTCCAACCATTGTCGCGACATGCTGGCCCGTGGTCATTACCCGTACTTTCTCAAGCAGCGGGTGGGCGGCGAGCTGGGACATTTGAACAACCATCAGGCGGCATTCCTGGTGGCGGAGTTGGGCTGGCAAGGCCTGCAACACCTGGTCCTGGCCCATCTGAGCAGCAAGAACAACCTGCCGCAGCTGGCCCGGCAATGTTTTGTCGACACCCTCGGGTGCGACCCGGACTGGCTGCAACTGGCCGATCAAGATTCAGGGCTCGACTGGCGCCACATCGCCTAGCCCATCTACTTAGCAAGCGGAGCCCATCATGGAAAAACGTGAAGAACTCTACCGCGGCAAAGCCAAATCGGTTTACAAGACCGACGACGCTGACCGCTTGATCCTGCTGTTTCGCAACGACACTTCGGCGTTCGACGGCAAGCGCATCGAGCAGCTCGACCGCAAAGGCATGGTGAACAACAAGTTCAACGCCTTCATCATGCAGAAACTCGAAGCGGCCGGCATTCCGACCCAGTTCGACAAGCTGCTGGCCGACAACGAAGTGCTGGTGAAAAAACTCGACATGATCCCGGTCGAGTGCGTCGTGCGTAACTACGCCGCCGGCAGCCTGGTCAAGCGTCTGGGCGTCGAGGAGGGCATGAAGCTCAACCCGTACACCTTCGAACTGTTCCTGAAGGACGACGCCAAGGGCGACCCGTTCATCAACGAATCCCACGTCGTGGCATTCGGCTGGGGCACCGCCGAGCAACTGGCGCGCATGAAAGAACTGTCGCTCAAGGTCAACGAAGTCCTGAGCAAACTGTTCGACGACGCCGGCCTGCTGCTGGTGGACTTCAAACTTGAATTCGGCGTGTTCAGCGACGGCTCCATCGTCCTGGGCGACGAGTTCAGCCCGGACGGCTGCCGTCTGTGGGACAAGGACACCAAGAAGAAGATGGACAAGGACCGCTTCCGCCAGGGCCTCGGTGACGTCATCGAAGCCTACGAAGAAGTCGCCAACCGTCTGGGCGTACCGCTTTAATCGACGCAAGCATCTGATAGCACGGAGAAATTTTCGAAAGAGGGTTTGCTTTCGGTAAAAGTGTTGTTATGATGCGCGCCGTTGGAGAGATGCCAGAGTGGCCGAATGGGACGGATTCGAAATCCGTTGTACCTTCACCGGTACCTAGGGTTCGAATCCCTATCTCTCCGCCATACATAGAAAAAGCCCCGTAGCTGAGAAGCTGCGGGGCTTTTTTGTTTGCGCTGAAAAAATGAATGATATGTGCAAGCCAAGGCCTCGTGATCTGTCATGGCTATTTGGTTGCGGTGGTCGTTACTACTGGTGAAAGACGATGGTGGAGGTGCCAATGAGTTTTTCACAGCGCATGGGGTTGGAGCCTACGACACGAGCGATTCAAGTAGATGACATAGACGATAGGTTGCGCGGGGCGCTTTGGAATGTGCTCACGCTCTCGTTCTGGGAGCATTACCAAGACGGCTATAATTCGGGTAAGTTGCGTTATTCGAATTTCGGAGATTTCGCCAAGCTTTACGCATTCCACCATGACATCAGCATCGATAGGCTTCCTGAATACTGGTTTCAGTTAATTGAACGATTCGTGCGCGTTTTGAGAAACTCCCGTGGAATAAAGTCTATGATTTTTTAGAATACATGGCCGAAAATGGACCTGAACCTCAAAGAGGATCCCGAAAATGGCGCGATGCCTTCATCAGGTTCACCAACTCTGTATTAGAGAATCATAGTTCAGGGTATAGATTTCTTGAGGGGAAGATAGCTCCTATTACATCTAGCGACGAACTGGTAGAGATTGAGAATGCTATCTTAAGTTCGCAGCCTTATGCTGGTGTGAAGCAGCATATTCAAACTGCCCTAGGGCTGCTTACCAATAGAGATGCTCCTGATTATCGGAACTCGATCAAGGAAAGCATAAGCGCCGTAGAATCTCTCGCGCGGCATATAACCGGGGATCAGAAGGCGACACTTGGTGAAGCCTTGAAAGTCTTAGAAAGCAAACATCATCTTGAACCTACCGTAAAACAGGCTTTCTTGAAACTTTACGGTTATACAAGTGACGGGAACGGAATTCGCCACTCGCTGATGAGGGATGATGCTACGCCAACGAAAGCCGATGCGCGTTTCATGCTGATTTGCTGCTCGGCGTTCGTAAATTTTGTGATCGATAGCTGCTTAGGATAGTCAGGAGGGGATAGCCATGTTTGAGTGTTTCTTAATGCTGTGATGTTGTACTACTACGGCGGTGTTGGGTGCGACGGCATATGAATAATAGGAAAAGCATATTTGTTTGTGTTTTAGAGGTGAAGTGATTAGGTTGGGGTGTATCGTTTGAAAGGCGTTCCTATTATTAATTAAGGAGTGTTGTTTTGGAATGGTGTCAAGTTTTGCGTGAGTTACATCTGCATGGGGGTGGGCGGATTCTTAATGGGATGGATCCTAAAGCAACACTTAGGCCTAACACAGTTCTTGGGAAACAAGCGGTCATAAAGATAAAGGACTTTAGGACGTTATACTCCGATGCTGAAGGTTTGGGGTTAAGTATCGTCGGTTGTGACTTCTTTCAGAGTGAGCATGAAGCTAAGGGTTACAGTCCACCCGAGTGGCGCTCCAGAAATATTATCTCAGGTTCGCGGTGGTTATGTGCAGAGCAAGGGCATGAGTGGTCCTTTATAGCGAATTCAGCTTTCGTTCAGAAGCGTGGTTTGCTATGCGACATTGCCTCCCGGGTGTCTCATCAAATTCGAGCATGTGAGTGGCGCCTTCGACAATTGTCAGAAGCTTACTGTGATCAACTATTTGGAAGGCTTCAAACCAGTTCTTTTAAGGAAGGCGAAAGGTTTCTTGATGGATATACTTCGCTCTGTTATTTAGCGCTGCAATCGTTTCTTGTGGATGCATGTGTCCTTAGAGACTATCTGTCAGAGTTTTATGTAGAAGCGATTGTTAGGGTTGAAGATCCGGCTTTGAATAAGATTTCTACATTAAGCGGTCTTTTGAAAATGTGGAAAGCGAAGCCACCAAAAGATAGCGCGGGAAAAGAGATGTATGAGTCCGCAAAAGCTGGTCAATGGCTTTTTGAGCTTGGGGCATATAGAGACTTGGTGGTTCATGTAGCACCGTTAGCAAACGCAGGGCGAACACTCATGGCCTCGACACGGATCATTCAGTTGCGTGGTGGACAAGAATTGCCAGCAATTAAACTTCCACTGCCGCCGAAACCGGCAGATCTGAAAAGAGATCGTGTGACAGGTGACTACTTTGATGATCCTGAAATGAATTTTGCTCGTTTGCGGAATGTGATTGAAGATGTTAGTTCGTGCCGCGACGCTCTCGAATATGCGCATTTATCCATGCAGCAGCTTGCTGCTATGTGTAGTTCCGTTGCGAAAGTTTCTCCCATAAAACCGCAGATGCCTATGATTATTCCAACAGATTTGAAAGTAAATCCATCGTGCTGAGAGCGTCAGTGAGGCGGGTAGTCAGAAATGGGGACGTATTTATTTTCGTTCGAGGAGCTTGGATTCGATTCCGTTTTCCTCTGTATGCATCGAAAAAGCTCCGTGTCTAAACAGCAGCGGGGCTTTTTCGTTTTTGCTCGAAAATGGGCCGTGACGTAATCGTTATTTTTATGTGTTCAGTGTTTTGGCGGGCCTCGGCGAAAGCGCCCTCACCACATCATCAACAACCGCCTTACCCATCTCCGTCAAGAAATGCGCAGCCCAGGCATATCGGTCGGTTTCTCTAATGAACGCAGCATCCTCTGCAAGTGCTTTGGCAAGGGCCAGCAAGTCAGAAGCTTGAGCCAACGCCTGGCTGACAGGCACTCCGGCGCTGACATGAAACAACGGAATATCGGAGCAATAGAGGAAGGGCGTAGCCCCAGCGGTTTTTTCTTCAGGTGCATCATGCATGTGTAACTCCTTGACTGTGAGGAGCTGCCACTTTCGTTTCCAAGCGAATGGGTGGCAGCTGTGCGCAGGTTGGAAACCGGGAGTCAAGGAGACCGGCACGCCCGAGGGCGTCCCACGCACAGCCGCCATAAAGCAAATTTACGGGCGTAAGAATTCGCCAGCATTTGTCAGGGGCGCTGTTGCGTGACTCGTCGGGTTTCCAAGCCCGGCCGCTGAATAGGCAGCGACGTCTTGAGAATATCCCGCCGAAAGAAAGGCCAACAAGGCAGCAGCCGGCCGTTATGCACAGCTACAGCCCATTCACACGCAACTCGCGGATTCTGCCTACAAGCTCGTTTTGAGTCACCTGATTATTCTTGTCGGCGTGATGCTCAAGCCCGAGAACGACAAGGAAATACCCGATGACCGTGATGAGCTACAACGGCTTCACCGCCCGCATTGGGTACAGCGACGAGGACGGTCTTTTTGTTGGTCATATCGAAGGAATAAAAGATGTCGTCGGTTTTCACGGTGAGTCGATCAACGAACTCCGCAAGGTATTTGAAGAAGCCGTCACAGACTATCTTGAAACCTGCGCCCGACTCGGGCGAATAAACAAAAGCCCCGTAGATGAAAATCTACGGGGCTTTTTCATTTCCGATCCAACGCAATTCGAGACAGCTACTACTTCTGCCCCAAATCCACCACCTCCCAACTATCATCCGGATCAAACCGCTTCATCGCTTTCGCCACCTTCTCCCCATCCGGCCCGAGATCCTTCTGAAACACCTGGCCCTCATGGCTGATCATGAAGCTCATCACCCCGGTGTCGGCATACTTCGCTGGCCACGCGATCAAGGCGAACCCGCGACTCATTTTGTCTCCAATCAGATAGCTGTAAGCGCCGCCCGGGGCGGACGGGCCTTGGGCGTCGAGGATGCGGAAGTGGTAGCCGTGCCAGTCTTCATCGTTGATGGCCTGGCCGAAGGCGGGGCCGAGGGGGCTGATCTGGTTGGTGTCGTCTTCTGGCCAATAGAGGCCGTCGTGTTTGCCGGGGGAGCTGAAGATTTTCTGTGCGTATTCGAGGGCGCCGTCGCCGTCGCGGTCTTCCGAGGCGTAGTCCATTTGCGCGTCGTGATAGGCCAGCGCCGATTGCACCGCCGCCAGTTCGTTACGGCCGATGCGGCGGGCGCGGATTTCGGCCTTTGCGGCGTTCATGTCGAAGCGCCAGCCGGTTTTGTCTTTGATGAGCGGGATGGGCAGCGTCCAGTGATCGGGCCCGACGGAGAGCACGGCCTTGCTGTCGCCGGTCTTTTCCAGCGTGTGCTGTTCGCGGTATTGCTGCAGGAAGGCATCGACATCGCTGCGCTGCACGCCTTCACGGGGAATGAAGCTGTGCCATTCCTCGCCCAGCAGTTCGGTCAGGCGTTTTTGGTCGGCGTGTTGCGTACCGAGGGCTTCGACGAAGGCGTCAGCGGCTTTTTCCGGGGTTGGAAATACTTGCTGGGCCGAGACGAAGGTCGAGAATGCGAGGCCGGCAGCGAGGGTCAGGCAGCTCCTGACCAGAGAATGAATGTTCATCGGCGGCCACCTCCTCTCTGGCGCATGCCTCCGCCGGACGGCCGGCTGATCTGATGTCCGGCGGCGCGGGAGGTGTTGGGACGTTGCGCAGAAATCTGGCTGGCCCGGCCGCGATCAGCCTGGACGCGGGTCTGCGACGGGGAGCGCGCGCCAGCGAAAGCGTTGTTCCGCGCACTACCCGCTGCAGGTCGGGCCTGGGACGCACGGTTGTCACGTTGATTAACGCCCGGCTGGCGCGCCTCCCGCGTGTTGGCTTGAGCGCGGTCGGCGGCTCTGGGTCTGTCCGCACCGCCCTGCATCCGGTTGCCGGCATTGGCAGATTGCGCTTCGCGGACTTGATTGCGGGCTTCCCGATTGCTGGTGGCGGGGCGTTCAAAACCGGCTTTGTCCATCGAACTGCGCGCCCGTTCCCGAGCCTGCGCCCGCTGCGCGTTGTCGCCGCGATAGGCGTCACGCTGAGCCGCACCGTCCAGCTGCCGGCCATACCGGGCGCGGCTGCGGTTGTCACGATAGGGCACGCCATCGCGATGCACGGTGTTGTGCTGCCACTTGTTCTGGTTGTTGGTGATGCGGTTATTGCCGTTGATATTGTTGTAACGGTTCACATCGATGTCGATGTCGTTATTGCCCCAGTCGCAGTCGCCCCACAACGACGCGACGACCGCCACGCCCGTACCGAAAGCCAATCCTGCCACCAGTGCCTGACCCGGGTAGTAAGCGGGCGGCGGCGGGTAATACACCGGCGGCGAGGCCGGATAAGGCCAGGTGCCGTAAGTGGTCGTCGGGTTATAGGTCGGGACGTAGACCACCTGCGGATCGGCAGGCTGAATGATGATGGTCGTGTTGTCGGCCGGTTTGGTTGTCCCGGCAGAGATGGGCGGCGTTACGTTCTGCACGGTCACATTCTGATATTGATTGCTCTGCAGATTGCCCGCCGCCTGGGCCTGACGTCGCAAACGCTGAACGCCGGCCATGAGTTCGTCAGGCTGAGCCAGAAAGGCATCCCCCAGACGTTGCACCCAGACCGGATCCTGCCCCAGTGTCGCCAAAACCTGCGGAAACGCCACCAACGCCTGCACGCTCGGGTCCCACGTCTGACTGGCCACTTGCTTGACCGCGTCATCGCCCTTGGCTTCCGGATGCGCCTTGGACCAGGTCACGGCTTCGGCGACTTCTCCCGGATAGGTGGTGGCCATCAGCACTTGAGCGAGCAGTGGATCGGGATACAGCGCAATCGACGCGAGCATCTGGTCGAGCTGCTCCGTGGTAAACACGGCATCTTTGGTCGCAGCGCTGGCAGCCGCCGGGGCCGCAGGCGCATCGGCGGCCTGCAACAAGAGCGGTGCAGCGCTCAAGGCGAGCAGGAGCGACGCGGCACGCAAGAGCGAACTGTGCATGACCTCTTCCCCACATCCAAATGGCAGGTTTGCATCCAGCGAGACATCCACGGCCAACATCGGACGCTGCGCCGTGAAGGAGGATGGTTGGCGATTGGCGTTCCGTCAAAAACTGCACAGGCTTTTTCGAAATAAGCACGTTGTCTGTGACTTACTGCACGTTTGCTTGCGTTTTGCGATAAATGACTAAACTTTCCGGTTCCAGGTCATGCATTGCCAACGAGCCTGGCTGTCGTTCCAACCCGAGAGGTCTGGTCATGGCAAAGGGAAAGAAGAAAGACTCGCCCCGAGAAAAAACTGACGAACATACAAAACTGTCGAATAAGGACTACCTTGCGGAACTGCGCCGCCTGCATGTCGAACTGGTAAAAATGCAGGAATGGGTCAAGGCCGAAGGCATCAAGATCTGCATCATTTTCGAAGGGCGTGACGGTGCAGGCAAGGGCGGCACCATCAAGGCGCTCACCGAACGAGTCAGCCCGCGGGTCTTTCGCGTCATCGCGTTGCCGGCCCCGACCGATCGAGAGAAGAGCCAGATGTATATGCAGCGTTATCTGCCACATTTGCCGGCGGCCGGCGAAGTGGTGATCTTCGACCGCAGTTGGTACAACCGCGCCGGCGTCGAACGGGTTATGGGCTTTTGCACGGACAAACAGGTCGACAAGTTTCTCAAGACCGTGCCGCTGGTGGAGCGCGCAGTTGTCGGTTCGGGGGTGATCCTGCTCAAGTACTGGCTGAATGTCAGCCAGGAAGAACAGACCCGGCGCCTGGAGGCGCGCATTGTCGACGGACGCAAGATCTGGAAACTGTCGCCGATGGACCTCAAGTCCTACAGCCGCTGGTATGACTACTCCCGGGCACGGGACGACATGATCGAAGCGACCGACACCGATTACGCACCGTGGCTGGTGGCCAACTCGAACGACAAGCGTCGGGCGCGGCTCAATATCATCTCTGACCTGCTCAGTCGCATTCCCTACAAAGAAGTGCCGCGAGAGAAGGTGACTTTGCCCAAGCGGCAGAAACCGGGGGGATACAAGGAGTCGGATTATCCGTTCCGGAACATTCCTGAGAGATTCTGAAGCAACTTCAGAAGTCGCCGAAGCTGCCAACACAGGCAGCTCCGGCGACTTGGACAGTCCTCAGATCTCCTTGACCGGGGTCTCTCCCTGCACACCCTTGATCAACTCGATCACATGCAGACAATCCGCCTTGTTCACATACGATTCGCCACTGGCGACCGTCTCGTGGTTGCCTGCCCGTAGCCGCCAGCGCCATTGGCCCTTGCCGGTGCTCGGGGTGCCCTTGGATTGCCTGTAAATCTCGAAATACATTCAGTTCGCTCCATGCGATTTATGTGCGACAACCTGTGTGACGCCTCGACGCAAGCCTAGCGGAGCGCGTTTTTTTGGCTATCGGGGATTTGTTTCCAATCGTTCGTGAATGTTTCTGGAAGGCGCGGGCCAGAGCGCAGGGATCGCCCTCCGGATTGGCCGGAACGCCGTCGTTTCACCCTTGCATGACATTTCGGGCTGCTGCTTAATACGGTGCGGCTCATGGCGTCGAACAGCGTTCGGCGACCGACAATCACTATAAAAAAAGAGCAGTACATTGACCCACTCGAATGGAACGCAGCACGCGGGCCCGGTGAAGTTGTCGCTGGTGGTTCCCGTGTTCAACGAAGAGGACAGCCTCGACGGCTTCCTCCTGCGCATTCGTCACGTATTCGAGCAAGAGGCGCTAATCAACCTGGAACTGGTGTTCGTCAACGACGGCAGTTCCGATACGACGCTGGAGCGTCTCCTGAACTGCCAGCAGAGCGATTCACGCATCCGCATCGTTGATCTGAGCCGCAATTTCGGCAAGGAAGCGGCGCTGTCCGCCGGTTTGCAGATCGTCACCGGGCAGATCGTGGTGCCGATCGATGTCGATCTGCAGGACCCTCCCGAGGTGATCTTGCAGATGATCGAGCGTTGGCGAGAAGGCTTCGAAGTGGTGCTGGGGCATCGTCTCAGCCGGCGCAACGACACTTGGGCCAAGCAGACCTCCGCCAACTGGTTCTATCGCCTGCACAACCGGATTGCCGATCAGCCGTTGCCGGAGAATGTCGGCGATTTTCGCTTGATGGATCGCTGTGTGGTCGATGCATTGCTGACCTTGCCGGAATCGCGGCGTTTCATGAAGGGCCTGTTCGCCTGGGTCGGTTTCCGCACCACGCAAGTCGAATACGAGCGCCCGGAGCGGGCGGCGGGGCAGACCAAGTTCAATGGCTGGCGACTGTGGAATTTTGCGCTGGAAGGCATCACCAGTTTCAGCACCGAACCGCTGCGGATCTGGACATATCTGGGAGCGATGGTGTCGCTGGTGTCGTTCGCCTTTGCCATGTTCATCGTGGTGCGCACGCTACTGTACGGTGTCGATCTGCCGGGTTATGCGTCGCTGATGGTGGCCGTGACATTCCTCGGTGGCCTGCAACTGATCGGCATTGGCGTACTCGGTGAATACCTGGGGCGCACTTACATTGAAGCCAAGCGCCGACCGGTCTTTCTGGTGCGCCGCGTTTACGATCCCAAGGACTGACCGATGGACCTCAAGGAAACCGACATCCTCGGCGACAGCATCGGCGAGCATTGGTATTACTGCTCCAAAGCGGCTGCGACCCGGCGCTTGCTGGGTGAAGCGCCGATCAAGCGAATCCTCGATGTCGGTGCCGGTTCAGGCTTCTTTTCCCACCATTTATTGACCCACACGGCGGCGCGCGAAGCGTGGTGCGTGGACATCAGTTACCCGGCCGACTCGAGCGCCACCACTGCCAGCAAACCCGTGCATTACCGTCGCTCGATCGACAGCGTGGACGCTGATCTGGTGTTACTGATGGATGTGCTGGAACACGTCGATGACGACCTCGGCCTGCTCAAGTCCTACGTCGACAAAGTGCCGTCCGGCGGCCGTTTTTTGATGACCGTGCCGGCGTTCCAGTTCATGTGGAGCGGGCATGATGATTTTCTCGAACACAAACGTCGCTATACCCTGGGGCAATTCGAGGCTCTGGCGGGTAAGGCCGGATTGGCGGTAGAGCGGGGCGCTTATTACTTCGGAGCGGTGTTCCCGATTGCGCTGGCGTCGCGCCTGATACCCGGCGGCGCTCGGGGTTCGGCACCGCGTTCGCAGCTGAAAAAACATCATCCGCTGGTCAATACGCTGCTGAAAACCCTGTGCAGTCTCGAGCTGCCGTTGATGGGCATGAATCGCCTCGCCGGTTTGAGCGTGTTCGTGCTGGCGCGCAAACCGTGACGGCCGCCGAAAAGTCCCCGTTGATCCAGCGCGGTCTGCGTTTCGCCGTGACCGGTCTGTTCGTCACCGCGCTGCATGCGCTGGTGGCGGTGCTGTTCATCAATTTCGTCAGCCACCAGCCGCCTCTGGCGAACGGCGTGGCCTTTATCGTGGCGACGGTGGTGTCCTATGTGATCAACACCACCTGGAGTTTTTCTGCCCGACTGCACGGCAAAACCCTGCTGCGTTTCATGCTGGTTTCGGCGGGCGGCTTTCTGTTGGCGATGTTTGTGGCCTGGGCGGCGCAGATGGCCGGGCTGCACTATCTCGCCGGAATCGTTGCCGTGGCGCTGACGATTCCGGCATTCACCTTTGTACTGCACAACTTCTGGACATATCGATGACGGATTCACGGGAGCACCCGGCACTTTCCCTGCTGCCATTGTTCTTGGGTGTTCTGGTGTTTTTTCTGGTGGTCGGACCGCAAGCGCTGAACCCGCAAAACATTGGCTGGCTGGAGCAGGGCGATCCGGCCACGCATTATCTGGGCTGGGCGTTTTTCCGGCATGCGCCCTGGACATTTCCGCTCGGGCTCAATCCGTCTTACGGCCTGGAACTGGGCAGCGCAATCATTTTTTCCGACTCCAACCCACTGCTGGCGCTGTTGTTCAAGCCGTTCAGTGGCTGGTTGCCGGAGACCTTCCAGTATTTTGGTTTGTGGCTGCTGACCTGTTGTGTCCTGCAAGCCTGGTTTGGCTGGAAACTGCTGGGGCTGATGACGCCCCATCCCGTGATTCGCCTCCTGGGCGCAGGGTTGCTGGCGTTCTCGCCGGTGATGTTTTTTCGCCTGGTGGGGCACCTTTCCCTGGCGGGGCATTTCCTGATTCTGGCGGCGCTGTACCTGGCGTTGCTGACGGATCTGCAACGTCGTCGCCTGGCGTGGGGCACGTTGCTGGCGGTGACGGCCTGGGTGCACGCCTACCTGCTGGCCATGGTTGCGCTGATCTGGCTGGCGGACCTGCTGGGCAAGACATTCAGTCGGTCATTGACCCGGGGGCAAGGGCTGATCGAGGGCGGTGTGCTTTTCGCCTTGGTGAGTGTGTGCTGCTGGCAGGCCGGTTACTTCAGCATTGCCGATGGCGCGGCAGCCAGTGGTTTTGGTTTGTACCGGATGAATCTGCTGTCGCCCGCCGATCCGGCAGGCTGGTCACGTCTCCTTCCCGGTCTGCCGAAAGAGGAGGGGGATTACGAAGGTTTCAACTACTTCGGCCTGGGTGTTCTGTTGCTGGTGCCGCCGGCTTTTTTTGCCGGGCTGCGAAACCGGCGACTCTTGAAGGATGAATTGCGAGCTCGTCCATGGCTGCTGGTAGCCATGCTCGGTTTATGGCTGTTTGCGCTGTCGAACCGAATAGGCATAGGCTCGTTGACGTTCGAGTATCCGCTACCCGATCGAATCATCGCCCTGGCCAGTATTTTTCGCGCCTCGGGTCGGATGTTCTGGCCGGTGTTGTATGCCTGCGTCCTGACCATGATTTTTCTGGTGGTACGCGGTTACCGGCCACGCATCGCCATCGGTTTGCTTGCGGTCGCGCTGTTGATCCAGGTGGCCGACACCCACGGCGGCTGGATGGGCATCAGGCAGGGGAAAATGCTGACCCCGTCATCGTACTGGACCAGTCCGATGACTGATCCCTTCTGGGCCAGTGCTGCTGAGCGTTACGCCAATGTGCGCAGCCTGATGCCGCAGAATCAGAGCGATCGCTGGCAGATGATCGCCGGTTTCGCAGCGACCCACGGGATGAAAACCGATGCGGTGTATCTGGGACGCATGAGCACTTCGGCGCTGGCGCAAGCACAGCAGAAAGCACGCGCGATGCTCGATTCGGGGCAATACGACGCTGACTCTTTGTACCTGCTGGACGACGATGCTCTGGTCGATGCCGCACGGAGTATCAACAGTGAAACCGATCTGCTGACGCGCGTGGACGGGGTGGCGGTGCTGGCGCCGGGCTGGAAGCGCTGCAGTGAGTGCCTGCAGGTGCCCGATGAAGGGCGGCAGATTTTGCTCACGCCCCTCACTCGTCCAGGGCAAACACTGACCTTCAATTATCGCAATCGACAACTGGCCAGCGGCTGGTCGAAGCCGGAAAACTGGGGGACTTGGACAGAAGGGCGACAGGCGAAAATCCAATTGCGGGTGCAGCCGCCGGCGCGTTCGATCGTGATCGACGCGCTGGCGTTCATCTCGCCCGGGCACCCCGGCCAGCGATTGATCGTCAGCCTGAATGGCCAACAGGTACTGGATACCCGCTTGATGCAGTTTCAAGGCAATCGCCTGGAAATCCCGATCAGCGCCGCGCTCAGCCAGCGCCTCGGGAACGATGACCGGCTCGATATCGAATTGCACTTGCCGGATGCCGTCAGCCCCCGACAGTTGGGTATCAACGACGATTCGCGGATCATGGGCCTGGGGCTGAAGACGTTGACGGTGCAATGACACGTCGTTTCGATGGACGCCGCCCCCGCGGCCTTTCTACACTGCCGCAATCTGGGGATCGGGGGGGCAATGGATGAACCGCAATGAACTACGCAAGGCCGACATCAACCTGATGGTGGTGTTCGAGACCTTGATGCTCGAACGCAACGTGACCCGGGCCGCCGAGAAGCTGTTTCTCGGCCAGCCGACCATCAGCTCGGCGCTCAACCGACTGCGCACCATGCTTAACGATCCGTTGTTCATCCGCGTCGGCCATCGCATGGAGCCGACCGCCCGCGCCGAAGACATTTATCGCCACCTGAAACCCGCGCTCGACTCGCTGTCGGTGGCGCTCAGCCTGACCCGGGATTTCGATCCCGCCGTCAGCACCATGACCTTTCGTATCGGTCTGTCGGATGACGTCGAATTCGGTCTTTTACCGCCGCTGTTGCGCGCCTTGCGCCAGGAAGCACCGAGCGTGGTATTCGTGGTGCAACACGTCGATTACTGGCGGATTCCCGATCTTCTGGCGGCGGGCGACATCACCGTCGGCATCAGCCAGACCCGCGGCTTGCCGGCCAATGCCAAGCGCAAGCTATTGCGACACATCCAACCGAGCATCCTGCGTGCCGACAAGTCCGACACGCCGCTGACCCTCGATGAATATTGCGCACGACCCCACGTGCTGGTTTCCCACACTGCCAATGTCAGTGGCTACGCCGATGAATGGCTGGCGGACATCGGTCGTACCCGTCAGGTGGTGTTGTCGGTGCCGCAGTACAGTTCGTTGCCGGCGCTGCTGGCCGGCACCGATCTGATCGCCAGCCTGCCGGACTACACCGCCGACGCCATGGCCGCTTCCGGGTTCTTGTTCAAGGAGCCGTTTCCGTTCAAGACCCCGACCCTCGACCTGTCGATGGTCTGGCTCAGCCACGTCGACAGCGACCCGGCCGAGCGCTGGTTGCGTTCGCGGCTGGAGCAGTTCATGAGTGAGCGTCCGGTGATGTCGTCGCTGGCGTGAGTCAGGCGTTGCTGTGTTATATGTACGACCTTTCCGCCGAACCACTGGAGCACCGAGATGCCACACCTGCACCTGGAATACACCGCCAACCTGCCGCAACTGAACGCCGATGTGGCGTTGATCCGGCTCAATAACACGCTGGTGGGTTCCGGTCAGTTCGCGGCGGAATTCGATATCAAGAGCCGTGCGCTCAAGGTTGAAACCTTCAAGGTCGGCACCGCCATGAACGAGCGCGCCTTTGTCGCGGTGAGGCTGGCGCTGCTCAGCGGTCGTTCCCCGGAGATCAAGAAACAACTCTCGCAAAACCTGTTGGCGGTGCTGCAGGACCTGTGCGAATGGCCGGTCGGTGTCGAAGTGCAGTTGAGCGTGGAACTGCTCGATATCGACCGCGAGTCCTACAGCAAAGTCGCCATCGGCGTGTAGGACTCAGGCTGCCTCCAGCTCCGCGCAGGTCTTGATGACCTGCTCGCGCAGCCAGAGGTTGGCACTGTCCTGATCGACGTTGTGGCACCACTGCATGTCGAGGGTGAACCCAGGCAGGCCGTTCGGTGCCTCGCAGTGATTGAACACCGCGTCGTTGGTCAGCAAACGCTGAATGCGCCGGGGCAGGGTCAGGATGAAATCGGTGCCGGTGATCATCTTCAACGCTGCGCTGTAACTGTTGGAGCGGGCGACGATCTGGCGTTTCTGCGCCTGCCGCGCCAGCCAGCCATCGACCATGTTGGTGGTCGACGTCCACGGCGTCGGGAACACATGCCGGCGTTCGGTGAAGGCTTGCAGGCTCAGGCGCGGCTCCAGCGGCGTGGCGCGTTTGTCGAAGACGCAGACCAGGTCATCTTCCAGCAACATCCTTGATTTCAGGTCGGCGTGGCTGCGATGGAAGTGCGGGCCGAAACAGATCACCAGATCGAGGCTGCCGTCGCGCAATTCTTCGACCGGCACGTCGGTTTCGAACTTGTGCATGTTGACCATCACCGGCAAGTCATCGAAGTCAAAGCGCTTCAACATCCGTGGCAGGATCAGTTGCTCGAAGTATTCCGGGGCGCAGATGTTGAAGGTCACCGGTTGCGCCATCGGGTCGAAGGTCGGAGCGCCGGCGTGGCAGAGGTTGATGCTTTCGAGGATTTTCTGCACATGGCCGTACATGCTGCTGGCCTTGTAGGTCGGGCGCATGCCCGTGCGGGTGTTGACGAACAATTCGTCTTCGAAGCTGGTGCGCAGTTTTTTCAGGCAGTAACTGACGGTGGACTGGCTGACGAACAGCGCCTCCGACACGTCGGTGACGCTGCTTTGCTCATACACGGCGACAAACACCATGAGATCCTGCATGTCGAGCTTTCTAAGCAAGTTACTGTTCAGCATCCGTTCTGTCTCGCTGTGCTCCTTGCGCCGAATCCGCGCAAACGTGTGCGCATGATCGTAACGGAACGATGGTGCCAGGAGAAAGCCCTGTAGGACTTTTCACGGTCAGTTGTGGGACAGAAAGTTTTAGTAACACGACGTACACCATCAAACCCGGAAAAGGTGGCCAGAAGCCTTTATCCAGACGGGTCGGCCTGCCATTCGCCCGATCAGCCCATGTACCGGGCGTAATGCCGTGGGTTGAAACGCAGCACCATCAGCAGCATGAGCGCCATCACTGCTGTCAGGGACCACCAGGCCCACTCGAAGCTGCCCAGTCGATCTCGAACGATGCCGGCCATGAGTGGCGAGAACCCGGCAATCAGGTAGCCGATCCCTTGTACGAATGCGGTCAATCCGCCGGCACGTTGTGGTTCGTCGAGGTGATCGAGGGACACGATCAGGCTCATCGGGAACAGCCCGCCGATGCCGAGTCCGAGCAGGCAGGGCCACAACAGGCTCAGATGCTGCGGGCTGAGAATCAGGCCAAGGAATCCGGCGATGATCAGGCCGAGCAGGGCGCCAAGCACCAGACGTCGGTCACGGCTGCGATTGGCAATGGCCGGCACCACCAGCCCGGAAATCACCTCCATGGCCGTCAGAAAACCCAGCATCAGGCCGGCGTTTTGTTCGCTCCAGCCCTTTTCCACGTAGTACGGCGCCAGCCAGGCGAGCACGCAGGTGTAGGACGCGGTGCCGAGACCGAAGAAGATCGCGAGCAGCCAGGCGCGGGAATTGGTGAAGAAGGATTCTTTTCTGATAACAGATCGGGTGACGTCCGGTGACGTAGTTCGGGTTGCCCACCACACAGGAATGGCGAGCAATGCCAAAACCGCCCAGACCGCCAGCCCCACCCGCCAGTTGCCGGTCTGCGTCAGCACCCACGGTGCGAACGAAGCGGCCAGCGCCGCGCCGCCCATGATCGAGGTGACGTAAAGGCCCATGCACAGCGCCACATTGTCGGGAAACCGCGATTTGATCAGCGCGGGCATCAAGGCCTGGATCAGTGCAATGCCGATCCCGGCCAGCACGGCGCTGGCGATCAATCCGCCCGCCGAGTCGAGAAACAACCGCGACAGCGTTGCCACGCCAATGATCAGCAACGACAGCAGCACCGTGCGTTGTTCACCAAGGCGCTGGCTGACCGCCATGCCGAAAAACATCGCCAGCCCCATCGCCATCACCGGCAGCAGGGTCAGCAACGCTGCGAGACTGAAACTCAGCGCCATATCGCCGCGAATGGCCGAGAGCAAGGGCCCGACCGCCGCCATCGACGGGCGCAGGTTGAGGGCGACCAGGATAATGCCGAGCATCAGCCAGACAGCGGGGCGGGCAGTGGCGCGAACGTTTTCCATCTTCAGACCTTTGAACCAGAGACGGTCGATTAGGCGGGCAGGCGAGCGGGGCGGCAAATCAGAAAGTCAGGGTCGCTATCGAGAAATTCGATACGGTCCCTCGTCGCCAGCGACTGAACCACAGCTGAACCATTCTCAAATACTCCAAAAGTTTCATGGTTATTTCATGGGCCAACTAATCGTTGGCTTCTTTTTCACAAAAAATTGATGGTTGCCTGCTTAAAGTTTGTGTTGTCTGAGTCAATGAAATTTTCACAATTGACGACGGCACTTCTTTCAAGGAAATAGCCCCTCGCCATGTTCAAGTTAAAAGCCGTGCGCCCGGAATGGGTGACGTTGTTTGCCAGCGCCTTTCTTTTGACCGGATTCAATTTCGTTCTCTGGCAGCACCTGTTCGATATCACCGCTGCGGACGGCAAAGGCATTGCCATGCGCATTGCGTTCTGGGTGATGATCTTCGCGGCGTATAACATCGTTCTGACGTTGCTGGCGTTTCGACCCGTGTTGAAACCCGTGTTGACGTTGTTGTTTATGGTCAGCGCTGGCGTGGCTTATTTCATGAGCCAATACGGTGTAATGATCGATGCCGGCATGTTTCGCAACTTTGCCGAAACCAATGCCACTGAAGTGCGCGATCTGCTGTCTTTGAAGTTGCTGGCTTATATCGTTTTTCTGGGTGTCTTGCCGTCCTGGTTGTTGTGGAAAGTTCCAGTCAACTATCGTCGCTGGCATCGCGAGTTATTAAGCAAAGTTGTGGTGAGTGTCGCGTCGGTCGCGGTCATTGGCGGCGTTGCGCTGGCCAATTATCAAGGGCTGTCGTCGCTGTTTCGCAATCACCACGAAATTCGCTTGATGCTGGTGCCGAGCAACTACATCGGCGCTTCGGCCGGTTATCTGCGTGAACAGGTGGCTTCGGCGCAGCAACCGTTCGTCACGATCGGCGAAGACGCCCAGCGCAACGCCGCCGTGCAGAACCATCCGCGCAAATCCCTGACGGTGCTGGTGGTGGGGGAGAGTGCCCGGGCGGAAAACTTCGGGATCCTCGGTTATGGCCGCGACACCACGCCAAAACTGGACAAGGAAGCCGGCCTGATCGCTTTCACCGACGTGCATTCCTGCGGCACGGAAACCGCCGTGTCGGTGCCGTGCATGTTCTCCAACATGGGCCGCAAGGATTACGACGCCAGCAAGGCGAAGAATGAGGAAGGGCTGCTGGACGTGCTCAAACGTGCCGGGATCGACGTGGTCTGGCGCGACAACCAGTCCGGCTGCAAGGGCACCTGCGATCGCGTCACCCTGCAGGATGTCAGCAATCTGAAAGACCCGGCACTGTGCGCCAACAGCGAATGCCGCGACGAAATCCTGTTGCAGGGCCTGCAAAGCTTTATCGATCACCTCGACAAGGACACCGTGCTGGTCCTGCACCAGATGGGCAGCCACGGCCCGGAATACTTCAAGCGCTATCCGAAGGAATACGAGCGCTTCACCCCGGTGTGTGAAAGCAACGCGCTGAACAATTGCAGCCGCGAAAGCATCGTCAACGGCTACGACAACACGCTGGTGTACACCGACCATGTGCTGTCGAGCCTGATCGATGTGCTGCGCAGCAATCAGGACAAGGTCGATACCGCCATGCTGTACCTGTCCGATCACGGCGAATCCCTGGGCGAGTACAACCTGTTCCTCCACGGCACGCCGTACATGCTGGCACCGGAGCAGCAGAAACACGTGGCGATGCTGGCCTGGTTCTCCGACAGCTATCAGAAGTCCTACTCGGTCGACACCCATTGCCTGCAAATGAGCCGCGACAAGCCATTGAGTCAGGACAACCTGTTTCACTCGATGCTCGGTCTGCTGGAAGTGCAGAGCAAGGTCTACCAGCCGGATCTGGACATGTTTGCCGGCTGCCGGGGCGCGGTGATCGACGGGGTGCTGGCCAAGGACTGAGCCGGCAGACTCACTCTGTAAGACTATTCTTTCCCTCGGGCAGGAGATTTCATCAAGCTCTTGCCCTGTAAAGGCGCGGAAAGCGCCGGTGGCGATATATACTGCGCGCCATTCTTGAAGGGAGAGCCGTGTGGCCATCGATATTCACTGGATTCGCGACAACGATAGCCTCGCGCAGTTTTGCGCCGAGTGGCAGCAGCTGCCGTTCGTTGCCCTCGACACCGAATTCATGCGGGTCGACACCTTCTACCCGATTGCCGGCCTGTTGCAGGTCGGCGACGGCAAACGCGCCTACCTGATCGACCCGCTGACCATAAACGCCTGGCAACCCTTGGCCGCGCTGCTGGAAAACCCTGCGGTGCTCAAAGTCCTGCACGCCTGCAGCGAAGACCTCGAAGTCCTGCTGCGCCTGACCGGCAGCCTGCCGGCGCCGCTGTTCGATACCCAACTGGCCGCTGCCTACCTGAACCTCGGGTTCTCGATGGGTTATTCGCGTCTGGTGCAGGAAGTGCTCGGCATCGAACTGCCGAAGGGCGAAACCCGTTCCGACTGGTTGCAGCGTCCGTTATCCGACACGCAAATCAGCTATGCCGCTGAAGACGCCGTGCATCTGGCGGAGGTTTTCGTACAACTGCGTCCGAAACTGTCCGACGACAAATTCGCCTGGGTGCTGGAGGACGGCGCCGAACTGGTCGCCAACCTGCGCCGCGAGACCGATCCGTACGAGGTGTATCGTGAGGCCAAACTGGCGTGGAAACTGTCCCGCGCCCAACTGGCCGTGCTGCGTGAGCTGTGTGCCTGGCGTGAACGCGAAGCCCGCGCCCGCGACTTGCCGCGCAACCGCATCGTCCGTGAACACTCGCTGTGGCCGCTGGCCCGGACCCAACCGGACAACCTCAGCGCGCTGGGCAAGATCGAAGACATGCACCCGCGTACCGTGCGTCAGGACGGCGAGTTTCTGCTTGATCTGATCAAGCGCTCTGGCAGTGTGGGGCCTGATCAATGGCCGCCAGCCGTGCCGGAGCCGTTGCCGATCGAAGCCGCCGCGCTGATCAAACAGCTGCGGGCGCTCGGTCAGGCCGAAGCTGAACGTCTGGGCATCGCGCCGGAACTGATGCTGCGCAAGAAAACCCTCGAAGCACTGGTCAAAAGCGGCTTCCCCGAGGGCCCTTACCAATTGCCTGATTCGCTGCGTGGCTGGCGCCGCGAGTTGATGGGCCAGAAGCTGCTCGACAGCCTGGCCACCGCCGGAGAACAGCCTTGAAACGTATTTGTTCCATTTATCAAAGTTCGAAGAAAAGCGGCATGTACCTGTACGTGCTCAAGAGCGATGCGCTGGAGCGTGTGCCGGAAGGCCTGATGGCGGCGTTCGGCAAGGCCAGGCATTCCTTCGATCTGGTGCTGACCCCCGAGCGCAAGCTGGCCAGCGAAGACATTGCCGTGGTCCTGGAAAACCTCGAAAAGCAGGGCTATCACCTGCAAATGCCACCGGCCGAGGAAGAGTACATCGAGCACTTGCCCGAAGAGTTGCTGCGACGCAACGACCCGGTCTGATCCGCGAGGCCCTGTCCTGGGCCTCTTGTAACCCCTGGAACGGTTTTTACGGCGACGGCTGCCACGAAGTTGGCGGCCGCCTGCACGGTTTGCGAAAGGTTTGAAGATGCGCGTTCTGATTGCTGAACACGACCACGCGATATACGCCCGACTGCTGCGTCAGGCGGCTCCGGAGCTTGAAGTGCTGACCAGCGGCGACTCCGCCGAACTGGCCCGCCAGGCCGTCGATTGCCCGGTGTGGCTGGGCCAGCCGGATCTGCTGGCGACCCTGTTGCGTCAGGGCCACCAGCCACAATGGCTGCAATCGACCTGGGCCGGCATCACACCGCTGCTGGCCGACGGCCTGCGCCGGGATTACCGCCTGACCCGGGCGGTCGGCATTTTCGGTCAGGTGATGGCCGAGTACGTGCTGACCTACATGCTCGGTCACGAGCGCGAAGTGCTGGCGCGGCTGGTCAGCCAGGTCGAGCGCAAGTGGGACAACCGCACCGGCCAGAGTCTGGTCGGGCGCAAGGTGTTGATCGTCGGCACCGGTGACATCGGCCAGAGCGTGGCGCAGTTCCTGCTGCCATTCGGCGTCGAGTTGTACGGCATCGCCAGCAGTGCCCGCGAGCAGGCGCCGTTTGTCGAAGTCGGTTCGATGGCGGACTTGCCGCGGCTGGTGGGCGAAGCGGATTACGTGGTCAACCTGCTGCCCAACACCGAGCACACCCACGATATCTACGACGCGGCGCTGTTCAAGCAATTCAAACCGACCGGTTTGTTCATCAACGCCGGGCGCGGTGTGGCGGTGGTCGATGCGGATCTGGTCGAAGCGTTGAAGGAAGGCCATCTGGCCGGCGCGGTGATCGACGTTTGCCGTCAGGAACCGCTGCCGCAACGGCATCCGTTCTGGACCGCATGGGGCTTGCTGCTGACCGGGCACAGCTCGGCGCCGACATCGCCACCGATGATGGTGCAGTTGTTTCTGGATAACTTGCGGGCGTATCAGGCGGGAGAGGCGTTGCGCGGGGAAGTGGATTTCGCACGCGGTTACTGAGCTCTTCAAGATCGTTCCCACGCTCCGCGTGGGAATGCCTCTATGGACGCTCTGCGTCCGCTTTGGGACGCAGAGCGTCCCCGGCTGCATTCCCACGCAGAGCGTGGGAACGATCATGTGGTGAAGCTTTAAAGGGTGAAATCGCCTTCAGCCGCCAGTTCGCTCAGCGGGCGACGCGGGCTCGGCGTTTCCCGTGCTTGCAGGTAATCCGCCAGGGTTGCCTTGTCACCCAGCTTGCCCACCGCAATGGCGGCATGCAGCGCATAACCTTGCGGAATGTTCAGCTCCTTGCGGGTCAGCTCCTGATCAAAACCGGCCATGCCGTGGGTGTGCCAGCCGCTCAGGCTCGCTTGCAGCGCCAGATGGCCCCACGCGGAACCGGTGTCGAAGGTGTGCCACAGCGCAGGCGTTTCTTCGGTCGCGCCCGGTGCGGTGAAGGTGGTTTTCGAAATCACGATCACCAGCGCCGACGCGTGCTGGGCCCAGCTGCGGTTGAACTCATTGAGCAGGCCCAGGTAACGCTCCCAGTTCGGCGTATCGCGACGGGCGTAGAGAAAACGCCACGGCTGCGAGTTGTACGCCGACGGCGCCCAGCGCGCGGCTTCGAAGAAGCTCAGCAGGGTTTCCTCGGAAATCGCTTCGCCGGTGAAGGCGCGGGGCGACCAGCGATCGGTGAACTGCGGGTGAATGGCGTATTCGGCAACGCGAGGGTTGGCACTCATCGAAAGATTCCTTGCTACGTTTGAGGACAGGTTGGAAGCGAAACCCGGCGAGATCAGTTGGGCTGAACGATGGGGTTGTGGCGCAAGCCAGCAGTTCACCGGATGCAACGTGGTCGAGCGTTAATGGCATCCGGCAAAGGCCTGGTGAGACCGGCAAAGCTACTTGGCCGCGCAAAAACTGACAAGCCCCCGCACAACCGGCAGTCGCCAGCGCTTGGCCCACGGGGCCTTGGGCACTAGACTGGCGGCCTTTTCACCACCTGATGTTGATGCTTGAGCCATGGCCGCCAAAGTCGAACCGTTCTGGATACGCAAAACCCTCGATCAACTCGATCACGAGGAATGGGAATCGCTGTGCGACGGTTGTGGCCTGTGCTGCCTGCAGAAGCTCGAGGATGAAGAAGACAACAGCGTCTATTACACGCGCATCGCCTGCAAACTGCTGGACCTGAAAACCTGTCAGTGCAGCGATTACCCGAACCGCATGCAGTTTGTCCCGGACTGCATCCAGCTCACCCCGGGCCAGGCTGAAGAATTCAAATGGCTGCCGCCGACCTGCGGTTATCGGTTGGTCAGCGAAGGCAAGGATCTGCCGTTGTGGCATCACTTGGTCTGCGGTGATCGCGACGCGGTGCACCACGAACGGATTTCCCAGTCCGGGCGCATGCTCGCCGAAGGCAGCGTGCCGGAAGACGACTGGGAAGATCACCTGATTTTCCGCGCAGGTTAACGATTGACCAAGGAGCAGGTATGGCGACGGAATTGCGCCGGGCGCTGATCGTCACGTTGCTGGCGCTGAGTGCGCCGGCGTGGGCGGCCAAGAAAGTCGATCTGGATTATCAGGTACGCCTGCTGCCGCAGAGCGATCAGGCCGAAGTGCGCCTGACCCTCGCCAAAGGCGAAGCGGTGCGCAGTCTGGATTTCGATCTGGGCGATGGCAGCCATTACAGCGACTTCAAGGCCGACGGCCAATGGCAACTGACGCCGGGCCAACACGCACGCGGCGTATGGCGCCCGACGGCGGACAAGGCCAGCCTGACCTACCGCGTGCGCATCAGCCACGGCCGCAAGAACGGCAGCTTCGACACGCGCATGACCCCGACCTGGGCGCTGATGCGCGGTGATGAACTGGTACCGCCGGCCAAGCTCGACCAACAGGACGGCATCGAGCTTGTCGCGCGCCTGCACTTCGAATTGCCCGACGGCTGGAAAAGCGTCGAAACCGCCTGGCCGCGTATCGGCAAGAACAAATTCCGCATCGACAATCCGTCACGCCTGTTCGACCGCCCGACCGGCTGGATGCTCGCCGGCCACCTTGGCAGCCGCCGCACCCGACTGGGGGAAACCGAAGTCACCGTGGCCTCGCCGCAAGGGCAGGGCATGCGCCGGATGGACGTGCTGACGCTGCTGACGTTCGTCTGGCCGCAGGTGCAAGCGGTGTTTCCGCGCCACCCGAGCAAACTGCTGATCGTCGGCGCCAATGACCCGATGTGGCGCGGCAGCCTGGCGGCGCGGGAGTCGATCTACCTCAACACGCGCTTGCCGCTGGTCAGCGAAAGCGGCAGCAGTGTTTTGGTGCGCGAGTTGGCGCAGGTGTTCGGACGGATCAACGACGAACAGCGCAGCGACTGGATCAGCGAGGGTTTTGCCGAGTATTACGCCATCGAACTGGTACGCCGTGCCGGGGGCATGAGCGACGAGCGTTATCAGGCGTTGCAGGCGAAACTGGTCAAGGACAGCCAGAAAGTCACGACCCTGCGCGGCGAGCAGATCAGCCCGGCGCAGCTGTCGAAAGCGGTGCTGTTGTTACAGGAGCTGGACGGCGAGATTCGCCTGAAGACCCGCAACAAGCGCTCGCTGGATGACGTGCTGCGCGGGGCGATGCACCTGGGGACGGTGGATACCAAAGAGTTCGTGCAACTCGCCGAAAGCATTCTCGGCGAGTCGTCCAAAGTCCTTGATACCGGGTTACTGCAGTAATACCGCCATCGCTGGCTTGCCAGCGATGAGGCCATTAGCCTCAAGGCAAATCCAGAATCAAACCCCGGTTTTCGGCGATTTCACCGAGTCGTTGCCGGTCACGGTGGCAGTTTTGGTTGCCGCTTCGGCATTGGCCTTGAGCTTGCTCAGTTCTTCACCGGCCCGCTCGATCTTCGCCCGCACGTTGTTCATGTCCTGGCGGCTTTTCTCCAGCAGGCTTTTCACCGAACTGTGGCCGGTGATGCCGCGGGCCATGGCCACGCCGCCAATCGCCACCTGAATCAGCCCGAATACACCGCCACGGCGCAGGCCCTTGCCGACCATGATCACGCCGCCGGCCAGCGAGCCGATGCGCTCCCAGCCTTCGACGTTCTGCTCGGAACGGCTCTGGAACGGGGTGGATTCGATACGTTCGACGCGTTTGAGCTCGGTCATGATCTTTCTCCAGGCAATGAGTAATCGATAAACAAGCTGACTGCGCAGGCGGTCAGCTCGTTCCATTGGATGTGTGGCGTTTCAGCGGAATTTCGGCCCGGAGCGGGTGTTCAGGCCTTTGGCCATGCGGTCGTAGAGCACGACGTTGACCGTGGCGGCGAGGTTCATGCAGCCGGTGGTCGGGATGTACACGACGTCTTCGCACCAGTCGCGGATCTCTTGATCCAGCGAACCGTCTTCGGGGCCGAAGATGTACAGGGCGCGATCCGGATGGGTGTATTCCGGCAGCGGGCGGGCGCCGTCGACCAGTTCCACGGCGACCGGGACGCAGTTGAGCGGCAGGATCTTTTTCAGGTCGTCGATGCCGATCAGCGGGATGTCGTAGTGCACGCGCTTTGTGTCGGTGACGAAGTCGGCGGCGCGCTCATAGCGCTTGCCGGTGTAGAACACGGTCGATACGCCGTAGCAGCCTGCGGCGCGCATCACCGAACCGACGTTTTCCGGTGATTTGGGGTTATACAAACCAATGCAGCTGTACCGTTTGTCTGCCACGAGCGGGGTGCCTTCGGGAAAAAGAGGGCGATTATACGGGGATTGGGGGAGGGCGGGCAGATTCAGGATCTGCGGTGCCGATCGTTCCCACGCTCTGCGTGGGAACGATCGGAGTGGTGGCTCAGTCTTCTTTTTTCATCAGCCCGGCCAGTGCAGCAAACGGGTTGTGCGTAGCCTTGGCGATTTTCGGCGTGCTCAGCGAGCCTTCGCCGAAGTACTGCTGATCGGTGTAGCGCGAGTGTTCGTTGTCGTGGCAGTACAGACACAGCAGTTCCCAGTTGGAACCGTCCTGCGGGTTGTTGTCGTGGTTGTGGTCGCGGTGATGCACGGTCAGCTCGCTCAGGCGCTTGCCGGAAAACTCACGGGCACAGCGGCCGCACACGTGCGGGTACATCTTCAGGGCCTTGTCGCGGTAGCCCATTTCCTTGTCGCGCTGGTTGTCGGCGAGGATGCGATCCAGCTTCGAAGTGTTGGTCGGGGTGGACGAACTCATGGGTTCACCTTTGTAGAAAGACTAATGACGGTTATGAGGCAAGTTTAGCTCAGCCCTTGAGCTTCTCGGCAATCCAGATCGTGTGGCGCGTGCCCTTGTTGCCGTGGGCGAAGACCTGGACTTCCTCGGCCTTGAAACCGGCCTTCTTCAATTTGTCGGAAAACTGCCGGTCGGCGCTGGCCGACCACACCGCGAGCACGCCTTTGGGCCGCATCGCCTTGGCGCACGCGGCAAGGCCTGCGGCGGAATACAGCCAGCTGTTGGCTTTTTGGGTCAGGCCTTCGGGGCCGTTGTCGACGTCGAGCATGATCGCGTCGAAGCCGTTCGGCTCGCTTTGCAGCACCTTGGCCACGTCTTCCTGACGGATCACCGTGCGCGGATCGAGCAGCGGGCGCCCGGATTTTTCACCGAGCGGGCCGCGGTTCCACTCGATCACGCCGGGCACCAGCTCGGCGACCACCACTTCGGCGCTCTTGCCCAGATGCTTGAGCGCGGAGGCGAGGGTGAAGCCCATGCCCAGGCCGCCGATCAACACCCGCGAGTTCGGCCGGCCGGCGACCTTGCGGCACGGAATCTCGGCCAGCGCGTCTTCGGAACCGTGCATGCGGGTGTTCATCAATTGGCCGCCGTCGCCGCCCTGGATCTTGATGACGAAGTCCTCGCCATACTCGAACAGGCACAGGGCGCCACCGTTGTCAGGGATCGGCGTGGTGTCGAGCAGAACGAAACGTTTCATGGAAATCTCTACAGGGGGGAAGGCAAGCCGGCGCGTTGGGAGTAGCCTGAAGGCAGACTTCAGGCCAACGGAGCCCTTGATGAAGCGCACCATTCTAACGGTCATTACCCTGGCCGCGCTCTCGATAACTGCCGTACAGGCGCAACAGACGATTCCCGTCAGCCCGACACCGCAACCGGGTTCGCCCGGTACGGCGACGCCAACCCCGTATCCGCAGATCAGCCCGGTGTCGATTCCCAAGGCCGGCCCCGGCAGTGGCGGCCCGCCGCTGGTGCCGATCGAAATGCCCAGCCCGCCGACCAAGGATCAGCCATTGCCGGGCCTGGAACAGAGCGACAGCAAACCCAAATCCCCGGGAGGCTAGATCTGCTGGGCGGCGAGCTGGCCGTCGGCCATGCGCAGACGTTTGGACAGGGAGACAGCGAGGGCGCGGATGATCTTGGCGGCGATCTTCGGTGCGTCGTTGAGCATTTTTTCCAGTGAATCCTTGCCGAGGTTGAGCAACTGACAGTTGCTCGCTGCGACGCAAGTCGCCGAGCGGCGTTCGCCGTCGAGCACGGCCATTTCACCGAACGCGCGGCCGCTGCGCAGGGTGGCCATGGTCACGACCTGGCCGTCGCCGCCGGTTTTCTGCACGGCCACCTGGCCGGTGTGGATGATGCACATGAAACTGCCGGCATCACCTTCGCGAAAGATCGCTTCGCCTTCAGCCACGGTGCTGATGCTGAAGTAGCCCGAAGCGGCGGCAAAATCCGCCAGCTGCAATTGATCGAACAGGCCGCAGTCCATCAGCCAGTCGCGGATTTCGTTGTTCAGTAGAGTGGGTTCTGACATGTCGTGCGGTCTTTTTTTGTTTTCACTGTTTCAAGGCGTTGCACAGAACTCCTGTGGGAGCGAGCCTGCTCGCGATGGCGGAGTGTCAGCCAACATCAACATGACTGACAGATTGCTATCGTCGGATCGCCGCCCGGAGCAAGCTCGCTCCCATAGGGGATTGATGTGCTATCGGCCTATCGGGTCTGGAATTAAGACCCAAGTGACCGGCGGAGTTCCTCAGGCAATGCCCAGAACCTTGAAAACAAATGCATATTCGAGCGCTACGTCACGTAATCCCTGATAACGCCCGCTCATGCCGCCGTGGCCGGCGCCCAGTTCGGTCTTGAGCAGCAATGGATTGTCATCGGTCTTGGTCGCGCGCAATTTCGCCACCCACTTGGCCGCTTCCCAATATTGCACGCGACTGTCGTTGTAGCCGGCGATCACCAGTGTTGCGGGATACGCCTGCGCGGTGACGTTTTCGTACGGCGCATAGGCCTTGATCCGCTCGTAGACCTCCGGCTCTTCGGGATTGCCCCACTCGTCGTATTCGGTGACGGTCAGCGGCAGGTCCGGGTCGAGCATGGTGTTGAGCACGTCGACGAACGGCACTTCGGCAATCGCCACGCCGAACAGATCCGGACGCTGGTTGAGCACCGCGCCGATCAGCAGGCCACCGGCGCTGCCGCCGCTGATCGCCAGTTGTGGCGCGGTGGTGATGCCATTGAGGATCAGGAATTCGGCGCAGGCAATGAAGTCGCTGAAGGTGTTGTGCTTGTGCTCCTGTTTGCCGGCGCGGTACCAGGCTTCGCCCAGCTCACCGCCGCCGCGCACGTGGGCGATGGCGAACGCCATGCCGCGATCCAGCAGGCTCAGGCGGGCGTGGGAGAACCACGGGTCGAGGCTCGAACCGTAGGCGCCGTAACCGTACAGGTACAGCGGCACCGCTTTGCCGACCATTTCCCGTTTCATCACCAGACTGATCGGCACCTGGGTGCCGTCCGGTGCGGTCGCCCACAGGCGTTGACTGACGTAGGCGTCGGCGTCGAACGGGCCGAGCACCGGGGTTTCTTTGAGGACGGTCTGTTCGCCGGTGGCGAGGATCAGTTGCCGAACCTGAGCCGGACGATTCAGCGCTTCATAGCGCAGGCGGATGCGGTCGCTTTCGAATTCAAGGCTGTTTTGCACGTAGAGGCTGTAGGCCGCGTCCGGTAGTCGCACGCGATAAGGCACCAGACCGTGTGGGCGAACTTCGATGATCGGCAGCCCACCTTCGCGCAGGCTCAGGGTCAGGGCTTCGGCGTTGAGGGTCACGCCATCGAGCATCACCGAATCGCTGTGCGGAATCAGGTTCTGCCAGTCGGCTTCGCTCGGTGCGATGCCGGTGTCTGGCGCCTGATACAGGGCGAAGTTGATGCCGTCGCGGTTGGTGCGGATGAACCAGGTCCATTCGCCATCGAGCTTGCCGTGGTCGACGTCGTATTCGTGATCCTCGACCCGTGGCGCCAGGCAGGTGAACGGCTGCTGCGGCTGATTGGCGTCCAGTGCCCAGACTTCGCTGGTGGTCTTGCTGCCCAGGGACAACAGCAATTGCTGCTCGGAGCTGGCGCGGTAGCAATGCAGGAAGAAACGCCCGTCTGGCTCGTGGAACACCTCTTCGGCGGCAGTGCCGTCCAGGCGATAGCGGAACAGCTTGTGCGGACGATGGGTGTCGTCGAGTACACCGAAGAACAGGGTCAGGCTGTCATTGGCCCAGGTCATGCTGCCGTCGCAGTCCTGGAATTCCAGTTCGCTGACGCGTTCGCTGGATAACTCCTTCACGAACAACGTGTAAATCTCGTCGCCCGAGGCATCGACGCTGTAGGCCAGGCGCTGGTGATCCGGGCTGATGCTGAACGCGCCGAGGGAGAAAAAGCCGCCGTTGGCCAGGGCGTTCGGGTCGAGCAGCAGTTGTTCGCGGCTTTCGTCGAGGGTCAGGCTGTCGTCGGCCGGGCGCGGGCAGCGGTAGTGGCGGGCGTATTCGTCACCCGCTGTGGTGCGGGTGTAATACAGGTACGGGCCCCATGGCGACGGCAGGGACAGGTCGGTTTCGAGGATCCGGCCCTTGATCTCTTCGAACAGGTTTTCGCGCAGTTCGGCCTGATCGGCGGTCTGCGCCTGCTGATAGTCGTTTTCAGCCTTGAGGTAGTCGAGCACCGCGTCGGTGTCGCGTTCCTGCAGCCAGGCGTACGGGTCGTGGCCGGCGGCCTTGTGGGCAATCGGGGCGCTGCTGACGTTGGCGGATACGGGCATGGAAAGCTCTCGGACATGACAAATAAGGGCCGCACGGACGGCGGGGAAGCCTGACGTGCGAAAAGTCGTTACTATAAGCGCCTCTTTGCCTGCCTTGCCATGGACACCATGACCGAGAACGACTATCTGATCGCCTGGGGCCTTTACGCCTTTGCCGCCGTGGGCTGCCTGCTGGTGTGGATGCGCATGACCCGCTGGATGTGGCGCTGGCTGCGCGAGCCGCTGCGTGTATTGATGGCGGTGTTGCTGTTCAGCCCGACCATCATTGACCCGGTGAAGGAAAAATTCGCCCCGGCCATCGCCATCACCGCGCTGGATCTGGCGTTCAAGGTCGGCAACAACGCCTGGCGCGCGATTTCCGAATTGCTCATGTACGCCATGATCGCGTTCGGCCTGTACCTGATTTTCGTGCTGATCCGCCTGCCGATCGAGCGCGCCTCCAAGGCCCGCAAGGAACAGGCTGAAGCCGCCCGCGCAGCGGCCCGTGCCGATGACGAGCGTGACGCCGATCAACCGTTCGGCGGTGCCGGCGATGACCGCTACGGTCGCCCGCCGGTGCCGAGCAATCCGCAGCGCATGCGGGTCGAGCCGCGTCTGTAATCACGAGAGTCCGCACATGTGTGAATTACTGGGCATGAGTGCCAACGTGCCGACCGACATCGTGTTCAGCTTCACCGGGCTGATGCAGCGCGGTGGTCGCACCGGTCCGCACCGCGACGGCTGGGGCATCGGTTTTTATGAAGGGCGCGGCTTGCGCCTGTTCCAGGACCCGGCGGCCAGCAGCGAGTCGGAAGTCGCCAATCTGGTGCAGCGCTATCCGATCAAGAGCGAAGTGGTCATCGGTCATATCCGCCAGGCCAACGTCGGCAAGGTCTGCCTGTCCAACACCCACCCGTTCGTCCGCGAACTGTGGGGGCGCAACTGGTGCTTTGCGCACAACGGCCAGCTCGCCGACTTCTCGCCGATCAAAAGTTTCTACCGCCCGGTCGGCGATACCGACAGCGAAGCGGCGTTCTGCGATTTGCTCAACCGTGTACGTGCAGCGTTTCCGGAACCGGTCGATATAGAAGTGCTGCTGCCGGATCTGGTCGCAGCCTGCGCCGAATATCGCAGCAAAGGCGTGTTCAACTGCCTGCTCAGCGACGGCGACTGGCTGTTCTGCTATTGCTCGACCAAACTGGCGCAGATCACCCGACGCGCACCGTTTGGCCCGGCGCGGCTCAAGGACGTTGATGTGATCGTCGATTTCCAGGCCGAAACCACGCCCAATGACGTGGTCACGGTGATTGCCACCGAACCTTTGACTGAAAACGAAACCTGGACCCGCTACGAACCGGGCCAATGGAGCCTGTGGCGACGCGGCGAATGCGTCAGCCAAGGCACGACCGAATAAGGATTGCACCCCCATGTTGCTCAGTTATCTACGGCTGGTGTTGTTTGCGGCGGGCCTGTTGATCGGTGTCCAGGTGCCGGGCTTCATCAACGATTACGCCAAGCGGGTCGAAGCGCACCTGATCGAGGCGCAGACCGGTCTGCGCGGCTTCCAGGGTACCGCCGAGCAGTTTTTCAAGGGTGATATCCAGGCGCTGGTCGCCCATTACCGTGCCAGCGAAGATCCGGTGTTTCGCAGTGATGCCGACAGCCTGAGCACCTTGCTCAACCGTCAGCTGGCGCTGGACAAGCAATTCCAGGCGATGCAAGGCCCGTGGTACATCCGCTTCCTGCAAGTGGTGCTGGCCGCCGACCCGGACATCCGCAAGGAAACCTGGAATGGCTACAGCTACCAGATCCTGCTGACGCCGGAAGCGATGATCTGGGGGATGAGCGGCGCGCTGCTGCTGTCGTTCGGTCTTGAATGCCTGTTCCGTCTGATCGACTGGGTGGTGCTGGGCGGCAAGCGCCTGCGCCAGAGCCGGCCGATCGAAGACCGGGATGTGCGCGGGTTGTAAGCTCCGATGCATCGTTCCCACGCAGTGGGAACGATCAACTCAGAACGATGTAATCCTTGCCCACCTTGCGCGCATACCCCTCAAGCACCTGCTGACACAGCATCACAATCTCCTCGACCCATTCCACACCGACCCGCCATGACACCACGACTTGCAGGTTCGGTGGACGCTGTTCGATGTCGAGCAAAGTCAATTCCCCCCGCGCCAGTTCCTCGGCCACCAGCACCGGCGGCAACGCGCCAATGCCGAAGCCGTCGCGCAACAGCCGGGTGATCGCCGACACCGAATTCACACAATTCAACCTTGGCGCCAGCACGCCCTGGGCCTGCATCAGCGCCAGGATGTCCTGGTGCGGCCGGGAGTTTTTCGAGTAGGTGATGATCCGTTCCTGCGCCAGGTCGGCGAGGCTTTGATAGTCGCGGTTGTAGATCGAGTTGCTGGCGACAATCCAGCCGATGGGGTGGCTGGCCAGCTCCAGGCTGCGCACGCTTTCCTGGCGCACCAGGTCGGTTTGCAGGATCAGATCGAGAAAGCCTTTTTGCAGCTGATCGCAGAGGTTCAGCGAGGTATCCGCCACCAGCTCGATTTCCACCCGTGGATACAGATCGGTCATTTGCGCCACCAACGGGCTGAGCCAGGTGTGAATCACCGTGTCCATCACTCCGATGCGCACTCGGCCGACCTTGCTCGATCGGGTCTCGATCGACTGCTTCAGCGCCTGCATCGTGTCGAGCATCTGCTCGGCATAGTCCAGCACTTTCAAACCTTCGGGCGTCAGGCTGACGCCGCGTGAATCACGCAGGAACAGCTTCACCCCGAGCTCACCTTCGAGCACCGCGATCCGGCTGGAGATCGAGGCCTGGGTGGTGAACAGCTTGTCGGCGGTCAGGCGAAAACTTTTCAGCCGGGCGACCCAGACGAAGGTTTCGAGAAACTTCAGGTTCATGGCAACAAATTTTTCTTATGTCTTGGGCGGGTTTTTATTCGTTGGACGCGACCGGGTGACGCACTCAAGAATCGACGCATCCGGTTCCCACGATAGGCGTCGTCGGAGCTTCGAACAAGACCAATAAAAGCCTGCGGAGACATGCCATGAGTGCGCCCGACACCCTCGACCTCCCCAAGACTGCGGCCCGTCCCGGCCCGTTCGACTGGTATCGCAACATCAATCAGCAGGAGCGCCGGACCTTCTGGAGCTGCAAGATCGGCTACGGCCTGGACGGCATGGACACCCAGATGCTCAGCTTCGTGGTGCCGACCCTGATCGCGATGTGGGGCATCACCACCGGCGAAGCCGGCCTGATTCATACCAGCACCCTGATCGCGTCGGCCATCGGCGGTTGGGTGGCGGGAATTCTCTCCGACCGCATCGGCCGCGTGCGCACCCTGCAACTGACGGTGCTGTGGTTTGCATTCTTCACTTTCCTTTGCGGCTTCGCCCAGAACTACGAACAGCTGTTGATCGCCCGCACCTTGATGGGCTTCGGTTTCGGCGGTGAATGGACCGCCGGTGCGGTGCTGATCGGTGAAGTGATCCGGGCCAAGGACCGCGGCAAGGCGGTGGGCATGGTGCAATCCGGCTGGGCCTTGGGTTGGGGCCTGACAGCGATTCTGTATGCGCTGCTGTTCTCGGTGCTGCCACCGGAAGACGCCTGGCGCGCACTGTTCATCCTTGGCATCGTGCCGGCGGTGTTCGTGATTTTCGTCCGCCGTCTGGTGAAAGATCCGGAGATTTACCGCGAAGCCAAGGCCAGACAAACCCCGCAAAGCCCTTCGAAGTTCTACGAGATCTTCGCCCCCGGCATGCTCTTCACCACGATCCGCGCCTCGTTGCTGACCACCGGCGCCCTCGGCGGTTACTACGCGATCACCTCTTGGCTGCCGACGTTTCTGAAGAACGAACGCGGCTTGAGCGTACTCGGCACCGGCGGCTATCTGGCGATGGTGATCATCGGTTCCTACGTCGGTTATGTGATCAGCGCCTATTTGACCGACCTGTTGGGCCGCAAGAAGAACTTCATCCTGTTCGCGGTCGGCTCGTTCACCATCGTTCTGCTCTACACCCAATTGCCGGTCAGCAACGGCGTGATGTTGTGGCTGGGCTTCCCGCTGGGCTTCTTTGCGTCGGGGATTTTCAGTGGCATGGGCGCGTTTCTCACCGAACTGTTTCCAACCCGGATTCGCGGCTCGGGGCAGGGCTTCTGCTACAACATTGGCCGGGCGCTGGCGGCATTGTTCCCGCTGCTGATCGGGCTGCTCAGCCAGAAAGTGCCGCTGAGCGTAGGCATCGGTGCCTTTGCGGCGGTGTCCTACGGGGTGGTGATCCTCGCGGCGTTGAGCCTGCCGGAAACCCGTGGCAAACAACTGGACGCGCAGTAACTGATAACCTGCGACAACGCCCTACGATAAAAAAAGACAAAAGCTACAGGAGTGTTCACCGTGAGCCGCCTGCTATTGAACTGTGACATCGGCGAGAGCTTCGGCAGCTGGACCATGGGTCTGGACGCGGAAGTCATGCCCTTCATCGATTGCGCCAACATTGCCTGCGGTTTTCACGCCGGCGACCCGAGCATCATGCGCAAGACCGTCAGCCTGGCCCTGAGCCACGGTGTGCAGATCGGCGCGCATCCGGCCTATCAGGATCTTGTGGGGTTCGGCCGACGTTCCATGGCTTACACCGCCCAGGAACTGCAAGACATCCTGCATTACCAGATCGGCGCCCTCGACGGCATTTGCCGTGCCCAGGGTGGCAAAGTCAGTTACGTCAAACCCCACGGCGCGATGTACAACGACATGATGGCCAACCCGGCGCAGTTGCGGGCGGTGATTCAGGCCGTCGCGGCTTACGATCGCAGCTTGCCACTGATGCTGATGGCCACCCGCGACAATACGGCCGCGCAACAGCTTGGCGACGAATACGGCGTGACCCTGTGGTTCGAAGCCTTCGCCGACCGCGCCTATGACAGCGCTGGCAGACTGGTTTCGCGACAACTGCCGGGCGCGGTGCATCACGATTCCGAAACCATCATCGCGCAAGCGCTGACCATCGCTCGTGGCGACAACCTCACCGCCAGCGACGGCAGCGCGCTGCACCTGCAAGCCAACACGCTGTGCGTGCACGGTGACAACGCCAGTTCAGTGGCCGCCGTGCAGCGCATTCGTCAGGCCCTGAACGAGCAGAGCGCGCCATGAATCCGCGGGTGGAAGTGGTGGCGCTGGATTGCCTGATGCTGCGCCTGTTCGATGAAATCGCCGAAGCCAACATGCCGTGGATGCTCGCCGCCAGTGAGCGGTTGCGCACGGTGTTCGGCGCACATCTGATCGATCTGGTGCCGTCGTACACCACGTTGATGGTGCATTACGACCTGACCGAATTGAATCCGGGTCAGGCCCGGGAACTGATCGCCGAAGCGCTGATCGACCTGTCGCCAAATGCGCGAACCGGTGGCCAGTGTCATGTGTTGCCGGTGTGGTACGACCTGAGCGTCGGCCCGGAATTGAGCCTGCTGTCGCAACGCAGCGGTTTGGCGGTGGAAGAAGTGATCCGCCTCCACAGCGCTCGCGAGTATCAGGTGTTCGCGCTGGGATTCGCACCGGGGTTTGCCTTCATGGGGCTGGTGGAAGAAGTCCTGGCAGCACCGCGTCTGAATACCCCACGCAAGAAAGTCGCCGCCGGCAGCGTCGGCATCGCCGAGCGGCAGACAGCGGCGTATCCGGTGGTGTCTCCCGGTGGCTGGAATCTGATCGGTCGCACGCCGGCAAAACTGTTCGACCGTGAACGCGATGGCTACAGCCTCATGCAGCCCGGCGATACCGTGCGTTTCGAAGCGGTGAGCCATGCCGAATTCATCCGTCTGGGCGGTGACGACACGCCTCTGGAGGCCCTGGCATGAGCCGACTGACGATTGAAGCGAGCACGCCGTTGTGCCTGTTGCAGGATGCCGGACGGTTTGGCGTACGCCATCTGGGCGTGACCCAGGGCGGTGCGGCGGACTGGCGGTCGATGGCCTGGGCCAACTGGCTGCTGGGCAATGGCCTGGACTTGCCGGTGATCGAAATCACCCTCGGCGGGTTTACGGTGGTGGCTGAAGAAGATTGCTTGCTGGCATTGGCCGGCGCCGATCTTGGCGCGCAGATCGACGGTGAAGCGCTGGCGCCGTGGCGCAGTTTCAAACTGCGCAAAGGGCAGACCTTGAAGTTCACCCAGCCGTTGCTCGGGGCGCGGGCCTATCTGGCGGCGCCCGGCGGTTTCAGTGCGCCGAAAGTGCTGGGCAGCAGTGCCACGGTGGTACGTGAGGAACTCGGCGGTCTCGATGGTTTTGGCTTGCCATTGGCCAAGGGCGCTTCGCTGAGTTATCAGGGCGAAACCCTGTTGGTGCGTGAGGTTCCGGCGGAGCATCGACCGGACCTGCGCGTCGACGCGCCGCTCGATCTGGTGCTGGGCGCGCAGATCGGTCAGTTCAGCGGGCAGAGTTTGTTCGATGCCTTCAACCGTGCGTGGACGCTGGACAGTCGTGCGGACCGAATGGGCATTCGGTTGCTGGGGACGGCGTTGCAGTATCAGGGCAAACCGATGATTTCCGAGGGCATTCCGCTGGGCGCGGTGCAGGTGCCGCCGGACGGGCAGCCGATCGTTTTGCTCAATGATCGGCAGACCATTGGCGGTTATCCGCGATTGGGAGCGTTGACGCCGTTGGCGCTGGCCCGGTTGGCACAGTGTCTGCCGGGGGCGAAGGTCAGATTGCGCCCGGTGGTACAGGATGTGGCACACCGGGAACACGTCGAATATCTAAAGCGCTTTACTTGATCGTTCCCGCGTCGAACGCGTCTGCGTTTGATCGTTCCCACGCAGACGGTTCGACGCCTCGACATGGGAACCATCCGCTTACTTGGACAGAAACCGCATCCCTTCTTCCAGCCCGCGCAACGTCAACGGATACATCTGATCCTCGATCAGATCCCGCACGATATTGGTCGACGAGGTGTAGCCCCAAGTGTCCTTCGGGTACGGATTGATCCAGATAAGCTTCTTGTACTTCTCCATGAAACGCTGCATCCACACGTAACCCGGCTCTTCGTTCCAGTGCTCGACGCTGCCGCCGGCCTGGGTGATTTCATAGGGCGCCATCGCGGCGTCACCGATGAAGATCACTTTGTAGTCGGCGCCATACTTGTGCAGCAGGTCCTGGGTCGACGTGCGCTCGGAAGTGCGGCGCATGTTGTTCTTCCACACCGATTCATAAATGAAGTTGTGGAAGTAGAAGTACTCCAGATGCTTGAACTCGGTCTTGCAGGCCGAGAACAGTTCCTCGCAGATCTTCACGTGGGCGTCCATCGAGCCGCCGATGTCGAACAGCAGCAACAGTTTCACCGTGTTGCGCCGTTCCGGGCGCATCTGGATGTTCAGCAGCCCGGCATCCTTGGCGGTGTGGTCGATGGTGCCGTCGATGTCCAGCTCTTCCGCCGCGCCCTGACGCGCGAATTTGCGCAGGCGGCGCAGGGCGACCTTGATGTTGCGGGTGCCCAGTTCCACCGAGTCGTCGAGGTTCTTGTACTCGCGCTGATCCCAGACTTTCACCGCTTTGCCCTGGCGCTTGCCAGCATCGCCGACCCGGATGCCTTCCGGGTTGAAACCGCCGGAGCCGAACGGGCTGGTGCCGCCGGTGCCGATCCATTTGTTGCCGCCGGCGTGGCGTTCCTTCTGTTCTTCCAGGCGTTTCTTGAACTCTTCGATCAGCTTGTCCAGACCGCCGAGGGACTGGATCTGCGCACGTTCCTCGTCGCTCAGCGAGCGCTCGAACTCCTTGCGCAGCCAGTCTTCAGGGATCAGCGCCTGCAAGTGATCGTCGAGCTTTTCCAGGCCATTGAAGTAGGCGCCGAACGCACGGTCGAACTTGTCGAAATGCCGTTCGTCCTTCACCAGAATCGCCCGCGACAGGTAGTAGAACTCGTCCATGTCGGCGAAGGTCACACGCTGTTTCAGCGCGTTGATCAGGTCGAGCAGTTCGCGCACCGACACCGGCACCTTGGCTGCACGCATTTCATTGAACAGGTTGAGCAACATGGCATCAGCCTCTTAGCGGGTGCCGCGACGGCTCATGAACGCCAGGCGCTCAAGCAGTTGCACGTCCTGTTCGTTCTTCACCAGCGCACCGGCCAGCGGCGGGATGGCTTTGGTCGGATCGCGTTCGCGCAGTACCGCTTCGCCGATGTTGTCGGCCATCAGCAGTTTCAGCCAGTCGACCAGTTCCGAGGTTGAAGGCTTCTTCTTCAGGCCCGGTACCTTGCGCACGTCGAAGAACACGTCCAGCGCTTCGCTGACCAGATCCTTCTTGATGTCCGGGTAGTGCACATCGACGATTTTCTGCAGGGTGGTGCGGTCGGGGAAGGCGATGTAGTGGAAGAAGCAGCGGCGCAGGAACGCGTCCGGCAGCTCTTTCTCGTTGTTGGAGGTAATGATGATGATCGGACGCTTCTTGGCCTTGATGGTCTCGTCGATCTCGTAAACGTAGAACTCCATCTTGTCGAGTTCCTGCAGCAGGTCGTTGGGGAACTCGATGTCGGCCTTGTCGATTTCGTCGATCAGCAGGATGACGCGTTCTTCGGACTCGAACGCCTCCCAAAGCTTGCCCTTCTTCAGGTAGTTGCGCACGTCGTGGACTTTTTCATTGCCCAGTTGCGAGTCGCGCAGACGGCTGACCGCATCGTACTCGTACAGGCCCTGATGGGCCTTGGTGGTGGACTTGATGTGCCAGGTGATCAGCTTGGCGCCGAACGATTCGGCCAGTTGCTCGGCGAGCATGGTCTTGCCGGTGCCCGGTTCGCCCTTGACCAGCAGCGGCCGCTCCAGGGTGATGGCGGCGTTGACCGCCAGCTTCAGGTCATCGGTGGCGACGTAGGCCTGGGTGCCTTCGAACTTCATCTGCTAATCCTCGAACGGTAACGCCGACCTGAACGGGCAGGACGGGGGCGTAATAATCGGATGCCCGACTATAACGCGCGGCCCGGTCGACTGTGAACGCAGACGGCTTATTCAGTCTCTGAATGGGGCGTCACATGTTGACTCAGTTTCGGCCGAGAGCGAGTTGAGCAAGCGCGCTATCCGGCATCCGGCTTCGGCCGTTCATACCGGGCATTGAAGGCCTGAATGAATCCGTTGCGCAAAATCTGCAAAAACGCTTCGAACGCGTTGATATCTTGCTGGTGCACGCTGCCGCTGAGTTCGACCCGGGTGGCAAACTGGTTCTTGCCCTGGTTTTTCAGCACGGTTTCAGTGCCGCCGACCAGTGCTTCCCAGATCGAGCGGAAGATGCCCTTGTTCTTGTTCTCGACATCCTGCTGCCAGTTGAATACGTCGACGTCGCGCAGCAGCGGTTTGATGTAGCCCCTGAGCTGGCCCTTGTTGGCGGCGGATTCGATGACCACATCGCCGTGGCCGGCGTTGAAGTCGAATTTGCCGTAGGCCGAGGCGAAGTCGTTCATGCGCTTGAGTTCGATGTCGCGGGCCCGCAGGCGAAATTCGAAGTCTTCGAAATTGCTCAAGGGGTCGAAGGTGGCTGTGGTTTCCAGCGGCGCATGGCCCAGCAGAAGGGCTTTGCCCTCGAAGCGGGCGTCGCGTTTGCCCTTGGTGTCGACCACGTTGGTCAGGTTGAAGATGCTGGCGTCGACATTGGTCGCATTCATGTTCACCGGTGGTTTGGAGTTGAAGTTGCGAAAGCTGATGCGGCCATCGTTGATCTGCACTTCGTCGAGAGTGATCGGCAGCAGTTTGCCCAGTTGGGCGCGCCAGTCGGTGCCTTGACCGGTCTGGGAGTTCTGCTTGTTGGCTCCCCCATCGACAAAGTTCACTTGGGGTTTGAAGAACTTCACCTGCGCCACCACCGCGTGGTCGTACCAAAGCGAGTGCCAACTGACAGACAGGTCGATAACCGGCGCATCGACGAACGGCACCGGCACCTTGCCGTCGGCCTTGACAATTTTCAGGCCATTGATCTTGTAGGCCCCGCGCCAGAGCGCCAGGTCCACGTCGGTGATCTGGCCGCGGTAGTCGCCCATATTGGCAAGCTTGTCATTCAGATAGTCGCGCACGAGGTAGGGCAGGGCGATATGCAGGGTGACCAGCAATACCACGATGGTGGCGAAAATCCACAACGGCCAGCGGTAGCGACGCTTCATGGCAACAAATCCCGAACGGTGTAAAGCGATTGACTGCCGCCTGCCGCAGACGTTCGGCCCGACTGGACTGACACGGGCAACAGGCTTACCTTGGAAGGCTGAATTCAACGCTGCACAAGGACCCAGCCATGAGCCGTATTTTTGCTGACAACGCCCATTCCATCGGCAACACGCCGTTGGTGCAGATCAACCGCATCGCGCCCCGTGGCGTGACCATTCTGGCCAAGATCGAAGGTCGCAACCCGGGCTACTCGGTCAAGTGCCGGATTGGCGCCAACATGATCTGGGACGCCGAAAGCAGCGGCAAACTCAAGCCGGGCATGACCATCGTCGAGCCGACCTCCGGCAACACCGGCATCGGTCTGGCCTTCGTGGCGGCCGCTCGCGGTTACAAATTGCTGCTGACCATGCCGGCCTCGATGAGCATCGAGCGGCGCAAGGTGCTCAAGGCGCTGGGCGCCGAACTGGTGCTGACCGAGCCGGCGAAAGGCATGAAGGGCGCTATTGAAAAGGCCAACGAAATCGTAGCCAGTGACACGGGCAAATACTTCATGCCCGCTCAGTTCGATAACCCGGCCAACCCGGCTATCCACGAAAAAACCACCGGCCCGGAAATCTGGAATGACACCGATGGCGCCATCGATGTGCTGGTGGCGGGCGTCGGCACCGGCGGAACCATTACCGGCGTGTCGCGGTATATCAAGAATACGGCGGGCAAACCGATTCTGTCGGTGGCGGTGGAGCCGGTGTCTTCGCCGGTGATTACCCAAGCGCTGGCAGGTCAAGAAATCAAGCCGAGCCCGCACAAGATTCAGGGGATTGGCGCCGGTTTCGTGCCGAAGAACCTTGATCTGTCGATGGTTGACCGGGTCGAGCTGGTGACGGATGACGAATCCAAGGCCATGGCCCTGCGCCTGATGCAGGAGGAAGGGATCCTGTGCGGTATTTCCTGCGGTGCGGCCATGTCGGTGGCGGTGCGTCTGGCGGAGACGCCGGAAATGCAGGGCAAGACCATTGTGGTGGTGCTGCCCGACTCTGGTGAGCGTTATCTGTCGAGCATGCTGTTCAGTGATCTGTTCACCGATCAGGAGAACCAGCAGTAAGGGCGCGTTGATTCAGGTCAGCCAAGGTTCAGGATCGTTATGTTAAGAAGTGCTTTGTTGCGCAATTCTTAACACTGAATCTTGAGTCGGGCGGGTTTTTCCCGGAGCCGGTAGTGTTTATCATGGCCGGCCGCCATCTCGGGTGAATGACATGGCGTGGCGTTGTCTTATTTCAAGGAGTTGTTGATGACCTTTTCGTTAGCCGCCAAGGTGTCGGTGTTGCTGCTGTTTGTGGGCAGCATCCTCTACGTGCATTTGCGCGGCAAGGCGCGTTTGCCGGTGCTGCGTCAGTTCGTCAACCACTCGGCGCTGTTCGCTCCATATAACGCCTTGATGTACCTGTTCTCCGGCGTGCCGTCCAAGCCGTATCTGGACCGCAGCAAGTTTCCGGAACTGGACGTGTTGCGCGATAACTGGGAAACCATTCGCGACGAGGCGATGCACCTGTTCGACGAGGGTTATATTCGCGCCGCCGAGAAGAACAACGACGCCGGTTTCGGCTCGTTCTTCAAGAAGGGCTGGAAGCGTTTCTACCTCAAGTGGTACGACAAACCGCTGCCTTCGGCCGAAACCCTGTGCCCGAAAACCGTGGCGCTGGTCAGTGCCATCCCCAACGTCAAAGGCGCGATGTTCGCGTTGTTGCCGGGCGGCAGCCATTTGAACCCGCACCGCGATCCGTTCGCCGGTTCCCTGCGTTATCACCTCGGCCTGTCGACGCCGAACTCCGACGACTGCAGGATCTTCGTCGACGGTCAGGTCTACGCCTGGCGCGACGGTGAAGACGTGATGTTCGACGAAACCTACGTTCACTGGGTCAAGAACGAAACCGACAAGACCCGCGTCATCCTGTTCTGCGACATCGAGCGTCCCCTGAGCAATCGCCTCATGACCCGCATCAACCGCTTCATCAGCGCCTGGCTGGGCCGTGCCACGGCACCGCAGAACCTTGACGACGAGCGCGTCGGCGGGATCAACCAGGCTTACGCGTGGAGCAAGAACTTCAGCGACAAGTTCAGCGGTGGGGTCAAACAGTGGAAACGCCGCAATCCGAAGGCCTACCGCGTAATGCGGCCGGTGCTGGCGGTGGTGGTGTTGACGTTGCTGGGGTATTGGCTGTTTGGTTGAGGCTGGAATTAAAAGCATAAAAAACCGCTCGTTTGAGCGGTTTTTTGTTTTCGGAATCAGGGACGGCCAGCAAGTAAGCTTGGTTCATCGATAGCGGTGCCGGTTGCAATGATCTGTAAGAGCCGTCGTTGACTGGCTGTCAGAACCGCCGGATCAGATTCACCCCTTATTGCATGCGCTTTTTTCTTCCTGGGGGATTTTTTTATTTCTTTGCGCATATTCCCACCTTGGTTGATCAATATTTGAGCTTTTTTCACAATACTGCCAATGATGCGGGCGTATTGCTCAATTGCCAGAACGGATAGCGGTGCAACACGGTTTTTCAATGGATGTGTTTCTCTTGGCCGCCCCTCCAGTCGTACGATTCGGATGCGTTGTCGACTTTTATTCGGGTTGGCGAAGCAAAGTCCGCACAGTTCAGATTCAAACCAGATTGCGATGTCGAGAGCGAGAGGTTCGCGCGCTTTCCATCCAATGACTTCTTCCCATGAAAAATGTGGGCTCTCCCAACACTCAAAAGCACTCAGTGCCAACGAGTCGATGGGTTCGAAACGTACTTTCGAAAGGTCAAGCGTTGTGGGGCCAGCCATCTCCAGGTCAATCTGGAGTTGAGTCGTGGCAAGGCGGGCAAGCTTCCTGGCTTGCGATTTGTACAACTGATACCGCAGATGATTCCGTTCCCTTGGCATTTGATCTCGCGCATTCCATGTCCCCCATCAATGGTCGTTGCAATTGCAAACGAGCCTATGCGCCTGCCTCCTGCCTGTCGCTACTGGCCCTTTGTCCAAGTCGTTGCAATCCATGTCCCGCGCTGGTTATAGTCGGCGCTCGTGAGTCCCACGACTCACCTTTCAACCCTTCAAAAAAGATCAGCCCAGATGCCTGCATCCCTCATCAACGCGGTAGTCGATTCAGCGGTCAACGCTGGCGTCGTGCCGTGCGGGAATCAGCAGCCTGTGCAGATCAGTCATTACCCTCCACCTGTCAGCAGCACGCCGGTGTGCGCAGTCGTATCACCGCCGGGCGTTGGTGTTTCGGGCTGATCAGCGTTTTCTGCTGACCCCTGTGCCCGCCTGAACAAACCTACTGAATTTCGGCTTCGGCTGAGTTGGCTATTTGCCTGACTACAGGTGGTATTCATGTTTGTCCTTTCGAAAAAGTCCGCGCTCGCGGCGGCGTCCACGAGCCTGTTCGTTCTGCTGTGGAGCAGCGGGGCGATCTTCTCCAAGTGGGGGCTGGCCCACGCTTCGCCCTTTGCCTTTCTGCTGATCCGTTTTGTCATTGCCCTGTGCGGGCTGGTGCTGCTGGTGCCGTTGCTCAAGCTGAAACTGCCCAAGGGCGGCAAGCCGATGCTGTACGCGATGGCCACCGGCGTGGTGCTGTTGGGGGCTTATCAGATCTTCTATCTGCTGGCGCTGGATCTGAAAGTCACGCCCGGAGTGATGGCGACCATCATGGGCGTGCAGCCAATTCTCACGGTGGTGATCATGGAGCGGCAGCGCTCGGCGAGCCGGATGTTTGGGCTGGCGTTGGGATTGGCCGGGTTGATCATGGTGGTTTACCAGGGCATCGGTCTGGCCGGGATGTCGCTGGCGGGAATGTTGTTCGGGCTGCTGGCGCTGGCGAGCATGACCTTCGGTTCGATCATGCAGAAGCGCATCACCGACAACCCTCTCGGCACGCTACCGGTGCAGTATCTGGCGGGGCTGTTGCTGTGCGGGATCTTCGTGCCGTTTCAGCCGTTCCACTTCGAGCACAGCGCCGGTTTCATCGTGCCGGTGTTGTGGATGGGGCTGGTGGTTTCCGTGCTGGCGACGTTGCTGCTGTATCGACTGATCGCCCGGGGCAATCTGGTGAATGTCACCAGCCTGTTTTATCTGGTGCCGGCCGTGACGGCGGTGATGGACTATCTGATCTTCGGCAATCGCTTGGCCGCGTTGAGCGTGCTGGGGATGCTGTTGATCATCGTCGGTCTGGTGTTCGTGTTCCGTAAATCGGCGTAACCGCCGCGCATGAAAAAGGCCCGGTAGGAAACTCCCGGGCCTTTGTGCATCTGCGAATCAGCGGGCGGTGATTTCTGCCGGTTTCACCACGGCGGGTTTGAGCACCAGCCACAGCGCAATCGCGATCAAGACCCCGCCATACAAGTGGGCCATCGACAGCGGCTCATCGAGAAAAAGCGCCCCCCACAGCACGCCGAACGGCGGAATCATGAAGGTCACGGTCATCGACTTCACCGGCCCGATGGAACTCAGCAGGCGGAAGTAAATGATATAGGCAAACGCGGTGCAGCCCAGACCCAGGCCCAGCAGCGACAGCCAGACATTCCAGCCACCCCAGCTCACCGGCGGTTGAGTGATGACGCTGTATCCGAACAGCGGCAACAGGAACAGGGTCGCACCGAGCATGCTGCCCAGCGCCGACAGACGACTGTCGAGCCCGCCGGCCTGATCCAGCCAGCGTCGGGCGAGGAACCCGGCGAAGCCATAGCAGGTGGTCGCGAGCAGGCAGGCAACGGCGCCCATCAACAGTGGCAGATCGAACGCGACCGGGCCGGCGCGGGTCAGCACACCCACCCCGAGCAGGCCGAGGAACACCCCGGCGAGTTTGGCCAGCGTCAGTTTTTCACTGAAGAACAACCCGCCGATCAACACGCCCATCAACGGCGTGGTGGCGTTGAAGATCGCCGAATAACCGGCTGGCAGCACCTGGGCGGCGACTGAATACAAGGTGGCCGGCACGCCGGAGTTGATCACGCCCAGCATCATGACGGTCTTGAGTTTGCCTTTGAAATCCCAGTTGATGCGCATCAGCCCGAGGATTACCAGCAGGCCGACGGCGGCAATTGAAACGCGGAAGAAACCGGTCGGAACCGTCCCGATCGCGGGCGCGATGATGCGCATGAACAGGAAGCTCGCGCCCCAGATGGCAGCCAGCGACAACATGCGGAAAATATCGACAGGGCTCACGGGCCACTCCTTCCTTGATCGGGACGAGAGTGTTGCCGAGGGCCCCGGCGATGGCAACCGCTATTCGGGCATTTAATTGTCTGATCAGATCACGAAGCGCGTCACCAATCCGTTCAGGTCGACGGCCAGCCGTGACAGTTCCTGGCTGGCGGCAGACGTCTGGGTGGCGCCGGCAGCGGTCTGGGTCGATAGATCGCGGATGGTCACCAGGTTTTCGTCGACTTCCCGGGCCACCAACGCCTGTTGCTCGGCGGCGCTGGCGATCACCAGGTTGCGCTGGTTGATCTGCGAGATCGACGCGGTGATTTTCTCCAGAGCCTGGCCGGCGCTGTTGGCCCGGCGCAGGGTGTGGCTGGCCTGCTCGGCGCTGGTTTGCAAAGCGCCGACGGTGGCGCTGGTGCCTTGCTGAATGCTGCTGATCATCAGCTCGATTTCTTCGGTGGAGTTCTGCGTGCGCTGGGCCAGCGAGCGGACTTCATCGGCAACCACCGCAAAACCACGTCCAGCCTCGCCGGCCCGCGCGGCTTCAATGGCGGCGTTCAGGGCAAGCAGGTTGGTCTGCCCAGCGATGCCGCGAATCACTTCCAGAACCTTGCTGATGTCCTGGGCCTGGGTCGCAAGGCCCTCGGCCTGTTCGGATGCACCGAGCACGGCACTGACCAGTTCCTGAATCGAACTGATGGTCTCGCTGACCTGCACATGCCCGTGCTTGCTGTCCTCGTTCGAGGCTTCGGACGCTTCGGCACTGGACACCGCATTGGCGGCCACTTCATCGACCGCCGTGCTCATCTCGGTGACCGCCGTGGCCGCCTGTTCGATCTGGTCATTCTGCTGTTGCAGGCCGCGGGTGCTCTGTTCCATCACCGAACTCATTTCCTCGGCGGCGGAGGCCAGTTGTTGTGCCGACTCGCTTATTCCGCGAATGGTCGAACGCAGATTGTCCTGCATCTCCGCCAGCGCCGTAAGTAACTGCGTCGCTTCGTCCTTGCCGTCGCTGTCGATGCGACCGCTGAGGTCTCCCGAAGCAATCCGCCGTGCCACGTTCAGCGCCTGATTGATCGGCGTAGTGATGCTGCGGGTCAGCAACCAGGCCAGCAACAACGTGGCAATCAGGGCGATGACGATGATTGTGGCGACGATCCAAAGCGCCTGCTGATACATCGCCGCAGCAGACTTGGCGGCGGTATCCGCACCTTGCTGATTGAGGCTGATCATTTGCTCCAGCGTTTTGTCGAGTACCCTGCCTTGGGGCGCCAGTTCATTGTTGAGGCGCGTGTAGGCCAGTTCGCTTTGTCCGGCGTCGAGCTGTTTGATGATCTGGTCGAGGATGCTCAGGTACTTGGCCGTATCGGCGCTCAGGCTATCCAGCATTGCCCGTTCCTGATCGTTGGCGATCAGGGCTTTGTGGTCGTCGAGGCGCTTGAGCAATTCCTGGCGTTGCGCGGTGAGAAGGCCCTTGCTGCGTTCGCGAACGGCAGTCTGGGTGCTGGTGATCAGGCGCAGGGATTCGAGGCGGATGCTGGCGATGTTCGCCGCCGCGTCATGGATGCTTTCTATGCTGGGCATCCACGATTCTTCGATCACCGCCGCGCTTTCGCGCAGGGTTTTCATCTGGCCCAGACCGAACAGGCCAACCACCACCAGCAGACTGGCCAGAACGGCAAAACACAAACTGGCGCGCAAACCGATGCGCAGATTCCGGATAGTCATCAATGTGCTCCTTGGGCTTTGGGGGGAGAGAGGTCGTCCTCGTGGGCCGAGGATCTTGTTGTGAGGCGGGTGATGGCGGGCTGTATATCAAAGTGCCATTATCTTGGTAAGGCCAGTCGCTGACGGGAATGGACAGGCATGAACAACTCGGGCAAAAGCGCGGGCTAGAGATGTCGCCGCTGAATTGGATCCGAAACCCAGAGAAGACGCGGGCTGGCGCCCAGTGGTGGGGGGAACCGAAGTGGGTATTTATTGACCGAACGGTCGATTAAAAAAACTTTGATAAAAACTGTGTCGCTGTACAAGCCGCAAGAGGATTTGGCAGAAATTGCGCTTCTCCTGCGCCCGCTTCCGTGGCTAAGCTCAGGCCTTCGAGCACAGATTCTCCAATTCCCGCAGAGGTCTCATCTATGCCGCAGCAATGGCCAGCCACCGACATCGCCCGTCTGATCCTCGATGGCTTTGACGATTACCGCGAGCATTTCCGGCGGATCACCGACGGCGCCCGGGAGCGTTTCGAGCAGGCCCGCTGGCAGGACACGCAAACCGCGTCGGCGGCGCGGATCAACCTCTACGAAGAAAAGGTCGGTGAAACTGTCGCCCGCCTGCGCGAGTATTTCGAGCCGGACACCTTGATGGACGTCACCTGCTGGCCACTGGTGAAAAGTGCCTACATCAGCATCATCGACCTGCGCTTCGACGATGAACTGTCCGAGACCTGGTACAACTCGATTTTCTGCGGCCTGTTCAGCCACGACCTGATCAGCGACGGCTGCATGTTCATCCACACCACCCGACCGAGCCTGCGTCGGGCCCGGGCCGCGCAGACCCGCACCTATAAACCGCAAGGGCAGATATCGGGCATGCTCGCGAGCATCTTTGCCGATTACCGTTTCAGCGAGGCTTATGCCGATCTGCCAGGCGACTTGCTGCGTCTGGAAGCGCAACTGCGCGAGAATCTGCCGGACTGGGTGTGCAAGGATCCAGAGCTGAGCGTCGAGCTGTTTTCCTCGGTGCTGTACCGCAACAAGGGCGCGTACCTGGTCGGGCGCATCTACACCAACGACGATCAATGGCCGCTGGTGATTCCGCTGCTGCACCGCGAGGGGCGGGGGATTCAGATCGACGCTCTGATCACCGACGAAGCCGACGTGTCGATCATCTTCTCGTTCACCCGTTCGTATTTCATGGTGGATGTGCCGGTGCCCGCGGAGTTTATCGGTTTCCTCAAACGCATCCTGCCGGGCAAGCACATCGCCGAGCTGTACACCTCGATCGGCTTCTACAAGCACGGTAAATCCGAGTTCTACCGGGCCCTGATCAATCACCTGGCCAACACCGACGACCAGTTCATCATGGCGCCGGGCGTACGCGGCATGGTCATGAGCGTGTTCACGCTGCCGGGCTTCAACACCGTATTCAAGATCATCAAGGACCGGTTCTCGCCGTCGAAAAACGTCGACCGCGCCACAGTGATCGAGAAGTACCGACTGGTGAAAAGTGTCGACCGCGTTGGGCGCATGGCCGATACCCAGGAATTCGCCGACTTCCGGTTTCCCCTGAGCAAGTTCGAGCCGGCGTGCCTGGCGGAACTGCTGGAAGTCGCGCCGTCCACGGTGTCGCTGGAAGGCGAAACGGTGTTGATCCGCCACTGCTGGACCGAACGCCGGATGACTCCGCTCAACCTGTACCTGGACAACGCCAACGAAGCCCAGGTGCGCGAAGCGCTGGAGGACTACGGGCTGGCGATCAAGCAACTGGCGGCGGCCAACATCTTCCCCGGCGACATGCTGCTGAAGAACTTCGGCGTCACCCGCCATGGTCGGGTGGTGTTCTACGACTACGACGAGATCTGTTTTCTCACCGAAGCGAACTTCCGCCACATCCCGGCGCCGCGCACGCCGGAGGACGAAATGGCCTCCGAACCGTGGTATTCGATCGGGCCGCTGGATGTGTTCCCCGAGGAGTTTCCGCCGTTCCTGTTTGCCGATTCGGCGCAGCGCAAACTGTTCGATCAGTTGCATGGCGAGTTGTACAACGCTGATTACTGGAAGGGGCTACAGGAGGCGATCCGGGCGGGGAAAGTGATTGATGTCTTTCCATATCGGCGAAAGGGCCTTGATAACGAATAAAGCAGCCGCGAGCCGCAAGCTACAAGCCTCAAGTCAAACGCCGCTTTCAACTTGCGGCTTGTAGCTTGCCGCTTGTAGCTGCTTTTCTGCGACAATCGCGTCCTTGCGCCACTAGACGACCGAATTGCGTACCCGATGACCGACGAATCGCCCTCCATCGACAAACTGCTGAAAAACCTTGATCACGCCATGCTCGCCGACCGCCACCGGCTGCGGCGGCAGTTGCTTGAGCTGCGCAAGAAACCCGACGAGGCCAAGCTGGCCCAGTGGGTGGCGCGCATGCAGGCGTCCTGCGATCAGGTGCTGGCGCGCAAGGCCAGCCTGCCGGTGATCCGTTACGACGACAGCCTGCCGATCGCGGCCAAGCGTGACGAAATCAAGAAGGCCCTGGAAAAGCACCAGGTGCTGATCATCGCCGGCGAAACCGGCTCGGGTAAAACCACCCAGTTGCCGAAAATCTGTCTGGAAATCGGTCGCGGCCAGCATGGTCTGATTGGCCACACCCAGCCTCGGCGAATTGCGGCACGCAGTGTGGCCAGTCGGGTCGCCGAAGAACTCGGCACGCCGCTGGGCGCACTGGTCGGTTATCAGGTACGGTTCGAAGACCAAAGCGATTCGAACACCCTGATCAAACTGATGACCGACGGCATCCTGCTGGCCGAAACCCAGAACGATCGCTACCTCGAACGCTACGACACGATCATCGTCGACGAAGCCCACGAACGCAGCCTCAACATCGACTTCCTGCTTGGTTACCTGAAAACCCTGCTGCCGCGTCGTCCGGATCTGAAAATCATCATCACCTCGGCGACCATCGATCTGGAGCGTTTCTCCAGGCATTTCGACGATGCGCCGATTGTCGAAGTGTCCGGCCGCACCTTCCCGGTTGAAACCTGGTATCGCCCGCTGACGCTTGAGCAGGACGAAGAGGGCAACCGTGTCGAGGACGACCTGACCGTCGATCAGGCGATCCTCGCCACCCTCGACGAAATCGCCGCTTACGAGCGTAGCGAGCGCCGCAGTCCCGGTGACGTGCTGGTGTTCCTGCCCGGCGAGCGCGAGATCCGCGACGCCGCCGACATGCTGCGCAAGGCCCAGCTCAAACACACGGAAATCCTGCCGTTGTACGCGCGCCTGTCGCCGGCCGAGCAGCAGCGGATTTTCCAGTCGCACCCGGGTCGTCGCGTGGTGCTGGCGACCAACGTCGCCGAAACTTCGCTGACCGTGCCGGGCATCCGTTATGTGATCGACAGCGGCACCGCGCGCATCAGCCGCTACAGCTACCGCGCCAAGGTTCAGCGGCTGCCGATCGAAGCGATTTCCCAGGCCAGCGCCAACCAGCGTAAAGGTCGCTGCGGCCGGGTCGAGCCGGGCATTTGTGTGCGCTTGTACAGCGAAGAGGATTTCCTCGGTCGCCCGGAATTCACCGATCCGGAAATCCTGCGCACCAACCTCGCGGCGGTGATTCTGCAGATGCTCCATCTGCGCCTTGGCGAGATCACCGATTTCCCGTTTATCGAGCCGCCAGACGGCAAGGCGATCAGCGACGGTTTCAACCTGCTGCAAGAACTCTCGGCGGTAGATCGCAACAGTCAACTGACCCCGCTCGGCCGCCAATTGGCGCGCCTGCCGGTGGACCCGCGCATGGGCCGCATGCTGCTGGAAGCGGCAAAGCTCGGCAGCCTGCAGGAAGTGCTGATCGTCGCCAGCGCCATGTCGATTCAGGACCCGCGCGAGCGTCCGCCGGAGCGTCAGCAAGCTGCCGACCAGGCTCACGCCCAGTGGAAAGACGCCGACTCCGACTTCGCCGGGCTGGTCAATCTGTGGCGCGGTTTTGAAGAGCAGCGCCAGGCGCTGACGGCGAGCCCGCTGCGCAACTGGTGCCGCAAGAATTTCCTCAACTACCTGCGTCTGCGCGAGTGGCGTGATTCCCATCGGCAGTTGAGCCTGATCTGCCGCGATTTGCAGCTGAGCCTCAATAAAGAGCCGGCGGATTATCCGAAGCTGCACAAAGCGGTGCTGGTCGGCCTGCTCAGCCAGATCGGCCAGAAAACCGAGGACGGCGACTATCTTGGCGCCCGTCAACGGCGGTTCTGGATTCACCCGTCGTCGGGCATCGGCAAGAAGCGCCCGCAGTGGGTGATGACTGCCGAACTGGTGGAAACCACCAAGCTCTACGCGCGGATGGTGGCGAAGATCGACGCCGACTGGATCGAGCCGCTGGCCGGGCACCTGATCAAGAAGAACCACTTCGAACCGCACTGGGAGAAGAAGCGCGGCCAGGTCGTCGCGTTCGAACAGATCACCCTGTTCGGCCTGATCGTGGTCGGTCGTCGACCGGTGCATTACGGCCCGGTGGATCCGGTCGTTTCGCGCGAGCTGTTTATTCGTGAAGGCCTGGTGCGGGGCGAGATTCAGTCCCGGGCCAAGTGCCTGACCGCCAACAAGCAATTGCTCGAACAGCTCGACGAACTGGAGGCCAAGGCCCGTCGCCGGGACATTCTCGCCGACGAGGAAACCCTTTACGCGTTCTATGACGCGCGGCTGCCGGCGGAAATTCACCAGACCGCGACGTTCGACAGCTGGTATCGCGTCAACAGCCAAAAAGATCCGCAACTGCTGATCATGCGCGAGGAAGACGTGCTGGCTCGCGAAGCCAGTGAAGTCACCGCCCAGCATTACCCGGACACGCTGCACATCGGCGATCTGGAACTGGCCCTGAGTTACCACTTCGAACCCAATCACCCGCGTGACGGCGTGACCCTGCGTGTGCCGGCGCCGCTGTTGCCGATGCTGCCGCCGGAACGTCTGGAGTGGCTGGTGCCGGGTTTGATCGAGGCCAAGTGCATCGCGCTGGTGCGCAACCTGCCCAAGGCGTTGCGCAAGAATTTCGTGCCGGTGCCGGACTTCATCAAGGCCGCGCTGCAACGCATGACGTTTGCCGAAGGTTCGTTGCCGCAAGCGCTGGGTCGCGAACTGCTGCGCATGACCGGCGCGCGGGTCAGCGATGAGGCCTGGGCGGAAGCGGCGCAGCAGGTCGAAAGCCACCTGCGGATGAACCTGGAAATCGTCGACGGGCAAGGCAAGTTCCTTGGCGAAGGCCGGGATCTGGCCGAACTGACCGCACGTTTCGCCGAAGCCAGCCAGGCCGCACTGGCGGTGCCGCAAAGTGCGAAAAGCCAGCAACCGGTGGAGGCCAAGGTCTTTGCGCCGGTGGCGGAAAAGACCCAACAGAAGATCGCCGGACTGTCGATGACGGTGTATCCGGCGCTGGTGGAAGAGAGCGGCACGGTCAAGGAAGGGCGCTTCTCGACCCCGGCCGAAGCCGAGTTCCAGCACCGCCGCGCCTTGCAACGTCTGTTGATGCAGCAGCTGGCGGAACCGGCCAAGTTCCTGCGCGGCAAGTTGCCGGGCCTGACCGAACTGGGCCTGCTCTACCGCGAACTGGGTCGGGTCGATGCACTGGTCGAAGACATTCTGCTGGCCAGCCTCGACAGCTGCATTCTCGACGGCGAAGACCCGTTGCCGCGTGACGGCGCAGGACTGGCGGCACTGGCCGAGCGCAAGCGTGGCAGCTGGACCGAGCACGCCGAGCGCGTGGCACGTCTGACCCTGGAAATCCTCAAGCTTTGGCACGGCCTGCAAAAACGCTTCAAGGGCAAGATCGACCTGGCTCAGGCGGTGGCGCTCAACGACATCAAACAGCAGCTCAGTCATCTGGTGTATCCGGGGTTCGTGCGGGAAACGCCGATGCTCTGGCTCAAGGAGTTGCCGCGCTACCTGAAAGCGGTCGAGCAGCGTTTCGAGAAACTGGGCGCGCAGGTGCAGAAGGATCGGGTGTGGAGCGGCGAGCTCGCCGGGCTCTGGACGCAATACCAGACCCGCGCCGCCAAGCATGCGCAGGAAGGCAAACGCGATCCGCAACTCGAGCTGTATCGCTGGTGGCTGGAGGAGTATCGGGTTTCGCTGTTCGCCCAACAGTTGGGGACGAAAGTGCCGATCTCCGACAAACGGCTGAACAAGCAGTGGAGCCAGGTCGAACAGTGACACTGATCGTTCCCACGTCGAGGCGTCGAACCGTCTGCGTGGGAATGCCTTCGGGGACGCTCCGCGTCCAGTGACGCGGAGCGTCACGGGCTGCATTCCCACGCAGGAGCGTGGGAACGATCATTGCGCGTCGATCTTGAGAAAGACGCCAAATGGCCACGGTTATGGCAAACTTCGCCACCATAAATGCCGTTTTCGCGTCCCAGAGCCTTCGCCGGGCCGCGCAACGGAATAAAGCGATGCCAGGTTTTTGCGTCCCTTATACGGGAATGGACCCTTTGCGTGTTGGCACGTCGGTGCCAGCACTTTCTGCCTGAACAGATTAGAGAAACGACCATGCATAACGTCGTCATCAGCGGCACCGGCCTGTACACCCCGGCCAACAGCATCTCCAACGAAGAGCTGGTGCAGTCTTTCAATACCTACGTCGCCCAGTTCAACGCGGACAACGCCGACGCCATCGCCAGCGGCGAAGTCCAGGCCCTGACCGAGTCCAGCGCCGCGTTCATCGAAAAAGCTTCCGGCATCAAGAGCCGCTTTGTCATGGACAAGGATGGCATCCTCGACCCTGCGCGCATGGCGCCACGTCTGCCGGAACGTTCCAACGACGAATGGTCGGTGCTTTGCCAGATGGCCATCGGCGCTGCCGAGCAAGCCCTGCAGCGTGCCGGCAAGACCGCCGCTGACATCGACGGCGTAATCGTCGCCTGCTCCAACCTGCAGCGCGCCTACCCGGCCATCGCCATCGAAGTCCAGGAAGCGCTGGGCATCCAGGGTTTCGGTTTCGACATGAACGTTGCCTGCTCGTCGGCGACTTTCGGCATCCAGCAAGCCGCCAATACCGTGCAACTTGGCCAGGCTCGGGCGATCCTGATGGTCAACCCGGAAGTCTGCACCGGTCACCTGAACTTCCGTGACCGCGACAGCCATTTCATCTTCGGTGACGCCGCCACTGCCGTGATCATCGAGCGCGCCGATCTGGCAACGTCGAAACACCAGTTCGACGTGGTCAGCACCAAACTGCTGACCAAGTTCTCCAACAACATCCGCAACAACTTCGGCTTCCTCAACCGCGCAGCGGAAGAGGGCATCGGCGCCCGCGACAAACTGTTCGTGCAGGAAGGCCGCAAGGTGTTCAAGGACGTATGCCCGATGGTCGCCGAGCTGATCGGCGAACATCTGGAAGAGAACAAGCTCAACGTCGGTGACGTGAAGCGCTTCTGGCTGCACCAGGCCAACCTGAGCATGAACCACCTGATCGTGCGCAAGTTGCTGGGTCGCGAAGCCACCGAAGAAGAAGCCCCGGTGATTCTCGACACCTACGCCAACACCAGCTCCGCCGGTTCCGTGATTGCGTTCCACAAATATCAGGACGATCTGGCGGCCGGCTCGCTGGCGGTGCTGAGTTCGTTCGGTGCCGGTTACTCGATTGGTAGTGTGATTCTGCGTAAACGCTAAAATCGGGTTCATTTCCTCTTAATCGCGCTGACGTTTCCTACATCCGAATCGGCGCGAACGCTGTAATTTTCGAAAGTGGCGGCAGGCGAAGTCCTGCCGCTATCATTTTCGAAGTCAGGAACAGGGGATTGATGGATGGCAGTTGACGACACCCGATTGCTTGAGCGGCTGCTCGCCGGTGAGCAGAAGGCTTTCAAGGAGCTGGTCAGCACCTATCAAAGCCCCATGCGCGCGGTGGCCTACGCGATTGTCGGCCAGCGCCATGTCGAAGAAGTGGTACAGGACGCCTGGCTGTCGGTGGTGCGTAATATCGGCCGTTTCGAGGGGCGCTCCAGTCTCAAGACCTGGCTGCTGACCATCACCGCCAACTCGGCCAAGAGCCGCTACAAACTCAATCGTCGCGAAGTGTTGCTGGATGATCTGCCGTCACCCCACGGCACCATCGACGATGATCGTTTTTCTCCCGGCGACGGCCACTGGCTGGTTGCACCGTTTGCCTGGCACCAGGACACGCCTGAAGCGTTGCTGACAGAAGGCGAGCTGCGTGAATGCCTCGAGCACACGTTGTTGAGCCTGTCGGAACTGCAAAGCAGCGTGCTGTTGCTGCGCGAACGCCAGGGCCTGGAGCTGGAGGAGATCTGTAATCTTCTGGAGATCTCGCTCTCCAATGTCCGCGTGCTGCTGCATCGGGCACGTTTGAAGGTCTTTGCGACCGTGGAGCATTTTGAGGAGACGGGAGAATGTTGACCTGCAAGGAGCAAGTGGCGCGATCCAGCGATTATCTCGATGGCCAGTTGAGCTTTCGCGAGAAACTGATGGTGCGTCATCACCTGATGTTCTGCCGCAATTGCCGGCGTTTCATTCGCCAGATGCGTTTGATGCAGGCCACGTTGCGGGCAATGCCGCAAAAGCCTGAAGAGGGCGTGGACGCGTTGGCCGAACAGTTGGCACAACTGCGGCGCGAGGATAGTCCCTGAAACACAGACTGGCGCGGCCGCAGCGAACGGATGATGGGGATCGCTGAGGTCGCGCCAGTCTGTTGAAGCCTCTTCAAACGATGGAACCGGATGTCCAACCCATCGTTTGAAGTCTGTTGCCGGGTTGCTTAGAACTTCGCTTCCGCATCCAGCTGCAGGGTGTTGGTGTCTGCATCGCGCTGGGTACGGCTGGAGAAGTCGGCCTTGGTCAGGAAGTAAGTCGCACCGATGGCGAAGTTCTTGTCGATGTCGTAACCGACCTTGAACTTGTGGCCACGGGAACCGGTGGTGCCGTTGGCGAAGTCCGAATCGGTGAAGGCGCCGACCACAGCGTTGCGCTGCACGTCACGATAGTTGTAGTCGAGGTTCAGGCCGAAGACTTTCGACTTGGCACCTACCAGCCACGCGGTGTCCTGATCGGTCACGGCATCGTTGTTCTTCACGTACTGCCCGTAGAACGACAGCGGCATTGGCAGGCCGCCGATGTCGACCTGGCTGAAGCCTTCGTACAGACGGAATTCGTTGTTCGCCGAGTTGCCGTTGACGGCCAGGGCGCACGGCGTGGAGGTGCCGGTGCAACGGCTGTCTTCATCGTTCTGGTAGGCGTAGACGCTGCCGCCCAGGGTCAGTTTCAGGTTGTCAGTGATCGCGAAGCGGCTGCCCAGCTGGCCGGCGGTCAGGCGCAGGTCGTGACGGAACTGAACGCCGTCGCCGTCGACGTTGTCCTTGAGGTTGTAGTTACCCAGGCTGCCGAACAGTTCGACGCTGCTGCCCAATGGATACTTGTAGGTAACGGCCAGACCTTCCGGGTTGATGTCGCTGTCCCAGATCACGTCGCCCATGCTCACCCACGGTTGCAGCATTTTGCCGCCGATGATGTGCAGGTTCTTGATCTGGTCCGGGTGGTAGTCGATGTAGCCCAGGTCGAGCCAGATCTGCTTCTTGTCGAAGTAGTTGTCCTGGTCCTGGTTGGTCGAACGGGCGTCGTCGCCGCCGCCGGTGGCGATACGAATGCCGGTGTCGACTTGCGGGTTGATCTCGGTGTAGGCACCCAGACGGGCACGGATGCGCTGACGATCCTTGTCGCGGCCGCCGTTGTTCGGCTCGCCATCGATCTTGATGGTTTCCTGACGGATACGCACATCGCCCTTGAACTGGGTCTTGGCGGCCCAGGCCAGTTTCTGGTCGAAACTGCTGAGCTCGTTGGTTTTCTTCGCGGTCGCCGCGATTTGCTCGTTGGTCTCTTGCTGCGCCTGCTGCGCGATTTGCTGGGCCTTCTGATCCTTGGCCAGTTCAGTTTGCAGTTCAACGTACTGCGCCTGGGAAATCGAACCGTTAGCCTTGAGCATGTCGAGCAGTTTGGCGTCGACTGCGGCACTGGCCGGTACACTCATGGCCAGCAACAGGCCACCGCACAGGGCCGCCGCAGTTTTCGTGGAAGCAAGACGCATAGCAATCTCCGAAGATGAAGGGGATGGCTGAACCATCCTGGGCACAACCGACGGTTTGACGGTCGGAAAACAGTGTCCGGGGTAGAACCCGGCGCTCTAAAAACAGGCGCCAGTATCGCGATGGTTTATGACAGAGCAGTGGCACGATGATGGCAGGTTGATGACGGTACAAAACTGCCGTGAACTATTGATCTAGAGCGCTGTCGTGCAATCGAACGTGGGCAACGCCCGGCCAATCAGCGATACTCGCCGGGCGTTCACGCCCGAAAGTGGAGAGGAAAATGCCGCTGCAACGTCTGCACAAACTGTCGGAAATTCCAGCGTCCGACTGGGATGTTCTGGTCCCGCAAAACCAGCCGTTTCTGCGCCATGCCTTTCTGGCTTCGCTGGAGGACAGCGGCAGCGTCGGCCCGCATACGGGATGGCAAGCGGAGCATTTGCTGCACGTCGAAGCGGGGCGTGTAATTGCCGCATTGCCCGGTTATCGCAAGTGGCATTCCTACGGCGAATACGTGTTCGATCACGGCTGGGCCGATGCCTGCGCCCGGGCCGGCATCGATTACTACCCCAAGTTTCTGAGCGCGGTGCCGTTCAGCCCGGTCAGCGGCCCACGGTTGCTGGCAGCGAATGTCGAAGACGGATTCGAACTGCTCAAGAGCCTGCCGGGGTATCTGGAAATCGAAGAGCTCTCCAGCGCCCACATCAACTTCACCGACGCGTTCACCGATGCCGCCATGGCCGAGCAGCCGGGCTGGCTGCAACGCATCGGCTGTCAGTACCACTGGCAGAATCGCGGCTACCGCGACTTTCAGGATTTCCTCGACGTGCTTGCCTCGCGCAAGCGCAAGCAGATGCGTAAAGAGCGCGAGCAAGTGGCGGGGCAGGGCTTCGAGTTCGAATGGCTGGAAGGCCGCGAGCTGGACGAGGCGCAGTGGGATTTCGTCTATGCCTGTTATGCCAACACCTACGCGGTGCGTCGGCAGGCACCATATCTGACCCGCGAATTCTTCAGCCTGCTGGCCGAGCGCATGCCGGAATCGATCCGCGTGGTGCTGGCCCGGCAGGGCTCACGGCCGGTGGCGATGGCGTTCAGTCTGGTGGGCGGCGACAGTTTTTACGGGCGCTACTGGGGATGCCTGGCCGAGTTCGACCGGCTGCACTTCGAGACCTGTTTCTATCAGGGCATGGACTATGCGATTGCCAATGGATTTCAACGTTTCGATGCCGGTGCCCAAGGCGAGCACAAACTGATTCGCGGCTTCGAACCGGTGATCACCCATTCCTGGCATTACCTGCGCCATCCCGGTCTAAAAGCCGCGGTCAAAGACTTCCTGCACCAGGAGCGCGCCGGTGTACTGGCCTATGCCGAAGAGGCGAGGAGCGCCTTGCCGTATCGGCAAGCCTGATCCTCGCCGACACCTTCAGCTGTCTTCCTTGCCCAGCCAGCGATAGAGCACGCCGCCAACCACCGCACCGAGTAGTGGCGCGACCCAGAACATCCACAACTGGGCGATGGCCCAGCCGCCAACCATCAGCGCCGGGCCGGTGCTGCGGGCCGGGTTGACCGAGGTGTTGGTGACCGGGATGGAGATCAGATGGATCAGCGTCAGGGCCAGGCCGATGGCGATCGGTGCCAGTCCTCCCGGGGCGCGTTTGTCGGTAGCGCCGAGGATGATCACCACGAACATGGCGGTCATCACCAACTCGGTGACGAAGCCGGATGCCATCGAGTATTTGCCCGGCGAGTGCTCGCCGTAACCGTTTGAGGCCAGGCCGGCAGCGATGTCGAATCCTTCCTTGCCACTGGCGATGTGGTAGAGCAGGGCCGCTGCCAGAATCCCGCCGATCACCTGGGCGATGACGTAGGCGGGCAGTTCCTTGACCGGGAACCGACCGCCGACGACCAGACCGACCGACACGGCCGGGTTGAGGTGACAGCCGCTGATGTGGCCGATGGCAAATGCCATGGTCAGCACCGTCAGACCAAACGCCAGGGCCACCCCCAGCACGCCGATTCCCAAAGGCGAAGACGCGGCGATGACCGCACTGCCGCAACCGCCCAACACCAACCAGAACGTACCCAACAACTCAGTGACTGAACGTTTGAAAAGAGACATGACAGAGTCCTTGATAGGCTTGCTATCGAGACTGCATCGAGTGGTGCGTCCCTGCAGACTTACGACAGGTTCCGTTCCGGAGCCTTGGCTCAGTACAGCAGGGTTTGTGCGGATTTCCAGCAGGCGATAAAAAACCGCCAGAGCCCGTGGTTGAAGGGCTCTGGCGGTTTTATCTCACGTTGATCGTTCCCACGTCGAGGCGTCGAACCGTCCGCGTGGGAACGATCAGAAGCGCGGTTCAGTCGATGCCGACAAACCCTCCCGTCTGGTGCGCCCACAGCCGCGCATACAATCCTCCGTGGGCCAGCAGTTCGGCATGGTTGCCGCTTTCGGCGACCTTGCCGTTCTCCAGCACCACCAGCCGGTCCATGCGGGCAATGGTCGAGAGGCGGTGAGCGATGGCGATCACGGTCTTGCCCTGCATCAGGGTTTCCAGGCTTTCCTGAATCGCCGCTTCGACTTCCGAGTCCAGGGCCGAAGTCGCTTCGTCCATGATCAGGATCGGCGCGTCCTTGAGCAGCACCCGCGCAATCGCGATCCGCTGACGCTGGCCACCGGACAGCTTCACCCCGCGTTCGCCGACATGCGCGTCGAATCCGGTGCGTCCTTCGGCGTCCGACAACAACGGGATGAACTCATCGGCGCGGGCCTTGCGCACCGCTTCCCAGAGTTCGGCGTCGGTGGCGTCGGGCTTGCCGTACAGCAAGTTGTCGCGGATCGAGCGGTGCAGCAACGAGGTGTCCTGAGTGATCATGCCGATCCGCGCGCGCAGACTTTCCTGGCCGACTTCGGCGATGTTCTGGCCGTCGATCAGGATCCGCCCGCCCTCGACATCGTAGAGGCGCAGCAGCAGGTTGACCAGGGTCGACTTGCCGGCGCCGGACGGCCCGATCAGACCGATTTTTTCGCCCGGTTTGATGGTCAGGTTGAGGTCGCCGATGATGCCTTTCTTCTTGCCGTAGTGAAAATCCACGTGCTCGAAACGCACTTCGCCACGGGCCACGGCCAACGGTTTGGCCTGCTCCCGGTCGGTGACGCTGACCGGTTGCGAGATGGTCTGCAGACCGTCCTGGACCATGCCGATGTTTTCGAAAATGCCGGTGACCACCCACATGATCCAGCCGGACATGTTGACGATGCGGATCACCAGGCCGGTGGCCAGGGCGATCGCGCCGACGCTGATTAGCGACTGCGTCCACAGCCACAGGGCCAGCGCCGTGGTGCCGACGATCAGCAGACCGTTCATGGTGGTGATGGCCACGTCCATGCTGGTGACCACGCGACCGGCCAGCTGGGCTTTTTCGGTCTGTTCCTGGATCGCCTCGCGGGCGTAGTGCTGTTCGAAGTTGGTGTGGGCGAACAGCTTCAGGGTGGCGATGTTGGTGTAGCCGTCGACGATCCGGCCCATCAGTTTCGAGCGCGCGTCTGAGGCTTCCACCGAGCGGTCCTTGACCCGTGGTACGAAGTAATAGAGTGCGCCGACGTAGGCCGCGATCCATGTCAGCAGCGGGATCATCAGGCGCCAGTCAGCCTCGGCGAACAGCACCAGCGAACTGATCGCGTAGATCAGCACATGCCACAACGCATCCACCGCCTGCACGGCGGAATCGCGCAGCGAGTTGCCGGTCTGCATGATGCGCTGGGCAATGCGCCCGGCGAAGTCGTTCTGGAAGAAATTCAGGCTCTGCTTGAGCACGTAACTGTGGTTCTGCCAGCGAATCATGCTGGTCATGCTCGGGCTCAGGGTCTGGTGCACCAGCATGTCGTGCAGGGCCAGGAAGAGGGGGCGCAGCAGCAATGCCACGACGGCCATCCACGCCAGTTCGGCGCCGTGCACTTTGAAGAAGTCTGCGTTCGGCGTGCCCTGGGCGAGGTCGATGATGCGGCTCAGGTAACTGAACAGCGCCACTTCGATCAAGGCACCGAACAGGCCGACGATCAGCAGGGCGGCGAAACTCGGCCAGACCTGCTTCAGGTAATAGGTATAGAAGGGCAGAACGCGGTCCGGCGGGGATGCCGTCGGGGCATCGCGGAATATGTCGATCAGTTGTTCGAAACGGCGATAGAGCATCAGATAACCGCCCGGAGCACGGGCTCTCCTTTTATCAGTGTGAGCGGCGTGACGTCAGGTCAGCGCCGCTCGATATGCCCTGTAAAGCTTAGTCGATGCGCTTGGCCGACTTGATGATCACAGGGTCGACCGGCACGTTTTGCATGCCCTGTTTGGTGGTGGTCTGGGAGTTGACGATGATGTCGACCACGTCCATGCCCTTGACCACTTTGGCGAACACCGCGTAACCGGCGTCACGGCCCGGATCGAGGAAGGCATTGTCGGCGACGTTGATGAAGAACTGGCTGGTGGCCGAATCCGGGTTGGAAGTACGAGCCATCGACAGGGTGCCACGAACGTTATGCAGACCGTTGCTGGCTTCGTTCTTGATCGGCGCCTTGGTTTCTTTTTGCTGCATCTGCTGGGTGAAGCCGCCGCCCTGGGCCATGAAGCCCGGGATCACGCGGTGGAAAATGGTGTTGGTGTAGAAACCGCTGTCGACATACTCGAGGAAATTCTTGGTACTGATCGGCGCCTTGACCGGGTCCAGCTCGATTTCGATCTGGCCGTTGGTGGTGTCTAGCAGCACGTGCGGCGCTTTTGCCGGTGTGGCAGCCATCAGGTTGGCAGCGAACAGCACGGTGCCGGCGGCGAGGGCGAGTTTTTTCAGCATGGGTCAGTGATCCTGAGGGTGATTATCGGCTGTGGCGAGGAACTCCAGCAGCGTTTGATTGAAGCGTTCGGGCTGATCGAGCGGGGTGGCGTGGCGCGAATCGGCGATCACCACCAGCCGCGCATGGGGCAGCAGTCTGACATAGGTTTCTTTCAGCGAAACCGGGGTGTAGTCCCGGTCGGCGCTGACGACGAGGGTTGGACAGGTGACCCGGGAAAGTCGTTCCTGAACCCCCCAGCCAACAATCGCATCGAAGCTGGCGAGATAAGCACGTTTGTCGTTTTTTGCCCAGCGCTCTGCCATCTTCTGACGCAAACCGGCCTGCTCCGGTTTGGGGAACAGCTTGGCGCCAAGGGCTTTGCCGATGGTGGCGAGGCTGAGCACACGCATCAGACTCCAGCGCTTGAACCACTGCCAGTAATCGTCGCGGGTACGCACCTTGACCTCGGGCGCGCTGTTGACGATGGTCAGGCTCTTGAGCATCCACGGCTGATCGACCGCAAACTGAAAGCCGATCATGCCGCCCATGGACAGCCCGGCGTAGTGCACCGGGCCGAGCTTCAGGTGCTCGATCAGGGCGACGATGTCGGCGCTGAAGCCGGCGATGCTGTAGCGCTCGTGGGGCTTGTCGGAGCGGCCGTGACCGCGCACGTCCGGGACGATCACCCGGTAATGTGCGGCCAGTGCGGGAATCTGCATTTCCCAGTCCAGGGTGCTGGAGCCCAGACCGTGAACCAGCAGCAACGGATCGCCGTGGCCATATTCCTCGTAGTGCAGGTTGCAACCTTCATGCTCGAAATACGCCATCGGTGAACTCCGTGTCAGGCTTGTTCGGGGGCGGCGAACGGTGCGTCCAGCGGCAGGGTGTCGAAGGTGCGCAGCAGTTCGATGAGGATTTGCGTCGCTGGGCCCAAGGGTTTGTCCTTGTTCGAATACAGATAGAAACTGGAGTTGCGATTGCCGCCTCTGTCCAACGGTAGCAGCTTGAGCGAGCCGTCTTTCAGTTCCCGCTCGATCATGTGGCGTGGCAGCCAGGCGAATCCCAGGCCACTGCTGACGAACGTCGCAGCCGTGGCGAGACTGCCGACGGTCCAGCGCTGTTCGGCGCCGAGCCAGCCAACGTCCCGGGGTTGCTGGCGGCCGGAGTCGCGGATCACCACTTGCATCTGGGTTTCCAGGTCCTGAAAGCTCAGTTCGCGGTTGAGCCGGTGCAGCGCATGATCAGGATGGGCGACGGCGACAAATTCGACATCGCTCAATTCCGCGCCAAGGTAACCGGGAATGCTCAGCCCGGTGATGGCCAGGTCGGCCACGCCTTCGAGCAGCACTTCTTCGACGCCCGACAACACTTCCTCACGCAGCCGCACCCGGCAGCCGCGACTCTGCGGCATGAAAGCGGTCAACGCGCGCACGATACGGGCGCTCGGGTAGGCGGCGTCGACCACCAGCCGCACTTCGGCTTCCCAACCCTGCTCCATGTGATGGGCGAGGTCTTCCAGCTGGCTGGCCTGTTTCACCAGTTGGCGCGAGCGGCGCAGCAACACGCCGCCGGCTTCGGTCAGCACAGCCTTGCGTCCATCGATGCGCAACAGCGGCACGCCGAGCTGATCCTGCATGCGGGCGACGGTGTAACTCACCGACGATTGCGAGCGATGCAGGGCCTCGGCGGCCTGGGCGAATCCGCCGTGGTCGACCACGGCCTGCAACGTTCGCCATTGATCAAGGGTCACGCGGGGCGCTTTCATCAATAGCTCCTCTTGTCCTAAGCTGGCGGTCCCTCATGGAGACTGCCGAATGAAAAAATTCTGTTGTGTGTTGCTGGCGCTGCTTCCGCTGACTGCGTTTGCGTACCCGATCGATGTGGAAAAGGACCTCAACGGCCTGAAGATCGACTACAACGCGTTCGACACCGATAACGACATCGGCTCCATCCAGGTCAACAACTACGGCGACGTCGACGCAACCTGCAAGGTGGTGTTCACCAACGGCCCGGAAGCGCCGCGCACCCGCAACATCGAAGTGGCCGCGGGCAAGCATAAAAACGCCACGGCCAAGTTCACCCGGACCATCATCAAGCTGCGCATCAAACTGAGCTGCACCCCGAAATAGCGTCACGGCCCTGTGGGGGGGCGGGCTCCCACAGGGTATGGCTTGCATCTAAACGAATTTTTCGATGCTTTGCAGCAATTATTTGCGCTTTTTCATCGATACGACACTGTTTAACCTTCACTCCATCGACTTACAACATTCTCGGATGGAGGCTACACAACATGTCCCGCGTTCTGATCATCGAAAGCAGCGCCCGCCAGCAAGACTCGGTTTCCCGTCAACTGACCCAGACCTTCATCAGCCAGTGGAAAGCGGCGCATCCGGCCGATCAGATCACCGTACGTGACCTCGCCGTGAACCCGGTGCCGCACCTGGACATCAACCTGCTGGGCGGCTGGATGAAATCCGCCGAGCAGCGCAACGACAGCGAACAGGCCTCGCTGGACCGTTCCAACGAATTGACCGATGAATTGCTGGCAGCCGACGTGCTGGTGATGGCGGCGCCGATGTACAACTTCGCCATCCCGAGCACCCTGAAAGCCTGGCTCGACCACGTACTGCGTGCCGGCGTGACCTTCAAGTACACCGAAACCGGCCCGCAAGGTCTGCTGAGCGGCAAGCGTGCCTACGTGCTGACCGCTCGCGGCGGGATCTATGCCGGCGGCCCGGCGGATCATCAGGAACCGTACCTGCGTCAGGTGATGGGTTTCATCGGCATCCACGACGTGACCTTCATCCACGCCGAAGGCATGAACCTGGGCGGCGACTTCCAGGAGAAAGGCCTCAACCAGGCCAACGCCAAACTGTCCCAGGTCGCTTGATATGTTAATCGCCAGATAATCGCCGATTGTTCTAGTGACTTGGCGCAACCCCTTCAAGGCTCTACGCGCATCGAACCTCCCTTTGCACTTGTTGCTCCTGAGTGCTGTAGCCCGATTGAACGCTTTAGCGAGATCGGGCTTTTTTTTGCCCGGGATTTAGCGATGGCCGGCAAAAACCGCTATCGTCGCCGCCATTCGAAATCGAGGCGAGCATGGGCTATCTACTTTTTGTCACGCTGATCCAGGCGTTTTCCTTCAGTCTGATCGGCGAATACCTGGCCGGTCATGTCGACAGCTACTTCGCGGTGCTGGTGCGGGTGGTGCTGGCCGGGCTGGTGTTTATCCCGCTGACCCGCTGGCGCTCGGTCGAACCGGCGTTCATGCGCGGCATGTTGCTGATCGGCGCGTTGCAGTTCGGCGTGACCTACGTCTGCCTGTATCTGAGCTTCCGCGTGCTGACGGTGCCGGAAGTGCTGCTGTTCACCATCCTCACGCCATTGCATGTGACGCTGATCGAAGACGCGCTCAACCGACGCTTCAACCCGTGGGCGCTGATCGCGGCACTGGTGGCGGTCGCCGGCGCGGCGGTGATTCGCTACGACCGGATCAACCCGGACTTCTTCATGGGCTTTTTGCTGCTGCAACTGGCCAACTTCACCTACGCCGCCGGGCAGGTGCTGTACAAACATCTGGTGGCGAAACACCCGAGCGATCTGCCGCACTACCGACGTTTCGGTTTCTTCTACCTCGGCGCACTGGCGGTGGCGCTGCCGGCGTTCCTGCTGTTCGGTAAATCCAACTTCCTGCCCGAAGCACCGCTGCAATGGGGCGTGCTGGTGTTCCTTGGTCTGGTCTCCACCGCACTCGGTTTGTATTGGTGGAACAAGGGCGCGTGCCTGGTCAACGGCGGCACCCTGGCGGTGATGAACAACCTGCACGTGCCGGTTGGGTTGCTGCTGAACCTGCTGATCTGGAATCAGCATGAAGAACTCGGGCGGTTGTTCCTCGGTGGCAGCGTGATTCTGGCGGCGGTGTGGATCAGCCGGTTGGGGATTCGCAAGCCGGCGCCAGTTGCCCCACCAGAAACTCGATAAACGCCCGGGTCTTCTGCGGCACCCGCCGGGCTGACGAATACACCGCGTTGATGGTGATTGCCGGGGCTTGCCATTCGCACAGCACCGGCACCAGCCGCCCGGCCGCCAGTGCCTCTTCGACGATGAAGTCCGGCAGCAGCGCAATGCCCATCCCGGCCTCGGCCGCTTGCGCCAGCAGGTCTCCGTTGTTGGCGTGCAACGGCCCGGTGACGTTGACCCGCTGGGTTTCCTTGCCGTTGCACAGTTGCAGGCTGACCCCGCTCTGCAGATAGCCGTAGTTCAAGCATTGATGTGAGCGCAGATCCTGCGGCGACTGCGGCGTGCCCGCACGCTCGAGGTAAGCGGGGGAGGCGACCATGATTCGCGGAGCAGGCGCCAGTTGCCGGGCGATCATGGTCGAGTCGGGCAGGCTGGCGATGCGGATGGTCACGTCGAACCCGCCGCGCACCGGGTCGACCTGCTGGTCGCTGAGCACCAGTTGCAGCTCGATGTTCGGGTGCTGCTCGTGGAACAGCGGAATCAGCTTGCCCAAGCGCCGCAAGCCGAACGACATTGGTGCGTTGACCCGCAACACACCGCGCAATTCACCCACCCCGTCTCGCGCCCGCTGCTCGGCCTCGTCCAGCGCCGCAATCACTTCCCGCGCCGCTTCGAAATACTCCGCTCCGGCCTCGGTCAGGTGCAGGCTGCGGGTGGTGCGTTGCAGCAGTTGCACGCCGATGGCTTCTTCCAGCGCCTGAATCTGTTTGCTGACTTTCGAGCGGGGCACGTCCATGGCCCGGGCGGCGGCTGCAAAGCCGTTTTCGCCGACCGTCACCACGAAGGCGCGCATGCATTCGATGCGATCCATGATTGTCCCCATTTTAGAATCAATGATTCTCAATTTTAGGTAATTGTCCCTTTATCGGCTAGCCCCTAAAGTGACATCCAAGCCGAGACAACAACGCCGAAGACGGCCAGCCACTCGACTCACTCATTACCCAATCGAAACGCTGAATCGACATCAAAAGGAACGCGCCATGTCTATCCGTGAACTGCTGAACCCAACCAACTCCGCCCTGATCCTGATCGACCACCAGCCGCAAATGGCTTTCGGCGTACAGTCGATCGACCGCCAGACCCTGAAGAACAACACCGTCGGCCTGGCCAAGGCTGCCAAGATCTTCAACGTGCCGACCATCTACACCTCGGTCGAAACCGAAAGCTTCAGCGGCTACATCTGGCCGGAGCTGCTGGCGGTACACCCTGAGCAGAAGCCGATCGAACGCACCTCGATGAACTCCTGGGAAGACAAGGCGCTGGTTGACGCAGTGAAGGCCACCGGGCGCAAGAAGCTGATCATCGCCGCGCTGTGGACCGAGGTCTGCCTGACCTTTCCGGCCCTGGAAGCCCTGGCTGAAGGCTACGAGGTGTACATCGTCACCGACGCGTCCGGCGGCACGACTAAAGAAGCCCACGACATGTCGGTACAGCGGATGATTCAGGCCGGCGCAGTACCGGTGACCTGGCAGCAAGTGCTGCTCGAATACCAGCGTGACTGGGCGCACAAAGACACGTATCAGGCGGTAATGGATCTGGTGCTGGAACACAGCGGCGCGTATGGCATGGGCGTCGATTACGCCTACACCATGGTGCACAAGGCACCGCAGCGGCAGGCCTGATAAATAGGAAAGACAAAAAAAGACGCAACCCGGGTTGCGTCTTTTTTTTGCGTTTGAAGAAAGCGTTACATCAGATGTTTTTCGGCTTCCGGAATATGGCTCGCACCAAGAACTGCCGGCAATATTCCGGAACGCAAATCCCCACCGCTCGGCTGCTGATACAGGCTCAGCCCGAACTCCGGCAGCACCGCCAGCAGGTAATCGAAAATATCCCCCTGGATCCGCTCGTAATCGGCCCACACCGTGGTGGTGGTAAAGCAGTAGATTTCCAGCGGAATGCCCTGGGCCGTGGTCTGCATCTGGCGGACCATGCAGGTCATGTTCGGCTGGATCTCCGGGTGGCTCTTCAGATAGGCCAGCGCGTAAGCGCGGAAGGTGCCGATGTTGGTCATGCGCCGGCGGTTGGCCGACATCGCCGCGACGTTGCCCTGCGCCTCATTCCAGGCTTTGAGCTCGGCTTTCTTGCGGCCCATGTAGGCGGTCAGCAGGTGCACCTGGGAGAGTTTTTCTTCTTCATCGTCGCGGATGAACCGCACACCGCTGGCGTCGATGAACAGGCTGCGCTTGATCCGCCGTCCGCCGGACTGCTGCATGCCGCGCCAGTTTCTGAACGACTCGGACATCAGGCGCCAGGTCGGGATCGAGACGATGGTCTTGTCGAAGTTCTGCACCTTGACCGTGTGCAGGGTGATGTCGACCACATCGCCATCGGCGCCGACCTGCGGCATTTCGATCCAGTCGCCGACCCGCAGCATGTCGTTGCTGGTCAGTTGCACGCTGGCAACGAACGACAGCAGGGTGTCCTTATAGACCAACAGGATCACCGCCGACATCGCACCCAGACCCGACAGCAGCAACAGCGGCGAACGGTCGATCAGGGTGGCGACGATGATGATCGCGCCGAACACGTACAGAACCATTTTTGCCAGTTGCACGTAACCCTTGATCGAGCGGGTGCGGGCGTGTTCGGTGCGGGCGTAGATGTCCAGCAGTGCATTGAGCAGGGCGCTGACCGACAGCAGCAGGAAAAGAATGGTGAACGCCAGCGCGACGTTGCCGAGAAACACCATGGCGGTCTTGCTCAGTTCCGGCACCAGATGCAGGCCGAACTGGATCACCAGCGACGGCGTCATCTGCGCCAGGCGCTGAAACACCTTGTTATGCCGAAAGTCATTGATCCAGTGCAGTGCGGGCTGGCGACCGAGCATGCGACTGGCATGCAGGATCAGGTAGCGCGCCACTCGTCCGAGGACCAGCGCGATCACCAGCAGCAGGAGCAAAGCCAGGCCGGCGTGCAGGAGCGGGTGCTGTTCGAGGGTACCCCAGAGGTCTTGGGCGTTGAGCCAGAGCTGTTTGAAATCCATGAGCGAGACGATTCTTCTGTAAGACGCGACGGGCGATTAGAGCATTTAAGACGCTGTGTATTACCGTTGGAGACAAATCGAGCAACAAAAAAGCCACTGATTACGGCGTATTTCATAAAGAAACTCGGCCTGAGCGCTCGAAACCGGTAACCTATGCAGCTGATTTTTTGCATATCTTCGAGGTAGCACCCGTGTTTTCCCAATTCGCCCTGCACGAACGCCTGCTCAAAGCCGTGGCCGAGCTGAAATTTGTCGAGCCAACGCCTGTGCAAGCCGCGGCCATTCCGCTGGCGCTTCAGGGGCGTGACCTGCGGGTGACGGCGCAAACCGGTAGCGGCAAGACCGCCGCTTTCGTCCTGCCGATCCTCAACCGCCTGATCGGCCCGGCCAAGATTCGCGTCAGCATCAAGACCCTGATCCTGCTGCCGACCCGCGAGCTGGCCCAGCAGACCCTGAAGGAAGTCGAGCGCTTTTCGCAGTTCACTTTCATCAAGTCCGGCCTGATCACCGGCGGTGAAGACTTCAAGGTCCAGGCTGCCATGCTGCGCAAGGTGCCGGACATCCTGATCGGCACCCCGGGCCGGATAATCGAGCAACTGAACGCCGGCAACCTCGACCTCAAAGAAGTCGAAGTGCTGGTGCTCGACGAAGCCGACCGCATGCTCGACATGGGTTTTGCCGAAGACGTGCAGCGTCTGGTCGACGAATGCCCGAACCGTCAGCAGACCATGCTGTTCTCCGCCACCACCGGCGGTTCCGGCCTGCGCGAGATGATCGCCAAGGTGCTGAACAACCCTGAGCACCTGCAGCTCAACGCGGTCAGCCAGCTGAACGACACCACCCGTCAGCAGATCATCACCGCCGACCACAACCAGCACAAAGAACAGATTGTGAACTGGCTGCTGGCCAACGAGACCTACCAGAAGGCCATCGTCTTCACCAACACCCGGGCCATGGCCGACCGCATCTACGGTCGCCTCGTCGCCCAGGAATACAAGGCGTTCGTGCTGCACGGCGAGAAAGACCAGAAGGATCGCAAGCTGGCGATCGACCGTCTGAAGCAGGGCGGCGTGAAGATCCTGGTGGCTACCGACGTGGCGGCCCGTGGTCTGGACGTTGACGGCCTGGATCTGGTGATCAACTTCGACATGCCACGCAGCGGCGACGAATACGTGCACCGCATCGGTCGTACCGGCCGTGCCGGCAACGACGGTCTGGCGATCTCGCTGATCTGCCACGGCGACTGGAACCTGATGTCGAGCATCGAGCGCTATCTGAAGCAGAGCTTCGAGCGCCGTACCATCAAGGAAGTCAAGGGCACCTACGGCGGACCGAAAAAGGTCAAGGCCTCGGGCAAGGCCGTCGGCGTGAAGAAGAAAAAGACCGACGCCAAGGGCGACAAGAAGAAAACCGCCGCCAAGACCCCGACCAAGCGCAAGAGCGCCAACCGTCCGAAACCAGACTCTCTGGTGAGCAGCGATGGCATGGCTCCGCTCAAGCGCCGCAAGCCGGCAGAGCCAGCGGCTGAGTAAGTCGTTTCAGGCAGGCAAAGAAAAACCCGGACATGGTCCGGGTTTTTTTATCGCCAGGGTTTATCAACTGCCCAGCAGGCCAGTGGTGTCGGCATCAAAGCGCCGCTTGGCCTGATCGGCTATCGGTTTGAGCTGCGCGAGCAGAGCTGCCTCGCTGTACAGCCCGGGCAGCGCCGACTCCTTGGGCGTCGGCTCGATCGGGATCAGCACATCTTCACCCGCCGCGTGCAGCCAGATCGCTACAACGTGCAGCGCCGAAACGAACAACACTCGCAGCTCAACGGTTTTGCCCTGCAACTGTGGCGATTGCTCGGCCAGTTTCAGCGCATCGACCGTAGCGGCCGCCAGGTTGCCGTGGTTCAACGAGGCGAACTCGACGTGACCGCGGACTTCGGCCAATTGCGCATCGGCAATCGACACACCGTCGGCAAACACCAGGTAATGCCAGTCACCGAGCCGGGCGTCTTTCAGGCCTTTGCCATCGCTCAGATCTTCCAGGCTGAGCGAGTAGCCGCGATAGGCCTCGCTCAGGCTGATTTTCGCAGGCGCCGCACTGGCGAACTGGTGATTGATGCCAAAGCCCTGGGTTTGCAGCGCGGCTTGCAGCACCGGACGCAAGGTCTGTACGCCGTTGGAAGGCGCCTTTGGATAAGTCAGTTGCATGATGTCGCCCTCCTAGTTTTTCGCCGTGAAGTAAGTGTGAGTCCAGTTGCCGCCACCGTTGTAGGAGCCGGGGAACGCGTTCAGTGCGCGGGTCGAATAGCCGTAGATCGAATCCGCGATCAGCACATAGTTGCCGTTGGTGCCATAGATCGCCAGAAAGTGCGCACCGCCGCCATACCAGGCGCAACGCAGGCCGACAGGGCGGCCCATGTTGATCTGGTTCTGGATGGCCGACATCTGCAACGAACCCTGATTCATCCCGTTGTAGCTGCGGGTGGTTTGCAGGGCCGAATCCAGATAGCCGTAGACGTTGCACGGCCCCGGCTGGCTGCAGCAATTGCGGTCCAGTTGGGTGCTGGCCACGCCGCACTGCGTCCAGGACCCGGTGCCGTAGTAATTGCCGACCGAAGCGGAAACCGCCGCCCAGCACCAATTGGTCTGGGTCTGCTGCTGCATCGTAAAGTTGAGACTCGAGGCAGCCAGGGCCCTGGCCTGTGGGGCCGCTTCGACCTCGACCAGTTGCGGGTCGAGCAGATGGCCGATCAGACATTCGGGCAGGGTGTTGCCAGTGAATGCCGTTGTTTCAGTGGTTAACATTTTTCAATCCTCCATGAATGAAAACAAACGTTCCGCGTTTGCGGGATAACGGTATTGCCGAGCGATCGGTGTTCAAGGGTTGCCATCTCCGATGGCCGGTTCCGATCAGGCTCGGGGTAACCCTAGGTCTGAATATGCATTTGTGCAAATAACAAAATGCACTAATGCAAATATCCGGACAGAAGAATGCAGGCTTTTGTATCGATCCAGCCTGATCGATGCAAAGCCTGCCGTTGCCTGAGCCGGTGTTATCCCTCGGTTTTTTTCTCCGCCGAACCCAGCTCTTTCAAGCGCTGATCGATCAACTGGCATTTGTCCGGCAGATCGGCGGAGGCAGTGCCCAGGTCCATTTTCTGCAACTCGGCGTTGATCTCCTTCGCCTTGGTCGGGTTTTGCTCGGTGAGCTTCGCGACTTCCTTGGCCAGTTGCTCGCGTTTTGCGGTGGCTTCCTCCGGCGTACAGGCCCAAACGGGCAGGGCGCAGGCGAGCGTGGCAGCGAGGGTGAGCTTGAGCAGGGTTTTCATGGGGGCAGGCCTCAGTTCCGGTTAAGGCGGGTTAACCGGTTGAGGGTTCTGGCTAGCGAAAAGTTCACTGCGACTGGCGTTGGGGGGATGCCTTGTTCAAAAGTCGACCTCGGCAATTGAAATGCCTATGCATCGGTTGAATACATCGACAAGAAGATCGTCATCACCGTGGTAGGAGTGAATACATGCCTTGATCCATTCGTCTTGATCGACCATCCCCCAGTCGATGAGATAACCGGCGTTGAAAATGATGTATTCAAACAGGATGCGCTGGGTTCGGCCATTTCCTTCCCTGAACGGGTGAGCCACATTGAGAGTGCCATACGAAGCGGCGACTGCTGAAACCAGTTGTTGACGGGAAAACCCTTCAAACCACCCAGCGTCCGCCATTTTCGAAAGTTCTCTTGCGACTTCACGCTCAATGTATTCCGGGCTGCAAAATCGCGTACTGCCTTTACTGATCGCCAGTGTCCGGATTTCGCCAGCCCATGGATAGATCGCTTCAAACAAGGTGCGGTGCACCCGTTTTAACGTTGCAAGGCTGTAGGGAGGAGGAATGAATTCCAAACGCGCAGAGGCGACTTCATTGATGTAGCGTTCTGCTTCATCCAGGTCTTCGGCGTTGCGTAAGTCGAGCAAATTGACAAGAACGTCAGTGCCCGGATAACAATCCGGGGCTTGGTCAGAACCGTATTTATCGTTGCTCAAGCTTTCAAGAGCTGGACCGCTCTCAAGGCAGCGGCCCTGGTGGGAAGTTTGATATCGCCATCAGTCGGAGATGGAACAAAGCCTTCCAGGCGCAGACTGGCCGCGAAATTGGCTCTGCGTTGCTTCGCGAACCAGGCTTTCTTGGTTTGCAGACTCAGCTTTTCCATATCGGCCTCTTGATGCGGGAATGCGCCAATTATAGTCGAACGAAGCCGTGACGGCTCGTTCGACCTAGCATCGCACATCCTGCGGCACCATTGAACCCGTTCACGCAGACGGGCTACCCATCATGGCAGCAACTGGATTTTGCGGCGCCGTCATAGCGGTCATGGTGCCGCACCCATTCCATGATCTCGTCCTCGTTCCGGCCCTTGGGCGTGAGGTCGAGGTAGTTGTAGGCACCGACCAGCAAGTCCAGGCCTCGCGCGTAGGTTGAGTAAGTGTGGAAAATCTCGCCGTTGTCAGCGCGATAAAACACGCTGAGCCCGGGCATTTCTTCCTCGGCGCTGTCGGTCTTTTCGTAGTTGTACGTAGCTTTGCCAGCGTCGACATCCTCAGCACGGGCGCACACGCCAAAGTCGTAGTTGAAATCGCAGCCGTCCGACGACACCCAGTCGAATGTCCAGCCCATCCGCCGCTTGAACGCCTGGAATTCGGCGAACGGTGCGTGGGACACCGCCACCAGCGCAATGTCGTGATGGGCCAGGTGCAGGTTGGCGCCGTCGATGTGGTCGCTGAGGAATGAACAGCCCGGGCAGCCTTCCTCCCAGCCCTTGGCGAACATGAAGTGGTAAACGACGAGTTGGCTGTGTTTGCCGAACAGATCGGCAAGTTTCAACTCGCCGTTCGGGCCCATGAAGCGGTAATCCTTGTCGATCTTTACCCAGGGCAGGGCGCGGCGTTTGGCGCTGAGGCGGTCGCGTTCTTTGGTGAAGGCCTTTTCATCGGCCAGATGCTGCTTGCGGGCGGCGAGCCATTCTTCGCGCGACACCACCGGATGATTCTCAACGTTCATGATGATTTCTCCTGCGGGGGTTGAAACCGTCTGTCTCAGACTAGTCGTTCAACCACCCGGGAAATCGACAGACCGCCGGTCGGTCGGGGCGCCGAATAATCCTGAACGGTGGCGCAACGCTCCGGTCACAACCTGTGAACGCGCCAAAAAATCACGCGCACCGGAGGTTGAATCAGGATGACGACTTATAACTGGGATTTGATTGAACGCCTGCTGCATGAAGTGCAGAACGGCGCGGGCCACAGCTTTGCGCCACGGTCTTTCGCCGAAGACTATGCGGCGGAAAAAGCGGCGGCGGGCGAGCCGATCGAGAATCTGGATCACCTGAAAACGCTCGCCTGCGACTATGAGCAATTGTTGCTGTTGCGCGGTTACATCCAGCCCCGTGGCGAAGACGAGGGCAGCACCGGCAACAACTTCAGCCTGACCCCGCGCGGTTCCAGTCTGTTGAGCCTGATCGACAGCAGCATTCCCGGCAATGATCATCCGCGCGAAGTGCTGGATGATCAGGAAGACGCGCTGGATGAGCTGACGTTCGATGAGGTAGCTTCCAAAGCGCAGATCGCCTGAGGTTTGCACAAAAAAATGTGGGAGCGAACGTGCTCGCTCCCACATGGGTTTCGCAGTGGTCTCAGCTTTTTTGTGCGGCCTTCAGGCACTTCAAATCATTGAAGTCCTTGCGCACTCCCTCGATCTTTTTCAACAGGCGCTGGCGCTGCTGCGGCGTACTGTCGGCCATCAGATCGACGAACAGCGAACGGGCCTGCGCCTCCGTATTGGCGTAGGCCTTTTGGTAATCCGCTGTCCATAACCGCTCGCGATTGACCAGAAGCGTCTCGATCCGTTGTGGGAATTCGGGACTGTTGCGTTGCGCCACCGCCGCGCTGAACTGCTTTTGCCAGTGGGCGCGGTTGGCGATCCACTGGGTGTTCTGATCACCCAGGGCGGTCGACCAGGCCATCACCCGCTGTTCCTGCTTGGCGCTCAACGGGCCGAGCCAGTCGTTGAGACGCTTGTCCATGCGCGCGCCACGTTCGGCAATCTGCTGTGACAGCGGAGGCTTGAGGTATTCCTGCTGACGCTTTTGCAAATCCTTGGCAAAGGCGTCGTTCATTTCAGCAACCTGCCGATCATCCAGCCCTTGCAGCAATTCAATCGCCGACGGAGTGATCTCCCGAGCGGTTTCGGCGATCGCCTGCTTGGCTTCTGCGGTGCGGGCCTGGAGCGCGGCGTCGGTGACCTGATTGGTCTCCACCATGGTTTGCAGGCGATCGAGCCAGTCGAGATAACCCGGCAGTTGCGTGGTGCAGTGCCAGCTCAGGTGTTCCCTGAGGCGTTCGTTGAACCAGCCTTTCTGCTCGCCGTTCATGTCCAGGTAGTCGCTGAGCGTCCACGGAATGATCACGTCGAGATTGCGATAGGCCAGGCCGACACGGCTGCAGGCGCCGAGGGCGAGGGTCAGGATCAGTAGAACGGCGAGGCGTTGGAACCAGCTAGACATGGGCGAGTCCTTGCGAAAGCCAGCCTTGAGGGTCTGATGCTCATGTGAACGCAGGATGGCCCCGGCAGTTCAGCCAATCAATAGAACGCGCGTTCGGCCTTGAGCGTGACCAGCCCGTCGCACTGACTGTTATGCCCGGAATAGGCTGAGCAATCGCTGCCGCTGAGGCTCGAATTGCTGTAGATCAGGTCGAGGTCGATGCCCATGAACGGCCGGGAAAATTTCACCGACCAATCGGTAAAACTGCTGACATAACCCCCGTCCACCGAGACCGGCGTATTGAGCTGATGGGTGGTGTATTTCATGCTGATCCCGATGCCGAACGGCTGATTGCCGCCCAGGTCGGCAAACAGGGTGTTGTTCTGTTTATCCGGGTCGTTGCTCAGGGCGATGCCGATCCGGCTGCCGAGCAAGGTCAGGCCACCGAACAGTTCCTGGCTGTCGAGGGTGTCGACCTTGGGATAGCTGTAATGGATCATCCCGACTTCGTAGCCGAGGGTCTGATCGAAAGGTTGTTTAAAGCCGACGTAGGAATCGATTTCGAGATTCTTCCCCGGCGTGAGGCCCATGCTCGGTGCGTACTGACCGACATACAGGCCGCTGTCGTGGCTCAGGTCCAGGCCGCCGTGGAACGAGCCGACCGCCGAAGGCTTGACCAGCCCCTGGGCCATGCTGCGGCTGGGCGTGGTGCCGAGCTTGAGGTCGAAGTCACCGAGCTCACGCTGGAAAATCTGCGCGTGCGCCACCGGGCTCGCCAGCAGGCCTACAAGCAATAAACAGGAAGATTTGAGCATGCGTCACTCCTTGAGCAGCGAGCGCAGGTGCGACAAACCTGCTGAAACGCTTGATCCAGACGCGTGCAAGGATACCGGCGAATGATCGGCATCGAGGGCCGTTCGTCGATTTTTGCAGTTTTGAATGTTTGATTAAACGTAAGAGAGGTCTTGCGAGGGATCCGGTCCAGACGCTTCGAAGCTCAAAGCGCCTTTGGACAGGTGTGCTGCGGGGTGTTACTTCTTGCCCAGGCTGATCTGCTTGGACGGGCCGAACGTCTGGCCGCTGACGCCCTTGGCAATTTGCTGGATCTCGCCGCCGGACTTGAGGAATGCCGCGATCTGATCGTTGATCGATTCGCTGGTTTCAACGGCTGGAGCTGGCTTTGCTTTGCTGGTGGATGCTTTTACACGCATGGCGGCCATTAACCTGTAGAAAAGTAACTCGGCCAGGCATCGTACAGGAATAACTTGACAATTGCTTGGTAAATATCCCTCGGAATAACCCAGCGTGCAGGTGGATTATTCTCGATTAATTATTCGAAATATCCCGCTAACCTGCTGTTTTAAATAACAACATTTATTCGATTTGAGGATGCTGGCCGGCCTCGGGATCGGGCAAAAGCCGTCACGCTGGCCTGACGAGTGGCGCGCGTGCGGCGCGAAATCCAGGAAAATCAAGGCCTCCCGCAGATTTTCACTCGGCCGTCCGATCTGGCGACCGACGAACCCGGCAAAACCGGGTAGAATGCCGCCCACGCAATGAGGGTATTGGAAATGGCTTTAGTCGGGCGTTACAACAGTTTGCAAGTGGTTAAACACACTAACTTCGGTTTATATCTGGACGGCGGTGCCGACGGCGAAATTCTTTTGCCCAACCGTTATATTCCTAAAGATATTCCCAGCGAAGATGAAGACTGGCTCAATGTTTTCATTTATCTGGACAGTGACGACAAACTTATTGCCACCACTGAAAAACCAAAAGTTCAGGTCGGTGAATTTGCCAGTTTGAAAGTTGTTGAAGTCAACAGCATCGGCGTGTTCCTCGACTGGGGCCTGCCGAAGGATCTGCTGCTGCCTTACTCCGAAGAAAAACGCCAGATGACCGCCGGCGAGTACTGCGTGGTGCATGTCTACCTCGACAAGCACACCCGCCGCATCACCGCGACCGCGCGCCTGGATCGTTATCTGGACAAGACCCCGGCCAACTACAGCGTGGGCCAGGAAGTTGATCTGCTGGTGGCCGAATCCACCGACATGGGTTTCAAGGCCGTCATCAACAACAAGCACTGGGGTCTGATTCACAAGAATGAAATCTTCAAGTTCATGCGTTCCGGCATGCGCGAGAAAGGCTTCATCAAGGAAGTGCGCGCCGACGGCAAGATCAGCCTGAGCCTGCAACCGGTGGGGCAGGAAGCAGCCAGCAGCCTGAACTCGAAGATCCTCTCCAAGTTGCGCGAAAACGATGGCACCCTGGCCGTCAGCGACAAGAGCGACCCGGCGCTGATCAGCAGCCTGTTCGGTGTCAGCAAGGGCAACTTCAAGAAGGCCATCGGTTCGTTGTACAAGGAAGGCAAGATCGTCATTCACGCCGATCGCATTGAACTAACCTGAGCCTGACGTGGCCCATGTTGCATGGGCTTACTTGAGGTCGGGCAGATGAAAAAACCACTGATTGCCTACGTCGCCACGCTGCTGACGTTTCTTCTGCTCGACGGCGTCTGGCTTGGCGTGCTGATGGCGCCGACCTATCGCGAACTGCTCGGTTCGCTGATGCTCGAAAAACCGTTGCTGGTGCCAGCAGCGGTTTTTTATTGCCTGTATGTTTTCGGCTGTGTGGTGTTCGTGGTGTTGCCGTCGCTGACCTGGCAACGCGCCGCCCGGATGGGAGCGCTGCTCGGGCTGGTCGCTTATGGCACCTATGACCTGACCAACTGGGCGACATTGCGCGGCTGGTCGGCGCAGGTGTCGCTGATGGATTGGGCTTGGGGGACGTTCGCCACGGCGCTGGCCTGTACGGTCGGATTTGTTGTGGCCAGCCGGTTTGGCAGATCAGCTCGTTGATCTTGGTCGCCTGACCTGACGCCATCGCTGGCTTGCCAGCGATTGACGGCGCAGTCGTCAGCCATTCTCCGCTGACGTTGCAGGAGCATGAAATGTCTTTTCCAGACGGCTTTTTCTGGCTGACTGGTTAATAATCCACTCACTACTTTTCGCCCCGGACAAAGAGCCGGGGCTTTGTTTGACCATTGGAAAAGCTGCCATGTTGTGTGTGTTAGAGGTGTCGAGGTGAGCGTCAGTCGGCGCAGTGCCGACGGGTTTGCCCTGCAAGTGATGATCGGCCTGTGCCTGATCTGGGGCGTGCAGCAGGTGATGATCAAATGGGCGGCGACCGACATTGCGCCGGTGATGCAGGCGGCGGGGCGGTCGGGGATTTCGGCGCTGCTGGTAGGACTGCTGATTTGCTGGAAGGGTGGTTGGGATCAGGTTGGCAACACTTGGCGCGGCGGCTTGCTGGCCGGTGCCTTGTTCGGGCTCGAATTCCTGTTCATCTCCGAAGGCTTGCAGTTGACCACGGCGGCGCACATGTCGGTGTTCCTCTACACCGCGCCGATCTTCACCGCGCTGGGCGCGCATTTTCTGTTGCCGAGCGAGCGCCTACGACCGGTGCAATGGGTTGGGATCTTCCTCGCATTTGTCGGGATTGCCATTGCGTTTGCCGGCGGCGTGTCGTGGGACAACCTCGACCGCCGGATGTTGATGGGCGATGCCCTCGGCGTGCTGGCCGGTGCCAGTTGGGGCGCGACCACCGTGGTGGTGCGCGCCTCGCGCCTGTCCGAGGCGCCGGTGACCCTGACCCTGTTCTATCAACTGATCGTCGGTTTCATCGGCCTGTTGCTGATCGCGCTGCTCAGCGGCCAGATCACCCACGTCAGCCTGACCGTCGTGGCCGTGGGCAGTGTGCTGTTCCAGGGACTGGTGGTGTCGTTCTTCAGTTACCTGACCTGGTTCTGGCTGCTGCGCCGTTATCTGGCGGCCAACCTCGCGGTGTTTTCCTTCATGACACCGTTGTTCGGCGTCACGTTCGGCGTGGTGCTGCTCGGCGAAGAACTGAGCCTGAACTTCATCATCGGCGCCGTGCTGGTGTTGCTCGGCATCACCTTCGTCAGCGCGGAACAGTGGGTGCGTCGGCGTTTGCGCAAAGCCCTCGGTCAGCCGTAACCGATTTGCAGGCCAGACCGCCGGCAATCAGCAGACCGCTGCCGGCAATCACCAGCGCCGGTTGCAGGCCGCCGCTAAAGTGGCTGCTGACCGCCGCCAGCAACGGCCCGCTGAGCTGACCGACGGCGAAGCACGCGGTGAGCAGGCCGGCGTTGCGCTGAGTGGCGTGGGGCGCCAGTTCCCGGGAGCGTTGCATCACCAGCTGCATGCAGGCCAGGAACGGCGTGCCGCACAGGATCACACCGAGTGCCAGGCCGAGGCCGCTGCCCAGCAGGCAAGCGAACACACCGGCGGCTTGCAGCCATAACGTCGCCATCAGCCAGTGCCGGGTGGTATCCGGATCGTGCCGACGCAAACTCACCAGAAACACGCCAATGGCGGCGCCGAGGCCGAAGCACGGCCAGAACAGATCGGCCTGCCACTGCCCGTGAAACTGCGCGTTGGCCATCTGTGACAGAAACGTGGCCGGGATGATGTAGCCCACGCCATACAAGGCATACACCGCCGCCAAGCGCCCAATGCCACGATTCGATGAACTCACGGCAGCCGGCACGACCGGCACACCGACGCCCGGTTGCGGCAGGATCCGCACGATTCCCAGCAACATCACCAGCGCCACGGCGGCATAGATCAGCCACAGAGTCGCGGAAGTCTGCTGCGCCAGATGTGAGAACAGCGCCAGCAATCCCGTCAGAAAAATCCCCAGCCCCGGCCCGGCAAACACCAGCGCGCCCAATCGCGGACGACCCGCCGCCGCAGCCAGCGGCTGACTCAACGCAGTAATCATCACCAGCACCCAGGCACTCGCCACACCGGTACCGAAGCGCAGCAACAAATGCGACCAGAAACCGTTGGCCCAGAACGACGCCAGCGTCAGCAGCACACACAACCACAGGCCGCCGTGCAGGCGCCGCTGCACCTGATCAGGCCGGCGGGAAAACATCGCATCCACGGCGCCGAGCAGGTAACCAAGGTAGTTGGCCGCCGCAATCAGACCGGCGGCGGTCAGGTCGATCTGGCCTTCGCTGAGCAGGTGCGGCAGTTGCGGGGTGAGGGCGAAACGCCCGATGCCCATGGCCATCATCAGGGCAATGAAACAGGCGGATAAGCGAATCAGCGGTGACATGGTCTGAATTCCGTTGCAGGTTCAATGACCGTCAGGCTAGGACTGATTGACTTTCTTTAAAATTGAATAATAGTGAGTAACTTGTTCTGTTCAGGAGAAAGGTTGTGGAGTTCAGCCAATTGCGGATCTTCCAGGCCGTGGCAGAGGAGGGCTCGATCACCCGCGCCGCCGAACGTTTGCACCGCGTGCCGTCGAACCTGTCGACCCGGCTCAAACAGCTGGAGGAGCAACTGGGTGTCGAACTGTTCGTCCGTGAGCGTCAGCGTTTGCAGTTGTCGCCTGCGGGAAAAGTCCTGCTGGACTACACCGGCAAACTGTTCGCCCTTCGCGATCAGGCGAGTGCAGCGGTGATGGGCGGGCAACCGGCGGGGGATTTCGTGCTCGGCACGCTGTACAGCACCGCCGCGATCCATTTGCCGGCACTGCTGGCGCGGTATCACAAGCAATATCCAGCGGTGAATCTTCAGGTGCAGTCCGGGCCCAGTGGTGAACTGCTTGAAGGCCTGCTCACCGGTCGCCTCGATGCGGCGCTGGTGGACGGCCCGCCGCAACTGGCCGGGATCGACGGTGTGCCGCTGTGCAACGAACGGCTGGTGCTGATCAGCGAGGCCGATCACCCGCCGATACGCAGCGCCAGGGATGTCGAAGGTCGGGCGGTATTCACCTTTCGCCATGGCTGCGCCTATCGTGCGCGGCTGGAAGCGTGGTTTGCCCACTATCAGGCGGCGATGGGGAGGGCGATGGAGATCGAGTCCTATCAGGGCATGCTTGCCTGCGTGATTGCCGGCAGTGGTGTGGCGCTGATGTCGGAGTCGATGCTCGCCAGCCTGCCGGGGCGCGAAAGCGTGGCGGTGCACCCGCTGGCCGAGCCTTTTGCCAGTGCGACAACATGGCTCATGTGGCGCCGGGGCATGGTCGGTGCCAACCTCAACGCGTGGATTGAACAGCAGCAGGCGCTCTATCCCGTGGCTGGCGAGGACGTGCGGGAAACGGCTTGAACGAACGGTCAGGGATTTGGATCAATTCAGTAACAGATCATTGCGGATTTGGCCGAGCATTGCGTAGGACTTCGGACTATTATCAGTGCGAAGCGGCCTCAGAATTCCGGACGCTCAGCACCACCCTGAAGGGGGCATGACGATGAAAGAGAAAATTCAAAACTGGCTGCACGATTTGGGTGTTGCCCTCGGCTTGATCGAACCGCCTCTGCAACCGGTCCCGATTCGCACCGATGACGAACAGCGTCGGCGTCAGCCACGTCGGCGGTAATGCCCCGCTTTGAAGGATCAAAGGATTTAAACGACAAAAGATCGCACCCGGCTGTCGCTCCATTGGAGTGGCGGGCGGGTGCGATCTTTTGTTTTCAGTGACGCCCGATTTCCATCAGAAACCGGCTCAGGTCATTCGCGGTCTTCGCGGTCTTGAGCATCCGGTCCTCTTCGGCGGTGAAGGCCGTCAGGCCGAATTCATCTTCCAGATGGAAGATCAGATCCTCGATATCCGCTTTTTCCAGCCCCAGCTGCGCGAGGCTGGTGTTGTCGTCGAATTCACGATTTTCCAGCAGGCGCAGGATGAACCGGTGCACGGCAGCACGCACGGCAGCTCTTCTCATGGCAGATCTTTGTGTTGTTAGTCTGACTGAAGTACAGCAGGCCTCAGGCGTGGCGGCGCAACCATTCGTCAATCATCCCGTGCAGATGCTCTGCGGAAAAACTGCCGAAGTGACCGCCATGCACGGTGCGAATCTTCAGAGCCTGTAAGCGGCGCAGGCTGGCGGCGTAGTCGTCGAGGTTGGAATGGTAGGCGTCTTCGATCAACGGCCCGTCGTAAATGATGTCGCCGCTGAACAGGGTTTCGCTGGCCGCTTCGTAGAGGCTGATCCCGCCCGGTGAATGGCCCGGCGTGTGCAGCACCTGCAACGCGCGGTTGCCCAGGTCCAGCACATCGCCGTCCTCGACAAACCCGGTGGCGGGCGCTGCCTTGACCCGGTATTCGGCGTAGCACAGCGGGCAATCCGGGTGCGCTTCGAACATGTCGTCGCCGACGAAGGCCCGGCTCAGATCGTTCTCGCCATCCGGCGCCGCCAGAATGTCCGCTTCGGCCGGATGCACCAGCCGTTCGGCAAATTCGTGGTGCCCGGCGATGTGGTCGAAATGGCAATGACTGGCCACCGCCACTAGCGGCCGTTCGGTCAGCCACGGCAGCTGTTCGCGCAGGCTGACCAGCCCGGAACCGCTGTCGAGCAGCAGATCCTTGTCCCGCCCCTGAACGTGCCACAGGTTGCAGCGATAGAACGGGCGGATGAACGGCTCGTGAATCAGCCGAATGCCGTCGCTCAGGGTTTGCACTTCGAACCACTGATCGCGAGAAACAATCTTCATCAAGCATTTTCTCCAGACGAAAAAAACGGGTGTGGCAACCGACGCCACACCCGCCGAAGAAAGCATCAAGTCGTTATAGCGAGCTTAGACCGCGCTGGCCACCGGGGCAGGGCGACGGGAAAACAGGCTGACCACCACAAAACTCACCAGACCCACAGCCAGGCTGTAGTAGATCGGCGTGTTGGCATCCAGACCATCCTTGAACATGAACAGCAGGGCGGTGGCGAAACCCAGGCCCATGCTGGCGATGGCGCCGGCAGTGGTCGCGCGTTTCCAGAAGATCGCACCGATCAGCGGGATCAGCATGCCGCCTACCAACAGGTTGTACGCGAGGGTCAGGGCGCTGATCACGTCGTTCACAACCAGAGCAATACCCAGCACCACGACACCGGTCAGCAGGGTGAACAGACGGTTCACACCCAGGCTCGACTGTTTGCCGCCACGCAGTTTCGGCAGCAGGTCTTCGGTCAGGGTGGTGGCAGCGGCGAGCAGGCCGGCGCTGGCGGTGGACATCATCGCGGCCAGGGCTGCGGCGATCACCAGACCCCGGATGCCGTCCGGCAGCGACAGTTTGACGATCGCGGCAAAGGCGTTGTTGACGTTGTCCAGATTCGGGATCAGCACATGTGCAGCCATGCCGATCAAGGCACAGGCCAGACCGTAGAGGATGCAGTAGATGCCCGCGAAGCTACCGGCGTACTGAGCGACTTTTTCGTTCTTGACGGTGAACACCCGTTGCCAGATGTCCTGACCGATCAGGATGCCGAAGAAGTAGATCATGAAGTAGGTGATGATCGTGTCCCAGCCGATGGTGGTGAAGCTGAAGGCAGTGGCCGGCAGTTTCAGCACCAGTTCATCCCAGCCGCCGACGCGGTACAGGCAGATTGGCAGGAGGATGAACATCAGGCCGACGGTTTTGATGATGAACTGGACGATGTCGGTCAGGGTCAGCGACCACATGCCGCCGATGGCCGAGTAGATCACCACCACGCCACCGCCGAGCAGTACCGAGATCCAGAACGGCAGGCCGAACAGCACTTGCAGCACGGTGCCGATGGCGAGGATCGAGGTCACGCCGATCATCAGCGCGTAGGCCAGCATGATTGCCGCGCTGGCCGAGCGGGCCATCGGGTTGTAGCGTTTTTCCAGGACCTGGGTAACGGTGTAGATCTTCAGTTTCAGCAGCGGCTTGGCCAGGAACAGGTTCAGCGCCACGATGCCGCAACCCAGTGCCGCGCACAGCCAGAAACCGGAAATGCCGTGCACGTAGCCCAGGCGGACGGTACCGACGGTGGACGCGCCACCGAGAACGGTCGCGGCCATGGTGCCCATGTACAGGCTCGGGCCGAGGTTACGCCCGGCGACCAGGAAGTCCTCGTTGGTCTTGGCCTTGCGCATGCCGAAGTAGCCGAGCAAGAGCATGCCGGCGGCGTAGATGAGGACGACGAATAAATCCAAAGCCATGATGGCGTGTCTCCGATTGTCTTTTTTATGGGGTGGAACACTGTGGGAGAAGGCTGACCCCCACAGGCGATTCGTTTATTCAGGCAGCCTGACGCAGCGCCGCTTCAGCCGGCGCATGCGCGCCTTTGCTGCGGGGATCCTTCGGGCCGTAGACCAGCGCCGGTTCCGGGAACAGGCTCAGCAGCATCAGGTACATCACCGACGCCAGACCGAGGGTCACCAGCAGGCTGATGTCGATGCCGCCGGCCAGTTCACCCAGCGGGCCGACGAACTGCCCCGGCAGGTTGACGAAGCACAGGCCGACCGCCGCGCTCGGGATCCACGCGCCCAGGCCACGCCAGTTCCAGCCGTGGCTGAACCAGTAGCGTCCGCCTTGCTCGCCGCGCGTGAACACTTGCAGGTCGTCCGGGCAGTAGAAGCCGCGACGTACCACCAGGCCGATGATCATGATCACCATCCAAGGGGTGGTGCAGGTGATGATCAGCACGGCGAAGGTCGACACGCTCTGCACCAGGTTCGCCGCAAAGCGCCCGATGAAGATGAAGGCAATCGACAGCACACCGATCAGGAGCGTCGCCTTGACCCGCGACAGCAGGCGCGGGAACACGCTGGACATGTCCAGCCCGGTGCCATACAGCGATGTGGTGCCGGTGGACATGCCGCCGATCACCGCAATCAGGCACACCGGCAGGAAGAACCAGCTCGGCGACACCGCGAGCAGACCGCCTACGTAATTGTTGGCCGCGATGTAGTCCGGCGCCTGGATCGCGACGATGGTCGCGGTGGTCAGGCCGAACAGGAACGGGATGAAGGTGGCGATCTGCGAGAGCACCACCGCCGCCATGATCCGCTTGCGCGAGGTCTCACGCGGGATGTAGCGGGCCCAGTCGCCGAGGAACGCGCCGAAGGAAATCGGGTTGCTCATGGCCACCAGCGCGGCGCCGATGAACGCGGCCCAGAAGCCCGGCTGGCCGAGGCTGACGGTGCCGGCGTAGTGCGAATCGAAGGGACCGGCGAAGGCAAAGATGCCCAGCAGGAACAGCAGGCTCGCGCTCCACACCGCGACCTTGTTCACCCACAGCAGGAAGCGGAAGCCGTAGATGCACACGGTCAACACCAGAATCGCGAACAGACCGTAGGCCAGGCCCAGGGTCAGGTCGGTTTCCGGCAGGCCGATCAGGCGTTTCGCACCACCGATCAGCGCATCTCCGGAACTCCACACCGAGAGCGAGAAGAAGGCGATGGCGGTCAGCAGCGACAGGAACGAACCGACGATGCGCCCGTGCACGCCGAAGTGCGCACCGGACGACACGGCATTGTTGGTGCCGTTGAGCGGACCGAACAGGCCCATCGGTGCGAGGATCAGCGAGCCAAGCAGCACGCCCGAGACAATCGCCCAGACGCCCGCCTGGAAGGACAGGCCGAACAGCACCGGGAAACTGCCGAGCACGGCGGTGGCAAAGGTATTCGCGCCGCCAAAGATCATGCGGAACAAGTCCACGGGACCGGCGGTGCGTTCGTTGTCCGGGATCTGTTCGACCCCGTGGGTTTCAATCTGCGTAAGGCTTTGGTCTTTGTTGTTGTTATTCATGATCTGCTCCGATCATAAAGGCGCGCTCATCGTGCGTGAGCGTCACCTGTCTTGGCTAAGGGGATGGCAGCCCTTCCGGCATTGCGGACAAATGTTCGTGGCAGGCCAGCCAATGGCCTTGTTGTTCTAGGCTTGACGCTTGTTTCTTGAAAACAATCGTCTCGCGCTCCTGGCTGAAATGTTGCTCCCCTTGCATGCGCAGCTCGGTGGCCACGTCATGGATGAAAATCGCCACGTCACCCTGCAGGCTGACGAAGGCGTTGCTCGAGGTGCAGGACAACACCTCGAAGCCATCCTCGGCGCGCCAGCTGTCCCACAACGCCTGATAGGCATCGCGCGACAGCAGGGGCTGTTCGAGGGTGTAGAACACGAAGCTGGCATCGGCGCTGAACGCGCCGAAGTAGGCTTCGCGATCGTTGCGGGCGAAGGCGGACACCAGATCGGCGGCCGCTTTCAGAACCTGATCACGTTCGTTCATGACCCGACCCTCAGCGGTGGACGACGCCCGGCAGTACGCAGAGCATTTCGTACAGCAGGTTGGCGGCCAGCAGCGAGGTGTTGCCGGTGGTGTCATAAGCGGGCGAGACTTCTACCAGATCGCAGCCGATCAGGTCGAGGCCCTGGCAGCCGCGAACGATTTCAATCGCCTGAATGGTCGTCAGACCACCGATTTCCGGGGTGCCGGTGCCAGGCGCCCACGCCGGGTCGATGCCGTCGATGTCGAAGCTCAGGTACACCGGGCCGCCACCGACTTTCTCGCGCACTTCGGCCATCAGCGGTTCCAGCGACTTGTGCCAGCACTCTTCGGCCTGCACCACGCGGAAGCCCTGATCGCGGCTCCAGTTGAAGTCGTCAGCGGTGTAACCCTGCGCACGCAGACCAATCTGCACCACGCGGTCGCAGTCCAGAAGGCCTTCTTCGACGGCGCGACGGAAGGTCGTACCGTGGGCGATCTTCTCGCCGAACATGTGATCGTTGACGTCAGCGTGGGCATCGATGTGTACCAGACCGACCTTGCCGTGCTTTTTGTGGATCGCACGCAGGATCGGCAGGGTGATGGTGTGGTCGCCACCCAGGGTCATCGGGATCACGTTGTGCTCGAGGATGTTGTCGTAGGCTTCTTCGATGATGCGCACGGCGTCGAGCAGGTTGAAGGTGTTGATCGCCACGTCACCGATGTCGGCAACCGACAGCGAGTCGAACGGCGCAGCGCCGGTGGCCATGTTGTACGGGCGGATCATCACCGATTCGGTGCGGATGTCGCGCGGCCCGAAGCGGGTGCCGGGGCGCAGCGAAGTACCGATGTCCAGTGGCACGCCAACGAAGGCAGCGTCCAGGCCGGCAGCGGTCGGTACATGGGGGAGTCGGAGCATGGTGGCGATGCCGCCGAAGCGCGGCATTTCGTTGCCGCCCAGTGGTTGGTGAAGAATCTTGTCCACGGGTAGGGCCTCATCGTCTTTGTTTTATTTATGTCGGCGCACCGTATTCGCAAGGGGCACGGGCACCGCTGTGGGCCGATTCTGCGAAATGTAGTGGGGCGGAAGAATCGCTACGGGCAAATACTTAGTTCAGAAATTTCTAAACTAATGCCAGACTTCCCCTACGTGCTCGTTCCCACGCTCTGCGTGGGAATGCATCCACGGACGCTCCGCGTCCAGCCGTAATCGCAGGTGACGCAGAGCGTCACGGGCGGCATTCCCACGCAGAGCGTGGGAACGATCCTTGGAGTAGACATGGCCAACGCTTTACCCGACCTGAAACTGTTGCGCATCTTCGTCAGCGTCGTGCGCCATCAGGGGTTTGCCAACGCGCAGCAGGAACTCAACCTGTCGACCTCGGCGATCAGCACCTACATGAGTCAGCTCGAAGCCGCGCTCGGTCTGGTGCTGTGCCATCGCGGGCGCGGTGGTTTCAGCCTGACCAGCAAGGGCGAACTGTTCCACCAGGAAACCCTGCGTCTGCTGGCCGAACTCGAAGGTTTCGAGCAATACGCAGCAGCGCTCAAGGGCGAATTGCGCGGCACGCTCAACCTCGGGGTGATCGACTCGACGGTCAGCGACAAGGCCCTGCCGTTCGCCGAAGCCATCGGCGCCTACAGCCAGGAACACCCGGCGGTGCATTTGCATCTGTCGGTGATGAGCCCTTACGAACTGCAACTCGGCGTGCAGGACAACCGCCTCGATCTGGCCATCGGCGCATTCTCAACGCGCATGAGCGGTCTGGTGTACATGCCGCTGTACCGCGAGCAGCACTGGTTGTACTGCAGCAACCGTCACCCGCTGTTCAACGAACGGCGGATTCCCGAGCGGGTCATCACCCAGCAACGCATGGTCGGACGCGGTTACTGGAGCCAGGCCGAACTGGCGCGCCACGGTTTCAAACACAGCGCCGCGACCGTGGAAAGTATGGAGGCGCAGCTGATTCTGGTGCTGTCCGGCGCCTACATCGGTTATCTGCCGGAGCACTACGCCCAGGCCTGGGCCGACAAAGGTGACCTGCGGGTGCTGCTGCCGGCGACCTTCGGTTATCAGGCACCGTTTTCCATGATCATGCGCCGGGGCCGCAGCCGCGAGCCGCTGATCCAGACTTTCCGCGATCTGCTCAAAGCGCAGCTCAATCAGGCATAAGACAATGTCCAGACCCCAATGCCCGCGCTGCCTGCGCCCACAAACCCATTGCCTTTGCCCGCTGATCCCCAGCCTCGACAGCCGCACCCGGGTGTTGCTGTTGCAGCACCCGAGCGAGGTCAATCACGCGCTCAACACGGCTCGGCTGGCGGCGCTCGGTTTGAACAATGCCGAGCTGATTGTCGGTGAAGTGTTCGAGGATTTGCCCGCGCTGTTGAACCGGCCGGGGTATCGGGCGCGGTTGTTGTTCCCGGCGGACGATGCGCAACCGATGCAGGCTTACGCCGCGTCCGATGAACCGCTGTTGCTGGTGGTGCCGGATGGCACGTGGCGCAAGGCGCGCAAGATGCTGCACCTCAATCCGCTGCTGGCGGCGTTGCCACGGGTGACTTTGGCGGAGGGTGGGGTGTCGCGGTATCGGCTGCGCAAGGCACCGGGGCCGGGGGCGTTGTCGACGATCGAAGCGATTGTTCAGGCGTTGCAGACGCTGGAAGCGCCGGTCTCTTTCGAGCCGTTGCTCAAGCCGTTCGAGGCGTTGATCGAGGGGCAGATTGCGGCGATGGGGGAGGCGACTTTCCAGAAGAATCACGGAGGCTGATCGGACGGGTACTGATCGCCTGATCGTTCCTACGCAGAGCGTGGGAACGATCAACGTGAGAGCGATCAATCACTAGCGTTCGCGCATCGCCTCGGTCCGCGCTTTGAGCACCGGTTTGAGCAGGTAATCCAGCACGCTTTTTTCTCCGGTGATGATGTCCACCGTCGCCACCATCCCCGGAATGATCAGCAGCGGTTTCACATCCCCGCCCAGATGATTTTTGTCGGTACGCACCTGGATCAGGTAGAAGCTGTTGCCTTTGTCGTCGGTGATGGTATCGGCGCCGATCAGCTCAAGTTTGGCGCTGAGCCCGCCGTAGATCGTGTAGTCGTAGGCGCTGAACTTGACCATGGCTTTCTGGCCCGGATGCAGAAACGCCACGTCCTGCGGCCGGACCTTGGCTTCGATCAACAGGTTGTCTTCCAGCGGCACGATTTCCACCATGTCGCTGCCCGGCTGCACCACGCCGCCGATGGTGTTGACCTTCATCTGCTTGATAACCCCGCGTACCGGCGAAGTCACGGTGGTGCGGCTGACGCGGTCGTCGATGGCGATGCTCGACGCGGTGATTTTCGACAGGTCCGTGCGTTTCTCGTTGAGCTCCTTGGCCGCTTCGGAGCGGAAGGTCTGTTCCGATTCGTCGATCTTGCTCTTGATCTCGTTGATCGCCGATTCGGCCCGGGGAATGGCGAGCGTCGTGGCATTCAACGAACCGCGAATTTCCACTGCGCTACGACGCAGGCGGAGAATCTCCACGGGCGAAACCGCGCCGGTTTTCACCAGCGGTTCCGACATGTTCATTTCCTGTTGCAGCAGCGTCAGGCTCGAACTGTATTGCCCCTGTTTCGACCGAAATTCCGCCAGCTCCTGTGCCTTCTGCCGCAGCTGTTCGCTGAGGGTCCGTTGCTCGCTGGCCAGCCGGCGTTGCCGTTGTTCGTACAGCGAGCGCTCGTCCTCGGCGACTTGCGGGGCCTTAGCGATCACCTCGTCCGAGAGCTTGAACGGCCGGCCTTCGGCTTCGGCGGACAAGCGTTCGACCTGCGCGGTCAGGGCATAACGGTCGGCCTCGCTCTCACCCTTGTTCGACAGAAACCGCGTGTCATCCAGCCGCAGCAAGGTGTCGCCCTTGCTGACCATTTGCCCTTCACGGACGAAGATCTCGGTGACGATCCCGCCCTCGAGGTTCTGGATCACCTGGACCTTGCTCGACGGAATCGCCTTGCCTTCGCCCATGGTCACTTCCTGGAGCACCGCGAACTTGGCCCAGACCAGCGCACTGATCAGCAGCGCCGCCGCCAGCCACACGGTGATGCGCGACCAGCGTGGCGAATCCTGCAACGAGGCGCCGGCGGTTTCCGGCATGAATTCGGCTTCGGCGCTTTTACCGAAGCTGTCGAAATAACCGCGGGGTTTTGAAGAGGAAGAAGCAGACATGGGGCAACTCCTAGACCGCTGCCGAGCCGACCCGGCCCTTGCGCAGTGCATCGATGACCGCTTCTTTCGGACCGTCGGCGACGATCCGGCCGTTGTCCAGCACCAGCAACCGGTCCACCAGGCTCAGCATCGAGGTGCGGTGGGTGACCAGCAACAAGGTTTTGCCCTGCACCCAGCCGTGCAGCTTCTGGCGCAGGACGTCTTCGCTGCTGTTGTCCATGGCACTGGTGGGTTCGTCGAGCAGCATGATCGGCGGATCGAGCAACAGCGCCCGCGCCAGCAGCACCGCCTGGCGCTGGCCACCGGAAAGCAGTTGCCCGCGCTCGCCCACCGGCCGGTCGAAGCCTTGCGGATGCTGCCGTGCAAGCTCGGTGACGCCGGTCAGTTCGGCCACTTCAAGCATCCGCGAATCGCTGATATAGCGGGCGCCGAGGGTCAGGTTGTCACGCAGGCTGCCGGCCAGCAGCGGCAAGTCATGGGCGACGTAACCGATCTGCTGGCGCAGGTCGGCGACATCCAGTTGCCGCAGGTCGAGGCCGTCGAGCAGCAACTGGCCTTCTTCCGGTTCGTAGAAGCCCATCACCAGCCGCGCCAGGGTGCTTTTGCCGGAGCCGCTGCGGCCGATGATACCGATCCGCTCGCCGGGTTTGACGCTGAAGCTGACGTTATTCAGGGCCGGCGCGTTCTGGCCGTTGTAGTGGAAGGTCACCGCGTTGGCGTCCAGCGCGCCTTGCAGTTGCGTGCGCTCCAGTGGCCGTTGTTTGCCGTCGCGCTCCTGAGGCAGGGACATCAGCGCGTCGGTGCTTTTCATGGTCAGTTGCGCTTGCTGGTAGCGGGTGATCAGCCCGGCGATCTGGCCCAGCGGCGCGAGCACGCGGCTGCCGAGCATGTAAGTGGCCACCAGTGCGCCGACGCTGAGGTTGCCGGCGATGATGCTGTAGACCCCGGCCACAATCGTTGCCATCCCTGAAAACTGCTGGATGAACAGCGTGCCATTGGTGGCCAGCGCCGAGAGGTTGCGCGCGTGGCTGTCGAGGCGGGTGAGGGCGCCGTGGGTACTTTCCCATTTGTGCTGGCGCTCGCTTTCGGCGCTGCACGCCTTGAGGGTTTCCAGGCCGCCGAGGGTTTCGATCAGCAACGCCTGACGCTCGGCGCCGAGGCTCAGGCTTTTCTGCACGGTGTCGCGCAGACGGGCCTGAATGATCATCGCGAAGACGATCGTGATTGGAAACGCCAGCAGCGGAATCACCACCAGCCAGCCACCGAGCAGGCCGATCACCACCAGCATCAACACCACGAAAGGCAGGTCGATCAAGCTGGTCAGGGTCACGGCGGTGAGAAATTCGCGCAGGCCCTGAAAGTCGTGAATGCTCTGGGCGAATCCGCCGATGGTCGCCGGCCGGGCCTTCATCGACATGCCGGTGATGCGCTCGAATAAAGTCGCGGAAAGGATCACGTCGGTCTTCTTGCCGGCGGTGTCCAGCAGATGCGCACGTACCACCCGCAGCACCAGTTCGAAACCGGTGCCGATCAACAGCCCGATGGCCAGCACCCACAGGGTCGACGTGGCCTGGTTCGGCACCACGCGGTCGTAGGTCTGCATGACAAACAGCGGCACCATCAGGCCCAGCAGGTTGATCAGGAAACTGGCGAGGATCGCGTCGCTGTACAGCCATTTCGACAGTTTCAGGGTGTCGCGAAACCACGCCTGCACCCGTGGCACCAATGGCGAGCGCAGGTCTTCCAGTTCATGCCGTGGCCGGGCGAACAAGGCCTGGCCACTGTAGTGTTCGGTGAGTTCTTCACGGCTGACCCATTGCTCGCCGCCGTCGGCTTCGCTGGGCAGGATCAGCGCCTTGCCGTCTTCGGCAAACCGCCGCAGCACCGCGGTACGCCCGTTGCCCAACAGCAACAGCACCGGCAGGTTCAGCGGTGAAATGTCCTTGAGTTCCCGACGCAACAAGCGCGCCTGCAACCCGGCCCGGGCGGCGGCGCGGGGCAGCAGGTCCAGGCTCAGGCGTTGTTTGTCCAGGGGCAGCCCGGCGCTCAGGCTGGCGCGACTGACCGTCGCGCCATGGAGTTTGCAGAGGATCAACAGACCGTCGAGCAACGGGTCATCGAAGCTCAGCCGCGGATCGATCCCGGTGTTACCGGGTTGCATGCTGGTCATATTGATCGCTCCCCTGGCATTACTTCAGTTGATCGTTCCCACGCTCTGCGTGGGAATGCCTCTAGGGACGCTCCGCGTCCAGTGACGCGGAGCGTCACGGGCTGCATTCCCACGCGGAGCGTGGGAACGATCAGATCACAGCTTTCGGCAGCTCCGGCAGAGTGGTTATTTCAGCTCGGGCAAGCGCGCTTCGTTCTTCACCTCGGTCGCGGCAATCGCATCGGCCGGCAGCACCACGCGCTGCTTGCTCAGCAACTGGCCCATGTTCGCCAGCACGCGGTACATCGAGTATTCCTCGGTGTAGCGGATTTCGGTGTAGCGACGGTTGGCGTTGTACAGCTCGTTTTCACTGTCGAGCACATCGAGCAGGGTGCGCTGGCCGAGGCCGAACTGATCCTGATACGCGGCGCGTACACGCTTGGTGGTTTCAGCGTATTCGCGGGCGGTCGGGGTCTGTTTCTTGGCGTTGAGCATGGCGTTCCACGCCAGGTGAATGTTCTCGTTAAGCTGACGCAGGGCGTTGTTGCGGATGTCCATCGCCTGGTTGATCTGGTGCGCGTCGGAGGCCAGTCGCGCCTTGTCGCTGCCGCCACGGAACAGGTTGTAGTTCATCACTACGCCGACCCGCCATTCGTTGTCGTGGCCTTCGTCACCCTGCACGTTGTTGTTGGCGCCGACGGCGGCTTCGGCATCGAAGCGTGGGTAGAACGGCGACTTGGCGACTTCGTACTGACTCTCGGCCGATTGCACGTCGGCCTGGGCAGATTTCAGGTACGGGTTGTTCTCGACCATGCTCTGCTGGGCTTCAGGCAAGGTGGCGGGCAATTCGCCGCGGGTAGAGGCCGGGGTTTCCAGCTCATCGGGCATACGCCCGACCACGCTGTAGAAGTTCGATTCGGCATCCGCCAGATCGACTTCGGCGGTGTCGAGGTTGTTCTGCGCCAGCGCCTTACGGGCGACCGATTGATCGGAGTCGGCGGTGCTGCCCACGCCACGCTCGGTGCGCAGGCCGATCTGATCGTTGACGCGCAAGTGCGCCTGCAGGTTGTTCTTGGCCAGGGTCACCAGTTCACGGCGCTTGAGCACTTCGAGGTAGACCTCGATGGTGCGCAGGGCCAAATCCTGGGCGGTGCCTTGCGCGTAATAGGCGCGCGAGTTGGAAACGCCCTTGGTGCGTTCGACTTCGTTGGCGGTGTTGAAACCGTCGAACAGCATCTGCCGCAGCCGCAGCTCGGACTGGGTGTAGTTGAGGATTTCGGTGTGGTGGTTACCGAAGGCCCGGGTGTTGGTGTTGTCGCTGTAGCCGCGCCCGTAAGCAGCGTTCAGATCCACCGACGGATAGAAGCCGCCCTTGGCGACCTTCACCTGTTCATCAGCTGACAGGCGCGCGTCCACGCGCGAGGCCAGTTCCGGGTGGGTGGCGATGGTGCTCTGGATCGCTTCGGTGAGGTTCATGGCCTGGGCTTGAGAAGTGCAAGCCATGGCCAGCAAAACCGCGCTGCAGAGGGGGGTTAGTACGCGCATGGGTGCATCTCCCTGAGTCCTGATGGTGTTTCGCTGTCGCCAATTTATTGACGATATTTTTAGTAAAAAGCGTTTCATGCCTGTAACAACAGAGCTAAGAACATCCTGAAGCGTAGCTAAGAAAAAATTTTCATAAGGGTTATGCCAAAAAAAACTTATGCGGTTCGCCAAATCCAGCACATTGTTCCACTCGAAAGCCTTTGTTTTATGCGCTTTAGGGAGTGCAGAAAGGCTTGAGGAAAGTTCCACTCACTTTGCGACATACGGCGAAGTACTGCTAAAGGGGAGGGACGCGTAGCGGCTGATGAGCGACAGTTTTTTGTCACTCGGGTGATTCACCACCGTTACGTAGCGCTAGTGGGCGTGCTGCATCGAACAGAGATTCCAAGTGCCTGATGGCGCTGGCGTTTCTGGATTTGCACAACCTGCGAAACGAACTGTCGAGGTGCGAGCGTCGCCCCGACAACCCGCTTGAGCCATGGGCTGCTTCGCGAACCAGCGCCGACGGTGGTCGGCAGCGGAGGAATGCACATGGCAACGCTCATCGGGATCGTCACTAAAGTCATTGGTCAGGTTTTCGCTCAGTCGGCGGACGGCACTCGTCGCGCACTGGTCGAAGGCGATCGGCTGTTTGCAGGGGATCAATTGATCACCGGGGCGGAGGGGGCGGTTGCCGTTCATCTGCAAAACGGCCAGGAACTGACCCTCGGCCGCGACAGCAGCCTGACCATGACTGGCCAGTTGCTCGCCGATCAGGCGGCTCACGTCAATGCACCGGAAGCGGTGACCCCGAGCGAGTCGCAACTGACCGACGTCGAACAGATCCAGAAAGCCATTGCCGCCGGCGATGACCCGACCCAAACCGCCGAAGCGACGGCGGCTGGTCCTGGCGCCACCGGTGGTGCGCCGGGCGCACTGGGTGGCGGCCACAGTTTCGTGTTGTTGACTGAAGTGGCGGGCCGGGTCGATCCGGTCATCGGTTTCCCCACCGCCGGTTTCAATGGCATTCCCGAGTTTCCCGAAGAACGCCACAACGCGGTGATCGACAACGGTGACGACACCGCGCCGATCGCTCCACCACCACCGCCAGTCAACAATCCGGTAACACTCACCGGGCTGTCTGTTGCCGGTGGTGAATTGAATCTCAACGAAGCCAATCTGCCCGACGGTTCCGCCGCCAACCCTGGCGCGCTGACCCAGACCGGCAGCTTCACGGTGTCGGCACCGGACGGCCTGAGCAGCCTGAGCATCGGCGGCATCAACGTGATTGTCGGCGGCGTGCCGATCGGTTTCCCGCAATCGATCACCACACAACTGGGCAATACCCTGACCATCACCGGCTACAACCCGGCCACCGGTACGGTCAGCTACAGCTACACCCTCAACGGCAACGAAACCCACGCGGCGGGCGACGGTGCCAATAACCTCAGCGAACAATTCACCGTGATCGCCGGCGACAGCAATGGCGACACCGCCACCGGCACGCTGGACGTCAACATCACCGACGACGTGCCGAAAGCGTTCGATGACAACAACGGTACGGCGACGGAGACTCAACTGACGCTGACCGGCAACGTGCTGACCAACGACGTGCAAGGCGCTGACCGCGTACCCGTCGGCGCAAATGCCGGCCCGATCACCCCCGGTACATTCGTCGGGACTTACGGCACCTTGGTGCTGAATGCCAACGGCACCTACACCTACACGCTGAATACCAGTGATGCGGACTTCAAGAATCTGCATGGCGGTGGCAATGGCACCGAGACTTTCACTTACACCCTGACCGATGCCGACGGCGACACCAGCACCGCCAACCTCGTTCTGCAGATTCATAACAACGACGACCCGGTGGTCATCAACGGGTTGAACGTCGAGGGCGGTGAGCTCACCGTTTACGAGAAAAACCTCGGTGACGGCAGCGCCCAGGACTCGGGAGCCCTGACCCAAAGCGGTACTTTCACCATTACCGCGCTGGATGGCGTCACCACGCTGACCATCGGCGGCATCGCCGTGGTCACCAATGGCGTGGCCGCAGGCTTCCCGCAATCGGTGACCACGCCACTGGGCAGCATGCTGACCATCACTGGTTTCAACGCGGCGACTGGCGTTGTCAGCTACAGCTACACCCTGGTCGACAACGAAGCGCATCCGAACGCCAACGGTGCCAACGTGCTCAACGAGCAATTCGCCGTGACCGTAGTCGACGACAACGGCACCACCGCCAACGCGACGCTGGACGTAAACATCGTCGACGACCTGCCAAAAGGCGTGGACGACAGCAACGCCGGCACCGCCTCGGAATCCAACCTCACCTTGAGTGGCAACGTCCTGACCAACGACGTGCAAGGCGCCGACCGCGTACCGACCGGCCCCAACGCCGGCCCGATCACCGCAGGCACCTTCACCGGGACTTACGGCACCCTGGCATTGAACGCCAACGGCACGTACACCTACACCCTCAACACCAACGATGCAGACTTCAAAAACCTGCACGGCGGCGGCAACGGCACTGAAACCTTCACCTACACCATCACCGATGCCGACGGCGATACCAGCACCGCGAACCTCGTGCTGCAGATTCATAACAACGACGACCCTGTGATCATCAACGGGTTGAACGTCGAGGGCGGTGAGCTCACCGTCTACGAGAAAAACCTCGGCGACGGTAGCGCCCCGGACTCGGGAGCCCTGACCCAAAGCGGCACCTTCACCATCACCGCGCTGGACGGCGTTACCACGCTGACCATCGGCGGCATCGCCGTGGTCACCAATGGCGTGGCCGCAGGCTTCCCGCAATCGGTAACCACGCCACTGGGCAGTACGCTGACCATCACCGGCTTCAACGCTGCAACCGGCGTCGTCAGCTACAGCTACACCCTGGTCGACAACGAAGCGCACCCAACTGCCAACGGCGCCAACGTGCTCAACGAGCAATTCGCCGTGACCGTAGTCGACGACAACGGCACCACCGCCAACGCGACACTGGACGTGAACATCGTCGACGACCTGCCAAAAGGCGTGGACGACAGCAATGTGGGCACAGCTTCGGAAACCAACCTCACGCTGAGCGGCAACGTCCTGACCAACGACGTACAAGGCGCCGACCGCGTACCTGTCGGCGAAAACGCCGGCCCGATCACCGCAGGCACTTTCACCGGGACTTACGGCACGCTGGTGCTGAATGCCAACGGCACGTACACCTACACGCTGAATACCAGTGATGCGGACTTCAAGAATCTGCATGGCGGTGGCAATGGCACCGAGACTTTCACTTACACCCTGATCGATGCCGACGGCGACACCAGCACCGCGAACCTCGTGTTGCAGATCCACAACAACGACGATCCTGTGGTCATCAACGGGTTGAACGTCGAGGGTGGTGAACTCACCGTTTACGAGAAAAACCTCGGCGACGGTAGCGCCCCGGATTCTGGAGCACTGACCCAGAGCGGCACCTTCACCATCACCGCGCTGGACGGCGTTACCACGCTGACCATCGGCGGCATTGCCGTGGTCACCAACGGCGTGGCAGCAGGCTTCCCGCAATCGGTGACTACGCCACTGGGCAGCACGCTGACCATTACCGGCTTCAACGCTGCAACCGGCGTCGTCAGCTACAGCTACACCCTGGTCGACAACGAAGCGCACCCGACTGCCAATGGTGCCAACGTGCTCAACGAGCAATTCGCCGTGACCGTAGTCGACGACAACGGCACCACCGCCAACGCGACGCTGGACGTAAACATCGTCGACGACCTGCCAAAAGGCGTGGACGACAGCAACGCCGGCACCGCCTCGGAATCCAACCTCACCTTGAGTGGCAACGTCCTGACCAACGACGTGCAAGGCGCCGACCGCGTACCGACCGGCCCCAACGCCGGCCCGATCACCGCAGGCACCTTCACCGGGACTTACGGCACCCTGGCATTGAACGCCAACGGCACGTACACCTACACCCTCAACACCAACGATGCAGACTTCAAAAACCTGCACGGCGGCGGCAACGGCACTGAAACCTTCACCTACACCATCACCGATGCCGACGGCGATACCAGCACCGCGAACCTCGTGCTGAACATCCACAACAACGACGATCAGGTGTACCTCAACGGCCTCGACGTCAACGGTGGCGAACTCACCGTCTACGAGAAAAACCTCAGCGACGGCACCAGCCCCAACACCCCGGCACTGACCCAGAGCGGCACCTTCACCGTCACTGCCCTCGACGGTCTGCAAACCCTGACCGTGGGCGGCATCGCCGTGATCACCAACGGTGTCGCGGCAGGCTTCCCGCAATCGGCGGTCACCCCGCTGGGCAGCACGCTGACCATCACCGGATACGATCCGGCCACTGGCGTTGTCAGTTACAGCTACACCCTGGTGGATAACGAAACCCATCCGACCGCCAACGGCGCCAACAGCATCACCGAGAACTTCAACGTGGTGGCGACCGACACCGATGGCAGCTCCGCCACCGGGCAGATCAACGTCAACATCATCGACGACCTGCCGACCGCCAAACCCGACGCGACGTCGGTGCAGGAGGGCGGCACCGTCAGCGGCAACGTGCTGGACAACGATATCGGCGGCGCCGACGGCCCGGCTGCTAGTGGCGCGGTAGTGGGCGTGCGCGCCGGTTCCGACACCTCGACCTCGGCCATCGGCGGCCTCAACAGCAACATCAACGGCACCTACGGCTACCTGACCCTCGACGCCAACGGCAACGCGGTCTATCACAGCAACCCGAATGCCGTGAGTGGCCCGGGTGCGGTGGATGTGTTCGTGTACACCGTGCGCGATTCCGACGGCGATGAAAGCACCACCACCATCACCATCGACGTCTACAACAGCAAACTGTGCGCGGTCAGCGACACCGATGTCACCGTCTACGAAAAAGCCCTCGATCTGACCAAGGACGGCCAGGATCTGGCTCCTGGCACGGTCACCGGCAGCGATCCGACCAGCACCGGGGAAACCGCGTCCGGCACGCTGGTCGGCTCGGTCACCGGCGCGGTCGGTGCGATCAGCTACGCGCTGGTCGGCAGTGCCACCGGCAACTACGGGCAGATCGTGCTCAACCCCAACGGCACGTACACCTACACCCTGACCTCACCGGCCAGTACCACCCCGCACGCCGACGACGGCGCCAACACCCTGACCGAAACCTTCACCTACCAGGCCACCGATTCGCTGGGCAACGTCGTCACCAGCACCCTCGTGGTCAGCATCGTCGATGACGTGCCGAAGGCGATCAACGACAGCAACGCCGGCACCGCGTCGGAAACCCAGTTGACCCTCAACGGCAACGTGCTGACCAACGACGTGCAAGGCGCCGACGTGGTGGCGACCGGGCCGAATGCCGGCCCGATCACTCCCGGCACCTTCACCGGCACTTACGGCACCCTGGTGCTGAACGCCAACGGCACGTACACCTACACGCTGAACACCAACGATGCAGACTTCAAAAACCTGCACGGCGGTGGCAACGGCACCGAGACCTTCACCTACACCCTGACCGATGCCGACGGCGACACCAGCACCGCCAACCTGGTGCTGAACATCCACAACAACGACGATCCGGTGGTCCTCAACGGCCTCGACGTGTATGGCGGCGAGCTGACTGTCTATGAGAAAAACCTCAGCGACGGCACCAGCCCCGATACCCCGGCACTGACCCAGAGCGGCACCTTCACCGTCACCGCGCTCGACGGTCTGCAAACCCTGACCGTGGGCGGCATCGCCGTGATGACCAACGGCGTCGCGGCCGGCTTCCCGCAGTCGACCGTCACCCCGCTGGGCAGCACGCTGACCATCACCGGTTACAACCCGGCAACCGGCGTGGTCAGTTACAGCTACACCCTGGTGGATAACGAAACCCACCCGAATGCCAACGGCGCCAACAGCATCACCGAGAACTTCAACGTGGTGGCGACGGACACCGATGGCAGCACTGCGACCGGGCAGATCAACGTCAACATCATCGATGACCTGCCGACCGCCAAGGCCGACACCGGCTCGGTGGCGGAGGGCGGCACGGTCAACATCAGCGTGCTGGGCAATGACGTCAGTGGCGCGGATGGCGCGGCGATCGTGGTCGGCGTGCGCGCCGGCGGCAATACCGCGACCTCGGCCATCGGCGGCCTCAACAGCAACATCAACGGTAACTACGGTTACCTGACTCTCGATGCGGCCGGCAACGCGGTCTATCACAGCAACCCGAACTCGGTGAGCCCGCCGGGCGCTACCGACACCTTCACTTACACCATCCGCGACAGTGACGGCGACGAAAGCACCACCACCATCACCGTCAACGTCGCTGACAGCAAACTCGTGGCCTCGACCGATCAGGACGTGACCGTCTACGAAAAAGCCCTCGACCTGACCAAGGACGGACAAGACCTGGCCCCCGGCACAGTCACCGGCAGCGACCCGGGCAGCACCGGCGAAACCGCGACCGGCACGCTGGTCGGTTCGGTCAGCGGCGGCAGCGGGGCGATCACCTATACCCTGGTCGGCAGCGCCACCGGGACTTACGGGCAGATCCAGCTCAACGCCGACGGCACCTACACCTACACCCTGACCTCGGCGCCGAAAACCACGCCGAACGCCAACGACGGGCCGAACACCCTGAGCGAAAGCTTCACCTACAAAGCCACCGATGCGCTGGGCAACAGCACCACCAGCACCATCGTGGTCAACATCGTCGACGACGTGCCAAAAGCGGTAGCGTCGGAGCGTTCGGTGGCGGCGGTGGAGATCGACTCCAACATCCTCATCGTCCTCGATATCTCCGGCAGCATGGCCGACGCTTCTGGCGTACCGGGTCTGTCGCGGTTGGAACTGGCGAAGCAGGCGATCAGCGCCTTGCTCGACAAGTACGACGATCTGGGCGATGTGAAAGTGCAGCTCGTCACCTTCAGCAGCAACGCCACCGACCGCACTTCGGTGTGGGTCGATGTCGCCACGGCCAAGACGATTCTGGCCGGCCTCAGCGCGGGCGGCGGTACCAACTACGATGCGGCCGTGGCGACCATGTACAACGCGTTCAACACCTCGGGCAAACTCACCGGGGCGCAAAACGTCGGCTACTTCTTCTCCGACGGCAAACCCAACGAGGGTGACATCGGCACCGCCGACGAAGCGACGCTCAAGGCGTTCCTCGATGCCAACAACATCAAGAACTACGCGATCGGCCTGGGCAGCGGCGTGAGCAACGCCAACCTCGATCCGCTGGCGTACGACGGCATCACGCACACCAACACCAACGCGGTGGTGGTCACCGACCTCAACCAGCTCAACTCGGTGCTGTCCGGCACCGTCGAAGGAGCGCCGGTCACCGGTTCGTTGATCGGCGAGGGCGGCACGTTCGGCGCCGATGGCGGGTTCATCAAATCCATCGTGGTCGACGGCACCACCTACACCTATGACCCGAAAGCCAACGGCGGTCAGGGTTCACTGGTCGCCAGCGGCGGCGCCAACCACGGCACGTTCAACACGGTGAACAACACCCTGAGCATTGCCACCAACAACAGCGGCACCCTGGTGGTCAACCTCGACACCGGCGACTACAGCTACACCTCGCAGAAAACCACCGCCGTAGTGATCACCGAGAACATCGGCTTCACCCTCAGCGACAACGACGGCGATCTCGCCAGCTCGACGCTGACCGTGAAAGTGATCCCCAACGCGCCTCCGGTGGCGGCGGACGACCACATCATCACCAACGTGCTGTCGGGCAACATCGTGGTGCCGGGCGAACTGCTGCTGGCCAACGATACCGACCCGAATGGCGATACGCTCAACGCCACGCCAACCTCGTTCAACACCGGCTGGATCTCCAAATCGGCAGACTTCACCGGCACCGGCGCGATCAGCTTCACCGGCACCAACGCCAACACCGCCGCCAACCAGAACTTGGCCAACGTGCGTAACTCGTTCAGCGCCAACGCTGCGACCATGACCGCCGTGCTGGTGGTCAGCGGCTACCTCGGCGCGGTGACCAACACAAACGCCAACGATGAAGACCGCATCACCGTCAACCTGCGCCAGGGCGAAACCCTCAACCTGGACCACAACCTGGCGGCCGGTCACATCACCATGGAGTACTCGATCAACGGCGGCGCCTGGATCGCCCTCGCGGATGGCCAGACCCTGACCGCGACGTCCGATGGGGTCTACCAGATCCACATCACCAACATCACCAACACCACGGGCAGCAACGCCAACGCGGCGGAAAACTACCAGCTGACCATGACCCTCAACTACGCCGGGGCCCACGACATCACCCCGGACTATCACGGCACCTACACTGCCAACGACAACCACGGCGGCAGCGACACGGCGAACGTGACCATCAGCTATCAGGACGGCCACACCCTCACCGGCACCTCGGGCGATGACGTGCTGGTGGCCGGCACCGGCGACAACATCATCAACGCCGGCGACGGCAACGATGTGTTGACCGCAGGCTCCGGCAACAACGAACTGCACGGTGGTGCCGGCAACGACTTGCTCTACAGCGGCCCGGGCAACGACCTGCTCGACGGCGGAACCGGCATCGACACCGCCAGCTATGCCCACGCCACCGCCGGGGTGACGGTCAACCTCGGCCTGCTCGGTGCGCAAAACACCGTCGGCGCGGGCACCGATACCCTGACCGGCATCGAAAACCTCGTCGGTTCGAACTTCAACGACACGCTCACCGGCGACAACAATAACAACGTGATCAACGGCGGCCTGGGCAACGACATCCTCAACGGCGGCGGGGGTGATGACCTGCTGATCGGCGGAATGGGCAACAACACCCTGACCGGCGGGCCGGGTGCCGACACCTTTCAGTGGCTCAAGGGCAACAGCGGTCACGACCTTGTCACCGACTTCACCCCCGGCACCGACAAGCTCGACCTGTCGCAACTGCTGCAAGGTGAAAACGGCACGTCGGCCTCACTGGATGACTACCTGCACTTCACCGTCACCGGCAGCGGTGCCTCGGTCATGACCAGCATCGACGTCAGCGCCATGGCCGGCGCCACGCCGAACCAGACCATCGACCTGGCCGGCGTCAACCTGGCCAGCCACTACGGTGTGACGCCGGGGGCGGGTGGTTTGATTGCCAGTGGGCATGACACGGCGACGATCATCAACGGGATGTTGAATGATCATTCGTTGAAGGTGGATACGGTGTAAGCCGGAGCTGAAACGACAAAACCCGCCGCCCCGAGTAATCGGGACGGCGGGTTTTGTCTTGGATTGATCGTTCCCACGCTCCGCGTGGGAATGCCTCAATGGACGCTCTGCGTCCGCTCTTTGGGACGCGGAGCGTCCCGGGCTGCATTCCCACGCAGAGCGCGGGAACGATCAGGCGGCGGTCAAGCTACAGCGGGCGCCTCAGCCTTCAACTCCAGATTATCCAGTACCCGATTCACCGCCAGCTCACCCAGCATGATCAACTGCGCAATCCCCAACAACACATGCCGATGCGACCCATCCACCAACCCGGCAAAGTCATTGGCCATGACCTTAGCCGAAGTCAGGGTTTCGCAGGCGTCGGCCAGCAGCTCTTCGCTGTCGATGCCGGGGGCGATGAGGTAGCGGGTATTGGGTTTGAGTAGCGGTTTTCGGGAGAGGAGGGGATTGAGATAGTGATCGAGGGCGCGCTCGGCGGCTTCGTGGAATTTCTTGGAATCGAGGGTTTCGTAGGGCGAAGTCGAATCGACTTCCGGCGGGTTTGGCGTGGGTTTGATCATGGATAAAGCCTCTAGAGTAGTGGAGGCGCCACGCTTCGCTGCTAAACGAAGGAGGTGGCGGCCGTACGCGGGTTAGCAGACCAGGACTCTAGAACCCGGCGCACCGAAGTGCCCCACGCAAAGCCGCCATAACGTGAACGGACAGGCGTGAACCTGATCACGAACGAACGGCATTGTGCGTCTAGAGTAGATCCGGGCTGCTAAACCCGATCGCTGCTTTTCAGCGACCGCCAAACAATAGAACCCGCCCCCAAGGCGCACAAGCCGGCGGATTCTGGCGGATGCGTAGGCAAAGGCGCAAGGTTGTGTGGCTTTGCGGACATAAGCTTCAACACTCTTCAACAGCGGTTTTCGAAGGCGTGGAAACGACAAAACCCGCGCTCCCGGATTACCGGAAACACGGCTTTGTAGGGGCGGGAACATGCACTCCCTTTTCTCTTTTCCTCGCTCAATACCGTCTCAGACACCATGGCCAATAACGAGCATTCACGTCAGTGGTACATACATGTCCGCCACCTCCATGTACATAATATCCGACGGTGCCTGCGGGGCACGCCGTGGTATCGCACATCCACGTAACCCATCCTGCTGACAGTGGCCAGTTATACCCATAAACCACGTACATGGAGGGCCAGGTAAGTGTCAAGGGAATCGAACCTGGAACACTATTCATCCAGTTCACGGCTTCATAATGCGTCATAGGTGCAGCATAAATATCCAATCTGTAAATATTGATTGAGTCCACATAGATCGCATGAGTGGTGAATTGGTCCTGAACATAAAGGTAGGCAGCCCCGCAGCGAAGGCCGATTACAACGCCATTGGCGTCAACGGAAACTACAGAGGGATTGCTTGAACTGAAGGTACGCTGGCCCACACCATATTGCGGGATTAGTTGTAGCCAGTTACGCGGCCATCTGGCACCAGTTTCCGGCCAACCGGTATAGACCCGATATCCGTCTAGAAGTCGGCGCGTCGTATCGATTTGCAGAGGTCGGCGAAGGATAACGTTGCGTGTCGGGGAGGAAAGGTTGTTGCCATATTTCGCTCGGGCAACAATCGAGTTGTAGGCGTCATAGTTGCTCACCGTCACTGAAGCACCGGGAGCGTTGCCAGCGCTATCGGTAGTGACGACTTTCTGCGGTGAACCGTTGACCAGGATTTCAATTTGCTCATTGACGCTACCACGACAGTGAATGGTCAGGGCCGTGGATATCGTTTCGGTGTTCTGAGGAACTTCCCCTTGAGGGGCTTGTACTGCTGTGATGACCGGTTGCAGTTCGACCAGCGATTCGACCTTGTACCTTTGCATCGGAAACAGCAGGGGCTTTTGACCCAGACCGAGAATGACCGAGAAAAAAATGTCCAGGTCGGTTTCGTCTTTCAGATCACGAAACCAGGCGAGTATCAATGCCGTTATCGAGCCCTGTTCGGTTCCGGTCACCTCTCCGTTGAGCGCTTGATAGCTCACTTTCGTGCCGTTTTTATGGGTGCCTTCAAACCTTAGAAACCTGGCTTGTCCCGGTGCCTGTCCCGGCCAAGGTGCCACTCGCAGCAAGTTGGCTGCCGTCAGTTTCTTCACCTCTACAATCCCTTGTACTCCGTCGATCGTCGGAGTGGGAAAGTCTTTGCTGTAGTTCGGGATGGGGGCCACCGAGATTTCCGTGGTTTGCGATGAAGCGACCCGTTCCCCTTTGAACCGTAGGTTCCAGTGCATCTCGAATGTCGTGCCGTGGTTTCTGATCAGGAAGTTACGATCCAGTTTCCAGGTGGCACGTTTGTCTTTGTCGAAGGGCTTGATTCCGAGATCTGGCGAGTTTGCTGGTGCATCTGTTTGTACCAGTCTCGCCCGATGTTCTGCCGTTGCGCCGGGGAATTCGGCTTCCACAGTAGCCTCGGCTCCGAGTGGATTCAGCGGCTGGGATTCCAACAGTTTTGGCGGCGTGAGAGCGGCGTCTTTGTAAAGACCAATTTTCAATTCACTCAGATCGGAAACAACCGTCGGCTTGCCCGGGTTGGTAATTGAGCATTGCAGTAACAGTTTGGAGTCGGGGAACTGGGCAAAGTATTTTGGCGCTACGTCAAAGACGATCTCACGTGTCGGATATTTGATCTTTTGCTGGAATACAAACAGTGTCGGGACACCTTCCTTATCCTCGGTCTGCCAACTGAGCTCGGCTCTTGCGCCTTCTACAAGAGGCCAATAATCGGCACAGCGTACTTTCACCAAAGCAGCGTCCACGGGAATGACGTCTTCTTTCTGCGGTGTCGCGGTCGGTTCACCCAAAGGCTGGGCGACGCCAGAAACAGTGGCAAAGGCTGGCTTCGAATGTTGGGTGACGCCCCCCTTTATCAATTCGTAGCCGACCCCGAAGTTGCCACCGATCAAGTTCTTAACTCGGTAGTTTTCCATCTCGAAAACTTCGGTCCTGCTGGCACGTTCGACTTTCCGACTATAGGTATGGCTGACGGCTTCGCCTGTCTTTGTAAAACCCTTGATTGATAAATTGATGATGTTACCGATTGCAAATATCCCGGTGACAAGAATCGTCAGGAAACTACCGTTCAGTTGATCGTGATGGACTACGTCTTTTTCATCGGCCAATTCAATGATTGGAGCCGGCACCAGTTTCTCTAAAGGCTTGAAGATAATGCTGAGCGCACGCGACCACCCGCTGAAGTTGTGAACCCGGTCGCGCACCATCCAGCGTGCGTGTAGCTTGTCGGTCGCAGGGATGGTTGCGAGTTCTTCAGGGGTTACGTCAATGTCGGTAGTGCCACCGGGTGTGGTGATGACAATCTCCCAGCGCAAGGGACCGAGCGTGACGGTCACAAGGTCACCTTTGTTTGAGTTGTAATACTTGGGCGCGGTCAGCGTCAGCCCTTCTTCAACCACCGTCTTGTCGATTATTGTTTCTGAACATTCAACCAGCCCCAGGCCCTGATTGTGTGGTTCGGCGTGGTCCGTGTCCTGTTCGCCCGGTTCGGGGTTCAGAAAACAGAGATCGGCTTTGGGCGACTCCTCTTCATTGCCACTCAGTCTGAAAATGTGAAACCAGCATTTTTCGTTCTTGGGTTCGAGAGGGGGGAAGTTGGAATACATATTATCAATCGGGATGTAGAACGCGATGGGTTTCGCGTTTCCTTTGTCATCGAAATGCTCGTCTTTGACATCGATAGTTGTGACAATTTCATTCCCAATATGAAACTTACCGCTGTCGCCACTGGCCATGTTCAGATAGGGCAGCATGTAAGCCAACAGGCCTCTGTAATCACTTTTCACCATGCTTATATTGATACCTTGTGCGCCATCATTCTGAAGCTTGTGGCCGATGACCAAGGGGGGATTTATTGCATTAACACGTATGCCGCCGGTATCAGGTGGAAATACAACCTCCTGCACGGGGGAATCAGGATCGGGCGTATTGACGGGACTGTTCATGAGTGGGCACCTTCGCAAGAGGGGGTGCCCGAATGTTTGAATGCCGGCACCGTTGCCGAAGGATTAGAGCGCTGACACGTTTAACTGCCTACTGTCAGATCTGACAGGGGAATGAGGGTTTTCGACGAGCGGTTGTCGGGTATGGCGCCTCAGAACTTGCGCAACGTCTTCTGCCGCAAGATATAAACCGTCACCAACACCGCACTGGTCAGCATGAACCCGCGCGCCCATGGCAGAGGCACCAGGTAGCACGAGAACAGAATGCTCGCCCACATCAGCCCGATCGCGTAGACCTTGCCCTTGAGCGGTATGCCGTTGCCATCGAGGTAGTCGCGGATCCATGGCCCGAGCCGGGGATGCTCGACCAGCCATTGGTAGAAACGCGGAGAGCTGCGGGCGAAGCAGGCGGCTGCCAGCAAAAGGAAGGGAGTAGTGGGGAGAACAGGCAGGAAAATCCCGATCACCCCCAATGCCACGCTGAGCCAGCCGATGGCCAGCAGGATGTAGCGCAACATCAGGGGGCGGTTGCCTATGGGGTTGTCCATAGGCCGGATCTTAGTGGTGACGTGGCTTGAGGATCGCCGGTTTTTCGTCGGGCGCCTGGCACAGCAGGTACAGCGCAGTCAGGGCTTCCGGGATCTGCACGATCATGTCGTCCATCAGGTTGGCGTCCTTGGCGATGTCTTCGAACTCAGGCTGTTCGTCGAACAGGCCCGAACCGACCATGATCGGCAGGAGCATTTCGCTGACTTCTTCTTCGGCGGTTTCGAACCAGGCCGCTTCGCGCAGGAACACGCCTTCCATGAAGCCGATGCACCAACCGCGCAGTTCGGAATCGTCCGGGTCGTCGCCCAGGTCCAGCTCGCATGGCAGCTCGAATTCTTCATCGGAGGCCAGTTGGCGGGCGATGTGGGCTTTCAGGCCGATCAGCGTGGCTTCGATCTCTTCGCGCTGGGCTTCGCTGCTGTAATGCGGCTCTTCGGCGAACAGGGCGTCGATCCACTCACGATCCGGCACCACGTCGGCGCAGATCGACAGCGCCGTCAGGTAACCGTGAGCGGCCACGTAGTCCAGCGCCTCTTCATGCAGCTCGTCGGCGTCGAGGAAGACTTGCAGGCGGGTTAGTTGCTCGGCGAAGGACATTAAAGGGCTACCTTGGGGGAATAAACAATGCGGGAATTCTAGGCCTTCTTGAGCCCTCAAGCCAGCCGCACGGCAGATTTGCCTGCACAAGCTTCTTATCGGCGGTGCCCTTTGCCGGGGAGGGCTCGGGTATACTGCCGCGCTTTGCGATCCCTGCCGGTGTCGCGGCTGATTGTGTAGGGCGCGATGCAATGCGCGCTTACGTTTTGTTTAAAGCAGCCTCGGCTGTCTTGAACCAGCCTGTGCAGGGATGTTTCGGTGGATTTTTGGAGTTTTTATGCTCGAACAGGCTCAACGCGTCCTCAAGGACATCTTCGGCTACGACAGTTTCCGTGGCCGTCAGGGTGCAATCATTGAGCGCGTGGCCAGTGGCGGTGATGCCCTTGTCCTGATGCCGACCGGCGGCGGCAAGTCCCTGTGCTTCCAGGTGCCGGCGCTGCTGCGCGATGGCCTGGCGGTGGTGGTGTCGCCGCTGATCGCGCTGATGGACGATCAGGTCGCCACCCTCGAAGAGCTGGGCGTGGCAGCCGCCGCGTTGAACTCCACATTAAGCGCTGAACAACAGCGCGACCTCGCCAACCGGATCAAACGCGGCGAAGTGAAAATGCTCTATCTGGCGCCGGAGCGTCTGGTGCAGCCGCGCATGCTGTCGTTCCTGCAAGGCTTGAACATCGCGCTGTTCGCCATCGACGAAGCGCACTGCGTATCGCAATGGGGCCATGACTTCCGCCCGGAATACCTGCAACTGGGGCAGTTGGCGGAAATGTTCCCCGACGTGCCGCGCATCGCCCTGACCGCCACCGCCGACAAGCGCACCCGCGAAGAAATCGTCACTCGCCTGCATTTGCAGAATGCCGAGCGTTTCCTGTCGAGCTTCGACCGGCCGAACATCTTCTACCGCATCGTGCCCAAGGAGCAGCCGCGCAAGCAGTTGCTGGCGTTCCTCGCCGAGCGGCGCAGCGATGCCGGCATCGTTTACTGCCTGTCGCGCAAGAAGGTGGAAGAGGTGGCCGCGTTTCTCACCGAGCAGGGCTTCCCGGCGCTGCCGTATCACGCCGGTCTGCCCAACGATCTGCGCGCCTATCACCAGAAGCGCTTCCTCAACGAGGAAGGCCTGATCATGGTCGCCACCGTGGCGTTCGGCATGGGCATCGACAAACCCAACGTGCGTTTCGTCGCCCACCTCGACCTGCCGAAATCCCTCGAGGCCTATTACCAGGAAACCGGACGCGGCGGCCGCGACGGTCTGCCGGCGGACGCGTGGATGGCCTACGGTCTGCAAGACGTGGTGATGCTCAAGCAGATGCTGCAGAACTCCGAGGGCGACGAACGCCACAAGCGTCTGGAGCAGCACAAGCTCGACGCGATGCTCTCGCTCTGCGAAGAAACCCGCTGCCGCCGTCAGGCGCTGCTGGCGTACTTCGACGAAGACATGCCCGAGCCTTGCGGGCACTGCGACAACTGCACTGACGGCGTGCAGACCTGGGACGCCACCGAGCCTGCGCGCCAGGCGCTGTCGGCGATCTATCGCACCGGCCAGCGTTATGGCGTCGGCCATCTGGTGGACGTGCTGCTGGGCAAGGACAACGAAAAGGTCCGCAGCTTCGGCCATCAGCACCTGTCGGTGTACGGCGTCGGCAAGGCGCTGAGCGAGAGCGAATGGCGCTCGCTGTTCCGTCAGTTGGTTGCCCGCGGTCTGGCCGATGTCGATCACGAAGGTTACGGCGGGCTGCGCCTGAGCGACACCTGCCGGCCGCTGCTCAAGGGCGAAGTGAGCCTGGAGCTGCGCCGCGACCTCAAGCCGCAAGTCAGCGCCAAGAGCGGCAGCAAGAGCCCGGCCAGTCAACTGGTGCGCGGCGAAGAGCGCGAACAGTGGGAAGCATTGCGTGCCCTGCGGCGCAAACTGGCGGAAGAACACGGCGTGCCGCCGTATGTCATCTTCCCCGACTCGACCCTGCTGGAAATGCTCCGCAGCCAGCCGACCTCGCTGGCGGACATGGCCCGGGTCAGCGGCGTCGGCGCCCGCAAGCTGGAGCGTTACGGCGAGGCCTTCCTCGAAGTGCTCGGCGGCGAGGCCGAGGCGCCGAAAGTGGTGGCCGACGTGCGCCACGAACTGATCACCCTGGCCCGCGCCGGTATGACGCCGTTGCAGATATCCGGCCAATTGCAGTGCTCGGAAAAGAACGTCTACACCATGCTCGCCGAAGCCATCGGCAAGCAGCAGCTGTCGCTGGAACAGGCGCTGGATTTGCCGGAAGACCTGATGGGGGAAGTCCAGGATGCGTTCCTCGACGGCGAAGGCGAGTTGCCGTCGGTCGCCGAAGTGGCCGAGCTGTTTGCCGGTCGCGTACCGGAAGGCGTGCTTTATTGCGTGCGGGCTGGGCTGCAATCTGAATTCGAGATGTAACTCGACCCTTTCCCCTCACCCCAGCCCTCTCCCCCAGGAGAGGGGGCCGACCGAGTTGTCTTGCGCTATACGTCGACCTGAAATACCGGGTCGATTGTGGATTCAACATAGAGCATTCAGGTCGGCGTATTTCCTGAATATTCCCCAATCGGTTCCCTCTCCCTCCGGGAGAGGGTTAGGGTGAGGGGCTTTTCAGATGTAACGATTCAGTACAAGTCCCCTCTTGCCTATAGGCAAATGTCATGCTTAGCTGACTAATAATTAGTTTTTCTCTATTTGTTCAGTCTAATCATGAGTGTTTTATGCCGTTAACCGATCAACACCGTTTTGGCATGCAATTGGCCCAGATGTCTCGTGGCTGGCGTGCCGAACTGGATCGCCGGCTGGCCGGTCTGGGCTTGTCCCAGGCACGCTGGCTGGTGCTGCTGCATCTGGCGCGTTTCGAAGAGGCGCCGACCCAGCGGGAGCTGGCGCAAAGCGTCGGCGTCGAAGGGCCGACCCTGGCCCGTCTGCTCGACAGCCTTGAAAGTCAGGGACTGGTGCAACGCCAGTCCGTGATGGAAGACCGCCGGGCGAAAAAAATCGTGCTGTGCTCACCGGCGCTGCCGCTGATCGAACAGATCGAAACCATCGCTACACAACTGCGCAAGGAATTGTTTGAAGGCGTCGACGAGGCGGATCTGAAGGTCTGCATGCGGGTTCACGGGCACATTCTGGCCAACCTGGAAAAGTCTTGAGGCATAACCGCGTGCCGTTTTTTTGAGAGATCGCGCTGGGCGGACTATAAGAACTACTGGGCAATATCGTGTTCGTACCGGATGTGCGAACGCATAGAAGTCGGTTTTGCTTATTTAAGGGATGCTCATGCTCGGAAGTCGGCACGTGGTACTGCGTTGCGCCAACTCGCTGTTGGTGGCCGGTGTTCTCACCTGGTCCACCGCGTCATTGGCGCTGGGGCTCGGTGACATCACCGTGCATTCAGCCCTCAATCAGCCGCTCAAGGCTGACATCGCCCTGGTGGATGTCGGGGGCGTCAGCGAAAACGAACTGACGGTTCGTCTGGCCTCGGCGGACGAGTTTGGCCGCGCCGGCATCGAGCGCGTGTTCTTTCTCAATGACCTCAAGTTCACCCCGATCCTGCGTGGCAATCGCAACATGATCCGGGTGACGTCCAGCAAACCGGTCAACGAACCCTTTCTGAATTTCCTGGTGCAGCTCGATCAGCCCAATGGCCACCTGCTGCGCGAATACACCGTGCTGATCGACCCGCCGGGCTCACCGGGAATTGTCCCGGCCACCGATGAGCCAACTGCGCGTGCGCAATCGTCGGAATTCCCGACCCCCGAGACTCCGTCTGCAACCACGCCGGCCAAACCTGCTGCGCCTGTTCAGCCACCGACACCGGTCGCCGACGCGCAGGCCGAGCAACTGGCGGCGAGCCTTGTGCAGAATCAGCAACTGCAAAAAACCATCGATGAATTGAACGTGAAGCTTCAGGCCCAGGAAGTGCTGATCGCTGACGGCAAGAAACAGCTCGGTGATTTGCAGGCCCGACTGATTGAAGTGCAACAAGCGCCGCCGGCACCTGTCGCACCCGTGGCACCTGCGCCTGCGCCGGTCATTGCCTCGGTCGAGTCTCAGGAGGATTCACTCAACTGGCCGCTGCTCGGCGGACTGCTGCTGGTACTGGGATTGCTGGTGGCAGGGCTGTATGTGCGTCGGCACCGCCAGCAAGCGCAAGTGGCTGAGGCGCCGACACCGTTCCTGCCGGTACGAAACGACCCCCCGGTCGACGACGCCGAACCGATGCAGCCGAGTTCCGTTCACAGTGCGGTCGAACATCGTGAGGAACACGCCAATGGCGATGTGCTGGAAGCGGTCGGCATTTATCTGGCCTACGGACGCATGGGCGAGGCTGCCGGTTTGTTGCGTGATGCGTTGCAGCGGGAACCGGAGCGCATCGACCTTGGCGTGCAGTTGCTTGAAGTGCTGGGGCGGCAGGGTGACACGCCGGCCTATGACGAGCAGGAAAGCCGTCTGCGCCAGCTCGGGGTCGAGGATCAGCGCTTGCAGGAGATTCGCGCCCGCTACCCGAAACTGGTCAGCGCGGCACCTCTGGTTGCGGCGGCCCCGGTGATCGCCGCGCTGCCGATCGAACCCACCACGCCTGAGGAGCCGTTAGCCGAAGACAATTTCGAACTGAACCTGGATCAGCTCTCGATGGCTTCCAGTTGGGATCTTGAGGAAACTCGCCCGACTGCTGCCGCACCTGAACAGGCGCCATCAACGCTGGGTTCCGATCTGCAGGTACTGCCACAGGATTTCGAGTTGCCGGAAACCCTGCCCGACGACGCCGAAACCGCCGAGCTCGAATGGATCGTCGAACCGGAAACGCAGCCGCTGGACGAGGACTTTCTCAACGAGTTTGGCGATCCCGGCACGACGCTCTCACTGGAGCCACTGGAGCTGCATGCCCCGGAGCTGGACCCCGAACCCTCGGACACCGCCAACGCCGGCAAACTCGAACAGGCCCAGACCTGCATCGACGACGGCGATATCGACAGCGCCATTGCCTTGCTCAACGAACTGCTCAAGGAAGCCGACGAACCCCTCAGGCAAACGGCGCGCACGTTGTTGGCGGGGATTCGCTGACCGTTGTCAGAAGGTCTGGCCGAGGTTCAGGTACACCGCCTGTTCATCCGCATCGTTCAGTCCATAGCTGAAGTTCAGCGGCCCCAGCGGCGTATCGAAGCCGATGAACACACTGGCGGCGTTGATATAGCCGCTGTCAAATACATTGTCGTTGTTCCAGGCCCGGCCGCGTTCCAGCGAGGCGCCGGCGTACAGCGGGAAGTCCAGCGGCAGGTACGAACGCGGGGTGAGGCGGCGGTAATACACCGCACGCATCAGACTGACGTTCTGCCCGGAGATCGCGTCTTCGCGGAAACCGGACAATTGCCGGGCGCCGCCGAGCAGGAAACTGGAGGTCACCACGTTGGCATCGTCCAGCGTGCGACCATAACGACCGCCGAGAATCAGCGTATCCGGGCCACTGCTCATGGCCTTGTCCAGTTTGAACTCCCACTGCCGGTAGCGCGTGTCGGAGCCCAGGCTCGGTTCGAACTGCACCAGCGTCAGGCCGATGTCTTCGCCTTCGTGGGGGTAGTAGACGTTGTCCAGCGAGTCGAAGGAATACTTCAGTGCATAGAACCCTTCGTTGAAGTTTTCGCTTGGCAGGTCCTGATCGCCGATCCGCACATCAGCCTTGCCCCAGGCCTCGCCAACCCCGAAGCGCACTTCGCCGCTGTTGCCGATCTGCCGGCCAAAGTTGAGGCCGAAGCCGTAGCGCTCGACGCGATACTGGGCGATCGGATCGTTGTCCAGAACCGAGTCGACGTTCTGTGCGGCAAACGAAGCATAAGGCGCCAGGAAGTAGCGAGAGCCGACGTCCAGCGGCTGATAGAACTCGCTGTACAGCTCTTGTTTATCGCCGATCTGCGCCCGGGTCAGCCATTCCGCACCCAGTCGGTTGATGCCGTTCACGCGGTAACTGGCACCGAGGTTGAAGGCGCTGTCGCCACGCATGTCGTCTGACAGGCTGAGGCCGACCCGCAGATAATCGGTGCCGGTGCGTTTGCCGCGCGCGCTGATCACCAGCGTGTGATCCGCGCCTTTGTGCACCACGCGGTATTGCACCTGCTCGAAGTAATCGAGGCCGTACAGGGTGCCCATGTCGGTTTGCAGGCGACCCAGATCCAGCGGTTCGCCGATGTGCTGGCGGATGTAGTAGCGGATCACGTCATCGCCGACTTTCGAGTCGTTCTCGACCTTGATCGCGGTGATGATAGGCGTGCGCTGGCCCGGCGCGCGGGCGGCGTTGAGTTCGGCGTCTTGCGACTGCAGGGGTTTGAGGCGTGCGAGGCGCACGTTCAGGGCCTGGGTCGCGCGGTAGCCGGCGTCGATCATTTCCTGGCCGCGACCGAAGTCGGTGGCGCCGAAACTGGCCAGCGGCGGCTGGATCAGCACGTCATCGGGATGCAGGGTCGCCAGTTGCTCTTCGGAGTTGCGCCGGGTCATCAGGGTGATCGACTGGTTCAGCACATCGACCACGGTCAGCAGTTGCTTGCGGTTGCGCAGCGGGGTGCCGATGTCGACCACGATGGCCACGTCGACGCCCATTTCACGGGCCACATCGAGGGGGATGTTGTCGGTCATGCCGCCATCCACCAGCAATCGGCCGTCGAGTTCGACCGGGGCGAACACCGCCGGGATCGACATGCTGGCGCGGATCACTTGCGGTAGGTGGCCCTTGCGGAACACCACTTTTTCGCCGTTGGCGATGTCGGTGGTCACGGCGCGGAACGGGATCGGCAGCTTGTCGAAATCCCGGGTGTCGCTGGTGTGGGCCAGCAGGCTTTCCAGCAGCAGCGCGAGGTTCTGGCCCTGGATCACGCCCAAGGGCAGGCCGAGGCTGCCGTCGTCGCGAAAGCTCAGCTTCTGTTTCACCAGAAAATCGCGGTCGTCCTGCTTGCGCCGGAACGGTACGTCTTTGCGGGGCGGGGCGTCGGACAATGCCTGCTGCCAGTCGATGGTCAGGGCGAGTTTTTCCAGTTCGTCAATCTTGTAGCCCGAGGCGTACAGCCCGCCGACCACCGCGCCCATGCTGGTGCCAGCAATCGCATCGATCTTGATGCCTTGTTCTTCCAGAGCCTTGAGCACACCGATGTGCGCCAGCCCTCGAGCCGCACCACCGGACAAAACGAGGCCGACTTTGGGGCGCGTTGCCTCACTGGCATGAACGAACAGCGGTAGGAAACCAAGCAGCAGGCAGATCAGAAGGCGACGCATCGTGAGTCTCGGGGCGAGCGGTAAAGCCGGCTATTATAGCGGCGCCCTCTGGCTCAGGAGTTTCAGCAATCATGACCGTCACAAAACCGGAAATCGTCATCACCTATTGCACGCAATGCCAGTGGATGTTGCGCGCCGCATGGCTGGCGCAAGAGCTGCTCAGCACCTTCGGCGACGACCTCGGCAAAGTGTCACTGGTGCCGGGCACCGGCGGGATATTCCACATCACCTGCAACGACGTGCAGATCTGGGAACGCAAGGCCGACGGCGGTTTCCCGGAGGCCAAGGTGCTCAAGCAGCGGGTGCGCGACCAGATCGACCCTGACCGCGACCTCGGCCACAACGACCGTACTCAGTGAGAGGCTGCCTCGGCCGCGACGGTTTTCTTGTCGTTGCTGCCTGACATCCGGCTCGACACCACGATCGCAACAATGATCAGCGCGCCGCCGATCAACATGCGCAGGGTCGGATCTTCATCGAACAGCAGCCAGGCCACGGTAATCCCGTACACCGGCTCCATGGCGAACACCACTGCGGCGGTGCGCGCCTTGATTACCGCGAGGCTGGCAACGAACAAACTGTGGGCGACGCCGGTGCAGAACACCCCGAGCAGACCGATCCACAACCAGTCGATGGCGCGCACTTCGCTCAGTTGCGGCGCCGCCACCGGCAGCAGGCACAGTGCCACCACCACGTTCTGACACAACGCCGCCTGCACCGCCGGGATACGCCCGGAGCTGGCGCGGTTGGTCAGGGACAACAGGGAAAACAGCAGGCCGGACAGGATCGCCCAGAGCAGGCCGGTGGTCGCGCCGCTGGCCAGATCGAACGCCGGGGTCACCAGCACCAGCCCGACACTGACCAGCACCACCAGCACGATTTCGTTGGCGCGGATGCGTTCGCGAAAGATCAGCCCTTCGAGGATCACCGTGAAGGCCGGGAAACTGGCGAAACCCAGGGTCGCAATGGCGACACCCGCAACCTTGACCGCAATGAAGAAACTCACCCAGTGCCCGGCCAGCAGCACGCCGCTCAGGGCCAGTCGCCGCCAGTCCACGGCCTGCAGTTTCTGCCAGCCGCCCTGTTGGGCGAAGCGGGCGAAAAACGCCAGGGCCAGCACGGCAAACGCGGCGCGTCCGAACACGATGACGGCGGGCGTTGCGGCCGCGAGTTTGCCGAAAACACCGGTCAGGCCGAACATCAGTGCGCCGATATGCAAGGCGCCGAGGGCGGTACGGGGAGTCATTGCAGTCCTTTTTCCAAACACCATTACAGGCACACATTGAAACGTGTAACGGCCGAAAAGTCTGTCGGCAGGCTATCGACTTTTGTCGTCAGCCTCGCGTCGCAATTGTGTAGGAGAGGTGCCGAACTCACGCAGGACGGCGGCCGAGAACGCACTTTGCGAGTTGTAGCCGACACGGCTGGCCACTTCACCGACAGGCAGCGTGGTGTTGCGCAACAGCGCTACAGCTTTGTGCAGACGGCGACTGCGAATGTAGTCCATCGGTGTCTGCCCGCATTCGGCGACGAACCGCGCATGCAGCCGGGCGCTGGACAATCCGGCGACACGCGCCAGATCCGCGACTTGCAGCGGATAGGCCGCGTACTGCTCGATGTGCGCGTCGAGTGCCGCGTAGGGCAGGCGGCGCGCGACGATTTCGGCGGGTGGCACGTGGTTCAGGCTCGCCAGCAGCAACACCGCGCCCTGTTGCGCAATCAGCGGATCGTCAACCGGACTGTTCGCCAGCCAGCTGACCAATTGACCTTGCCCGGCATCCAGCGACAACCGCGCGGCGTTATCCAGCAGACGGCGGCTGGCATCGGCGTGATTACCCAACGAGCGCGTCAGCCATTGCTCGTCGGGCACATCCAGCACCAGACAGCGGCTGCCCTTGGGACTGCCGCACGCGTGATGCGCGCCGGCGGGGATCACCACGAAGCTCTGCTGCAATACCTGGCTGCCACGCCCTTCGACTTCGAAATCCAGCGCGCCGGACAGGCCGAACACCAGTTGCGCGTGGTCGTGGCTGTGGGCGATCAGGTCGTGGCTGTAATGGCGCAGGGTCAGGATCGGTTGCATGGCGGTCTCCGGGCGAGCCGCCAGTCTACACCGGCGCAGGGGCGACGCGTTTGTCACACGACTGACGCATACCTGTCATGGTCGATTAACCGGGCGCGCGCAGAGTGGCGAAAACATCGCAGAGGGTTGCCCATGACCAGCGCCGAGCTCGCCAGACCCAGCCGTAAACAACGGGTTCGCACCCTGTGGATCTCCGACGTGCACCTGGGCACGCGGGATTGCCAGGCCGAGCATCTGTCGCAATTTCTCAAGGGCTATCACGCCGACAAGATCTACCTGGTCGGCGACATCATCGACGGCTGGAAACTGCGCGGCGGCATGTACTGGCCGCAGGCGCACACCAACGTGATCCGCCGTTTGCTGACCATGAGCAAGCGCGGCACCGAGGTGATCTACGTCACCGGTAACCATGACGAATTCCTGCGCCGCTATTCAAAACTGATTCTGGGCAATATCCAGCTGGTCGACGAGGCGGTGCACGTCACCGCCGATGGCCGGCATCTGCTGGTGATTCACGGTGACCAGTTCGACGTGATCACCCGCTATCACCGCTGGCTCGCGTTCCTTGGCGATTCAGCCTACGAGTTCACCCTGACCCTCAACCGCTGGCTCAATCACTGGCGGGCGAAATACGGTTATGGCTACTGGTCGCTGTCGGCCTATCTCAAGCACAAGGTGAAGACGGCGGTCAGCTTCATCAGCGACTTCGAAGAAGCCATCGCCCATGAATGCGTGAAGCGCGAGTTGCACGGTGTGGTCTGCGGGCACATCCACCACGCCGAGATCCGCAAGGTCGGCGAGGTGGATTACCTCAACTGCGGCGACTGGGTGGAGTCATGCACGGCGCTGATCGAGCACTGGGACGGCACGATCGAGCTGTATCGCCTGGCCGATGCGCAGGCGCGGGAAGCGGAATTGAAAGCGGCGAAGGTGGCCGAGCTGGCCTGAGTTTTCAAGTCAACTCAGGCCGGGCTGTGCTCTTCCATCGCCGCTTTGTAGATCGAGTTCTTCGGCTGGGCGAACAGCCTTTCCATCATCGGCTCGAAGAAGCTCAGCGGCAGGGTGTCGTACTCGGGGTCGAACGCTGCCGCGTCATATTTGGCGCAGAACTCCGCGGTCGCCAGAAACTGCGGGTGGTCGCTGAATTGCTCGCGCAGGTGCCGATCCATGCCCAGGTGATGGAAGAAGTAGTAGCCCTGGAAGATCCCGTGCTTTTCCACCATCCACAGGTTCTCGGCGCTGACGAACGGCTTGAGGATGGCGGCGGCGATGTCCGGGTGATTGTAGGAACCGAGGGTGTCGCCGATGTCGTGGAGCAGGGCGCAGACCACGTATTCCTCGTCGCGGCCGTCGCGAAAGGCGCGGGTCGCGGTTTGCAGCGAGTGGGTCAGGCGATCCACCGGGAAACCGCCGAAATCGCCTTCGAGCAGTTTCAGGTGGGCCATGATCCGGCCCGGCAACTGACGGGCGTAGGCGCTGAAATCCGCCGCAATGATCGCCCAGTCGTCCTGTGTGCCGTCCTTCATGTGGGTGAAACGGGCAGTGGCATTCATCGGCAGTCCTCTTGTCGGAATTTCTAGAACGGCACGCGGCCCAGGATCATGTCGCGGTACATGACGAAGTCGCCGAGCAGGCTGTAGAACGGGTGCTGGAAGGTGGCCGGGCGGTTTTTCTCGAAAAAGAAATGACCGACCCAGGCAAAGCTGTAGCCCGCCAGCGGCAACGCAAGTAAAAGCAGCCAGGCGCCCTTGGCGATGGTCAGGGCGAGAATGAAGATCACCAGCGTCGTGCCGATGAAATGCAGGCGACGGCAGGTGCTGTTGCCGTGCTCGCTGAGGTAATACGGATAGAACTCGGCGAAGCTGTTGAAATGCTTGATGGTTTCCACGACTGCGATCTCTGTGGTTATTGTTCTGATTGCAAGTTGTTCGGCGGGTAGCTTATTTGAGTCTAGAGTGATCAATGGCGTCGGCCAGTGACAATCGGCGCCACTTTACTATCCTTGGGAAATCGGCCGTAGTATGCGGCTCACCATGTCATCCAAGAAAAAACGCCATGAGCGAACGAACGACTTCTGCAAGCTGGGCGATGGGGATTGTCAAAGCACTGGAAATGGACGGCCTGGATTGCCGGGTTTTGTTCAGACAGCTGGGGCTCGACTACGCGGCGCTGGAGGACCCGGACGCACGCTTCCCGCAGGATTCCATGACCCGACTCTGGCAACGGGCGGTCGAGCTGTCCGGCAATCCGGCGATCGGCCTGAATATGGGCAAGGTGGTGCGGCCGGCTTCGTTTCATGTAGCGGGCTATGCGCTGATGTCCAGCAATACGCTGGCGGAAGGTTTTCAGCGACTGGTGCGTTATCAGCGGATCATCGCCGAAAGTGCCGACCTGAGTTTTCGCCTGCTCGACGAAGGTTATGCGCTGATTCTGACGGTACACGGCGATCATCTGCCGCCGACCCGGCAAAGTGCCGAAGCCTCGCTGGCCTGCGCGCTCGCGTTGTGCGGCTGGCTGACCGGACGCACGCTGCACCCGCGCAAAGTGCTGGTGCAGGGCGACCAGCCGGATGATCTTGAACCCTATAAACGAGCCTTTCATGCACCGCTGGTGTTCAACGCGCCGTATGACGCGCTGATCTTCGAGCGGGGCGACATGGAAGCGCCACTGCCCACCGCCAACGAGGCGATGGCGCTGCTGCATGACCGGTTTGCCGGGGAATATCTGGCGCGGTTTTCCGAAAGCCGCGTGACCCACAAGGCGCGCCAGGTGCTGTGCCGCCTGCTGCCGCAGGGCGAACCGAAGCGCGACACGGTTGCGCAGACCCTTCACTTGTCCCAGCGCACCTTGCAACGACGCTTGCAGGAGGAGGGCACCAGTTTTCAGCAGTTGCTCGACGACACTCGCCGCGAACTCGCCGAGCAATATCTGGCCCAGCCGAGCATGACCTTGCTGGAGATTGCCTATCTGCTGGGCTTTGCCGACCCGAGCAATTTCTTCCGCGCCTTCCGCCGCTGGTTCGACACCACGCCCGGCGATTACCGGGCGCGGTTGCTGGAAGCGCCGAAGGCGATCAGTGACGCCAGAACGCCGGAATACACAGTACAAACACCGTAATGATCTCCAGTCGGCCGAGCAGCATGCCGAACGACAGAATCCATTTGGCCGCATCCGGCAGGCTGGCGAAGTTGCCGGCCGGGCCGATGGTCTCGCCCAGGCCCGGGCCGACGCCGGAGACGGTGCTGGCGGCACCGGTCAACGCCGTCATCCAGTCCACGCCCAACAGCGACAGCAGCAGGGCGATCACGCAAATGGTGATCGCGAAGAAGAACGAGAACGTCAGAATCGACCGGACGATCTCTTCGTCGAGGCGATGACCGTTGTACTTCTGCTTGATCACCGCGCGAGGGTGAATCAGCTGGTTAAGGTTGGCCTTGAGCAGGATGTAGGCGACCTGGAAACGGAAGATCTTGATCCCGCCCGCCGTCGAGCCGGAGCAGCCGCCGACGAAGCCCAGATAGAAGAACAGCATCAGCGAGAAGTTGCCCCAAAGGCTGTAGTCCCCCAGTGCAAATCCCGTCGTCGTTACTACTGATGTCACGTTCAGCGCCACATGACGCAACGCGTCCAGCCAATGCAGGTTGGTGGTCCACCAGTACCAGGTGCCGAGCACCAGCCAGGTCACCAGCAACATGCCGAGCAAACCCTGAACCTGTTGATCCTTGATCAGCGCCCGGCGGTTGCCGCGCAGTGTCGCCACGTACAGGGTGAACGGCAGGCTGCCGAGAATCATCACCACCACCGCGACCCAGTGCACCGCCGGTTGCGTCCACTTGGCCAGGGACTGGTCGGAGGTCGAGAACCCGCCGGTGGAAATCGCCGACATCGCGTGGTTGATCGCATCGAACGGGCTCATCCCGGCCCACCAGAACGCCAGGCTGCCGAGAATCGTGATGCCGACGTAGGCCGCCACGATCAGCCGCGCCACCATGTGCGAGCGGGGCATGACCTTTTCCGAGCGGTCCGAGGATTCGGTCTGGAACAGGCGCATGCCACCGATGCGCAGCAGCGGCAGGATCGCCACCGCCATGCCGATAAAGCCGATACCGCCGATCCAGTGCAGCAGCGAGCGCCACATCAGGATGCCGGGGGACATGTCGTCCAGATGGTTGAGCACGGTCGAGCCGGTGGCCGTGATGCCGGACATGCTTTCGAAGAACGAGTCGGTGTAACTGATGTGCTGTGTCAGCAGAAACGGCAGTGCAGCAAAGATGCACACCACCAGCCAGCTGCTGACGGTCAGCAGGTACATGTCCCGGGGGCGCAGGTGAATGTGCTCCGGGCGACCGGGAATCACCAGCGCCAGGCCGGCGAGGAAGGTGATCATGCTCGCCCAGAGGAACGACGGCAGATCGCCGGTGCGCTCGAAAATCACCAGGGTGGCCATGGGCACGACCATGGCGATGGCCAGGGTGATCAGGAAGATGCCGATGATGAAACCAATGATCCGTAAGGTCGGCAACGCCATGAAGTCCGCTCGGGCTGATGTGGGAAGGGCGCCATTCTACCTGCGGTGCAAGGCATGTAAACCGACGCGTCTGGATCACTTGCAGCTAGAATAGCCGGACATTTTTTTCAGGAGGTGGCCGATGCAGGCTCTCGACGCTTTGCTCAACCGTGTTTCCGTTCCACGACTGATCGATCCGGCCCCCACCGCCGAACAGCGCGAAGTGCTGTTCGCCGCCGCGACCCGCGCACCGGATCACGGCCATTTGCAGCCGTATCGCTTCCTGACCGTCGAAGGTGCGGCGCGTGAGCAGATGGGCGAGTTGCTGGCGCAAGCTGCAAAAATGCAGGAAGGCGAAGTCACCGAAGCGATGATCGACAAGGCCCGCAACGGCCCGCTGCGGGCGCCGCTGGTGGTCGTGGTCATCGCCAAATTGCAGGATCACGTCAAATACCCGAAGGCCGAGCAGTTGCTGGCGGCGGGCTGTGCGGCGCACGGGATTCTGCTGGCCGCTTACGCGCAGGGGATTGGCGCGGTGTGGCGCACGGGTGATCTGGCTTATTCGAAACATGTCGCCAAGGGTTTGGGGCTGACGGATGACGAAGAGGTGATTGCGTTCCTGTACCTTGGCACGCCGCAGAAAGAACCGCGGGTGGCCGAGAAGGTTGATCTGGCGGAGTTTGTCAGCGCGTGGCCGGGTAAGGCTTAAAGGGCCTTAAAAGCTTAAAAAGCGCCCTCACCCTAACCCTCTCCCGGGGGGAGAGGGGACTGATTGGGGGATGCTTCAGAGGTTCACCGACCTGGAAGAGCTTTGCCGAATCCGGAATTGACTCGGTTCACGTGCTTCGGCCGAATCCGGAATTGACTCGGTTCACGTGCTTGGCAGATCCATAATCGACTCGATTTTTTCAGGTTGATGTATGACGCAAGACACCTCGGTCGGCTCCCTCTCCCTCCGGGAGAGGGCTGGGCGGGCGGCGTTCCGATGAGGGGGCTTTTCAGGGTTGCACCACAATCCCAGGCACCAGCGGCAACTCAAGACTGGCCACAAACCCGCCCTGCGGGTGATTGGCCAGCACCAGCGTCCCGCCATGCCGCTCCGCCGCCCGCCGGGCAATCGCCAGTCCCAGGCCATGCCCGGCAGCGGTCTGCCCCGGCGCCCGATAAAACGGTTCGCCCAACTGGCTTAGATGCTCGGCCTGCACCCCCGGCCCATGGTCACGCACGCTGACCACGATCCGCTCGCCCTGACGTGACGCCTGCATTTCAATCGACTGCCCCACCGGGTTGAAGCGCTGGGCATTGCGCAGCAGGTTGTCCACGGCGCGCTCGATCATGGTCGGCCAGCCTGTCAGATTGAGTGCCGGCTCGGCCTCCAGACGCACGGTCTGCTCTGGCGAGCCAAGTTGCGCGTCCTTTTGCAGGGTGGCGAGCAAGGCATTCAGATCCACGTCTTCGGCGCTGGCGTTGTCGGCATCGACCCGCGCCAGCACCAGAATTTCACTGATCAGCGCTTCCAGCCGATCACACTCGCGGGTCAGGCGCGGCCAGAGTTTTTCCCGTTCTTCCGGGCTGGCCCGTTCGGCCAGTGCCAGGGCGATGCGCAGGCGTGCCAGCGGCGAGCGCAATTCGTGGGAGACATCACGCAGCAACTGACGCTGACTGCCGATCAGGCTTTGCAGACGGGCACCCATGCGGTTGAAGTCATTGGCCAGCACACCGAATTCATCCCGACGGTTGGCCAGTTGCGCCAGGCTGTTCTGTTGATAGGTGGTCTGGCCGAGGTCATGCACTGCACCGCGCAGGCGACTGAGCGGGCGAGTGATGGAAAACGTCACCAGCAGGCTGAACAGGGTCAGCACCACCAACGCAATGCCCAGCGCACTCAATGGCCAGAGCAGGCTTTCGCGGTGCCAGGCGTCGAGTTCGGGGTGCGGGATGCGGTAGATGAAGAGGTAGGTGTCGCCGCTTTTGTCGCTGGTGAATTCGTCGGTCAGACGGCGCCATGGCAGGCGACGGTCATCGTTGTTCTGCCGCGCCTCGAAGGCGGCCGCGCGCCGGGGGAAGGTGCCGCGCACCACCGGGTCGCCGGTTTCGTTCAGCACTTGCACGTCGATGTGGTACTGGCGCTTGCGCTGTTCGAGGATGTCCTGGGCGGCGTTTTCGCCCTGGGCTTCGTAAGTCTGCGTCCATTCGGCGGCCAGAGTGTTGAGGCCCGGATGGCGGCTGAGGATCCACGCGTCCTGGTTGAGCATGTGCCCCAGCAGAATGGAAAGCCCTGCAACCAGAGCGATGGCCAGCCAGAAGCTGGCGAGGATACGCCAGAACAATGAACGCACAGAAAATCCTCAAACAAAGAAAACCCAACGGCGGTGAGCCGTTGGGTCGGGGCATGACGCTAGAACATTATTGCGCCTTTTGCGGCTGTTGCGCTTTCCAGGCTTTGAACTCGGCCCATTCGGCGCGACGCTCGGCCTGTTTCTTCTGGATCTCGTCGAATTTCTTCTGTTGATCCGGTTTCAACACGGCGCGGACATCGGACTCGGCTTTCTTGTGGTTGGCCGCCATCTCGTCCTTCATGGCTTTCTGGTCGGCTGGCGAGAGTTTCTCCAGGTATTTGTCGACCGTCTGCTTACGCTCGTGCATCTGCTCGCCCATGATCTTGCGGATCTGCTCGCGCTGTTCGCGGGACAGGTCCAGCTGGCTGTACGGGCCTTTGCCGTGCATGCCGTGCATCTGATCGCCATGGCGCGGGCCGTCCAGCGGGCCACCCATCGGGCCGCCATCCTGTGGCATGGCCATGGCGACGGTCGGCAGGGCAGCGGCAAACATCAGAGCGATAAGAGTCTTGCGCATGGTGAATCTCCTTTGTCTCGTTCCCGGTACGTTCCGGATGAGTACAGATTACGGAGATCAAGGTCAGCGGCGGTCAGCGCTGTGTAAAGCTTGGGTAAACACGTTTTCGCGCCGACCTGACAAAACTGACAGACGATCAGAGGCTGTAGTAGTAGCCACGGCTGCGCAGGGCAACGATGCGCGGGCGACCGTCGGGGTGCGGGCCGATCTTTTTGCGCAGGTTGCTGACGTGCATGTCCAGGCTGCGGTCGTACAGGGTCAGCTTGCGGCCGAGGGCGATCTGCGCCAGTTCCTGTTTGTCCAGCGGCTCGCCCGGTTGCTTGAGCAGGGCTTCGAGCAGGCGACTTTCGGACACGGTGAGGGTGAATTCCTTTTCGTCGATACTGACCACGCCGCGCACCGGGCTGAAGCTCAGGTCGCCCAGCTCGAGCTGGGTCGACACTGCGGCCGGATGACTGCGGCGCAGCACGGCGCGCAGGCGGGCGGTCAGTTCGCGCGGATCGCAGGGTTTGGCCAGGTAATCGTCGGCGCCCAGTTCCAGGCCGAGGATCCGGTCCAGCGGCTCGCCCCGGGCCGAGAGCATCAACACCGGCAGGTCGGCGTGATCGCTGCGCAATTGCTTGAGCAGTTCCAGACCGCTGCCGTCGGGCAGCATCACGTCCAGCACCACGGCCGCCGGCGCGGTTTCGGCCAGCGCCTTGCGGGCGCTCTGACCATCGTGGCAGGCCCGGACCTGAAAGCCTTCCTGGCTCAGCCAGCTACTCAGGAGTTCGCACAACTCCTGGTCATCATCAATCAGTAACAGCTCGCTCATGACTCACTCAATTTAGCCATTGCCGACGTTTTCGGCTTGCTCCACTGGCAAAGATACCGCAGAGCAGCGCCAATAGCGCTACCCCGGCCCCGGTGACGAACCATTGCTGCTGTTCGGTCAGCAGGCGCGGCAGCGGGCTGGCCTGGGCTTCCTTGAGTTGCAGCTTCAGACGCTGGTTCTCTTGGCGCAGCCGGGCGAGCTGGGCGCTTTCGCGGGTGTTGTCGGCATTTTGCAGTTGTTTGCTCAGTTCTTCCCGTTGCTGCTCGCTGGCCTTCAGGCGCTGCTGCAACTCGGTGATCTGACTGCCGGCGCTCAACGAAAGCGGTGTGGAGCTGCCGCCTTCGGTGCTTTCTTCACCATGGGCGGGCGCCACGATCGACAACGTGACCAACATCAGACACAACGGACCCTTGCGCATCGCGACTCCTGTTTCCAAATGGATATTGGGCAGGTTGTCGGCCGGCAAACGAGAATAATGAGCGATTGAGAACGCGATGAACCGACAAGGTTCATCGCGTGGGGACATTGGCGGGGGCGGCTACGGCAGGACTTGCTTGAACGGCTTGACGATCACGTTGGCGTAGACGCCGGCCGCGATGTACGGGTCGGCATCGGCCCAGGCTTGCGCCGCGCTCAGGGAGTCGAATTCGGCAACGATCAGGCTGCCGCTGAAACCTGCTGCGCCCGGATCATTGCTGTCGACCGCCGGGTGCGGGCCGGCCAGTACGATGCGGCCTTCGCCCTTGAGCACTTGCAGGCGTTCAAGGTGTGCCGGGCGCGCAGCGAGGCGGGCTTCCAGGGAGTTGGCGACGTCGGTGGCAATGATGGCGTAGAGCATGTCAGTCCTCGATTTTTGGCGTTGTGGTATCGGCGTCGTGCAGGTGACGGGACAGGTAGATGCCTTGAGCGACCAGGAACAGCACGGTCAAGCCCAGGCTGCCGAACACCTTGAAGTCCACCCAGTAGTCCTGGAAGGTGAAGGCGACGAACAGGTTGGCGGCACCGCAGAACAGGAAGAAACCGATCCAGGCGATGTTCAAACGGGTCCAGACCGGATCCGGCAGGGTCAGCGCGTGGCCCATGATGCGCTTGATCAGCAGGCGGTCACCGATGAAATGGCTGCCGATGAAGGCCAGGGCGAACAGCCAGTTGACCACCGGGGCTTTCCATTTCAGGAAGGTTTCGCTGTGAAAGGCCAGGGTCAGGCTGCCGAATACGAGGCAGGCGACCAGCGTCAGCCACTGGCTCTTCTCCAGCTTGCGCTGCTTGATGAAGATCGCGCCGTACACCACCAGGGAGCTGATGATCAGCATGGCGGTGGCACTGTAAATGCCGCCTACCGTCAGTTCATGGCCGGCAACGTCGACGGTGCGTGGATCGAGTTTGTAGACGATGAAGAACAGCAGAAGCGGGATGAAATCGATGAATTGTTTCACAGTGAGAGCCAGAAGCTGGATGTGGCGGCATAATAACAAACATATGGGCGCGCGATAGCGCCAGCTGATTTGAGGTTACACATCCCCGTGAATGTTGATTTGCACTGCCACAGCACGGCCTCCGACGGCGCCCTGGCGCCTGCGGCACTGGTTGCGCGTGCGTTCGAGAACGGCGTGCGAGTCCTTGCCCTGACCGATCACGACACCCTCGAAGGCCTCGCCGAAGCGCGCACGGCCGCCGAGGCGCTGGGCATGCAACTGGTCAACGGCGTCGAGTTGTCCTGCACCTGGGGCGGGGCGACCATTCACGTGCTCGGCTACGGTTTCGACGTCAACGCCGCGCCGCTGGTCGAGGCGATTGCCCAGTTGCACGACGGCCGCTGGCTGCGGTCTGAGGAAATAAGCCGCAAGCTCGCCCTCAAGGGCATGCCGAATGCGCTCGACGGCGCGCGGCAGATCCAGCAGGAACTGGGCGACAGCGGTAACGCGCCGGCCCGCCCGCATTTCGCCGACTGGATGGTGCGTGAAGGTTTTGTAAAGGATCGCGCCGAGGCGTTTCGCAAATGGCTCGGCGCCGGCAAGCTGGGGGACGTCAAGCAACACTGGCCGACCCTCGAAGACACCGTCGGCACGCTGCGAGCCGCCGGTGCCTGGGTCAGTCTGGCGCATCCGTGGCACTACGATTTCACCCGCAGCAAGCGCCGAAAGCTGATTGCCGACTATATTCAAGCAGGCGGGCATGCGATCGAAGTGGTCAACGGTCATCAGCCTGCGGAACAGGTGGGCAGCCTGGCAATCCTTGCCCGTGAGTTCGGTCTGCTGGTCAGCGCCGGCAGTGATTTCCATGGCCCTGGTGGCTGGTCCGAGATCGGCCAGTACCGGCCGGTGCCGGAGGACCTTCCACCCCTGTGGTGTCGGTTCAAACATGACACAGTTATTGCCGCCGTCTGAACAGGTAGAGAATGTGAGTCAATTTTTCCAGATTCATCCGGAAAACCCGCAAGCGCGCCTGATCAAACAGGCGGTCGAGATCATCCGCAAGGGCGGGGTGGTGGTCTATCCCACCGACTCTTCCTACGCAATCGGCTGCCAGATCGGCGACAAGAACGGCATCGAGCGCGTTCGACGCCTGCGTCAGCTCGACGAAAAGCACAACTTCGCGCTGATCTGCAGCGACCTGTCGCAGCTGGGCAATTACGCCAAGATCGACACCGGGACCTTTCGAATCCTCAAAGCCCACCTGCCAGGGCCGTACACCTTCATCCTCAACGCCACCCGCGAAGTGCCGCGCCTGCTGCTGCATCCGAAGAAACGCACCATCGGTCTGCGGGTGCCGAGCCATCCCATCGCGCTGGCGCTGCTGGCCGAACTGGGCGAGCCGTTGATGAGCGTGACCCTGATCATGCCGGGCGATGAAGACCCGTTGAGCGATCCGTACGAAATGCGCCAGTTGCTCGAGCATCAGGTCGACCTGATCATCGACGGCGGTTCCGGCGGTATCAAGGCCTCCACCGTGATCGACCTCACGGGCGATGATCCGGAAGTGATCCGCGTCGGTTGCGGCGATCCTGCCCCATTCATGGTCGAGGCCTGAATGTCCGCAGTGGAAACCGTTGATCCCCAGGCCGGTGCCCAGCAGGAACTGCCGTTTGCCATGGTCTATGGCCAGGCCGTCACGGAAATGCCGCTGGACCTGTACATCCCGCCCGACGCGCTGGAAGTCTTCCTCGAAGCCTTCGAAGGCCCGCTCGATCTGCTGCTGTACCTGATCCGCAAACAGAACATCAACATCCTCGACATCCCGGTGGCGGAAATCACCCGCCAGTACATGGGTTATGTCGAGCTTATGCAGTCGGTGCGTCTGGAACTGGCCGCCGAATACCTGGTGATGGCCGCGATGCTGGCCGAGATCAAGTCGCGGATGCTGTTGCCCCGGGCTGAAACCGTCGAGGACGAAGAGGACGACCCGCGCGCCGAGCTGATTCGTCGCCTGCAGGAGTACGAACGGTTCAAGGCTGCCGCCGAAGGCATCGATGGCCTGAGCCGGGTCGGTCGCGACGTGATCGTGCCCAAGCTCGACGCCCCGGAAGCCCGCGCGCGCAAACTCTTGCCCGACGTGGCGCTGGAAGAAATCCTGATGTCCATGGCCGAGGTGCTGCGCCGGGGCGACATGTTCGAAAGCCATCAGGTCAGCCGCGAGGCGCTGTCCACCCGCGAGCGCATGAGCGATGTGCTGGAGCGGCTCAAGGGCGGCGGATTTGTGCCGTTCGTCGAGCTGTTCACCGCCGAGGAGGGCAAGCTCGGCGTGGTGGTGACCTTCATGGCGATCCTTGAACTGGTCAAGGAATCCCTGATCGAGCTGGTGCAGAATGAGCCGTTCGCCGCGATCCACGTGCGAGCCCGAGCCGAATAACGAGTCCCGATATGAACCTGACTGAACCCCGCGAGCTGGCGTCCCTGCTTGAAGCCTTTCTGTTGGCCTCGGGAAAGCCGCAATCCCTCGAGCGCCTGTATGAACTGTTCGAAGAAGGCGAGCGCCCGGAACCGCCGGTCTTCAAGAAAGCCCTGACCCTGCTCGGCAAATCCTGCGAAGGCCGGGCGTTCGAGCTCAAGGAAGTCGCGTCGGGCTATCGCCTGCAAATCCGCGAGAAGTTCGCGCCGTGGGTCGGCCGGTTGTGGGAAGAACGTCCGCAACGTTATTCCCGAGCATTGCTGGAAACCATGGCGCTGATCGCCTATCGCCAGCCGATCACCCGGGGCGAAATCGAGGACGTGCGGGGCGTGGCGGTCAACACCAACATCGTCAAGACGCTGATCGAGCGCGAGTGGATTCGCATCGTCGGTTACCGCGACGTGCCGGGCAAACCGGCGATGTTCGCCACCACCAAGGCGTTTCTCGATCACTTCAACCTGAAGAACCTTGACGACCTGCCGCCGCTGGCCGAGTTGCGCGAAATCGAGGCGGATCCGGTGCTCGACTTCGACGACGCTCCCGTGCCACCGGGCTTGCAGGAGCTGGCCGACGCCAGTGCCGAGCCGGAAGAGCCGAAGGAAGAAACCAGTTTCCACACCCTTCTGCTGGAACTGGACAGCATGGAGGAGGGGATCAAGACCGACTTTGACGACTTGCTGCGTGACGGGGCGGGCGGTGAATCGATGCCGACCGGGGTTGAGTTCGATCCGGTCGAGCCGCCGGTTGAGGATGAGTTCGAAACTGAATTTGAGCATGAGCCTGAATTCGAGCCCGAGCCTGAGCAGGAAGACGATGTGCTCGGCGTGGCCGAAGCCCGGGAAAAGCTGCTGGCCGCCGTCGCCCGGCTTGAACAGCCCGAACCGGAACCCGCCGCCGAGGAAGAGTTGAGCGAAGAAGAAGCCGAGGCCCGCGCCCTGGCCGAAGCCATCGAGGCCGAACGTCGCGAGTTCGAGGATTGAGCATGAGCTCGACCAAAGACCCGTGCATCAGCGTCTGCAAGTTCAGCGACGACATCTGTCTGGGCTGCGGCCGCAGCAAGCGCGAGATACGGGCCTGGAAGAAACTCGACAAGGACGACAAGCGCACTGTGCTGGCCGAAGCCGCGCTGCGTCTGATCAAGCTCGGGGGCACCGGTCGGCGGAAAAAGAAATAACCTTGCCCTGATCGACTAGTCTCTGATGCGCGCGCGGCCACATCCGCGTATGATTCGCGACCCTTCGGCGATCCCTTCGCCCGAAAACCCAGATTTCAACGCTTCAGCGGCTCATTCAGCGCCGCTGAACAGACCACACCGGGAGGTGCCCAGATGAGTGACATCAATCAGAAAGACGACCAGGAAATCGGCCCAGCAGGCGAAAAGCTGCAGAAAGTCCTCGCCCGTATCGGCGTCGGCTCGCGCCGTGATGTCGAATCCTGGATCGCTGCCGGCCGCATCAAGGTCAATGGCAAAGACGCCACCTTGGGCCTGCGTGTCGACATGCACGACGCCATCACCATTGATGGCAAAGTCATCAAGCGCGAAGAAGCCGCCGAGTCGGTGCGCCGCGTGATCATGTACAACAAGCCCGATGGCGAGATCTGCACCCGTGACGACCCGGAAGGCCGTCCGACCGTGTTCGACAAGCTGCCGCGTCCGAAAGAAGGCCGCTGGATCAACATCGGTCGTCTCGACATCAACACCACCGGTCTGCTGATGTTCACCACCGACGGTGAGCTGGCCAACCGCCTGATGCACCCGTCCTACGAGATGGACCGTGAGTACGCGGTGCGTGTGCGTGGCGAAGTCGATGACGAGATGATCGAGCGCCTGAAGGCCGGCGTTGTGCTGGAAGACGGCCCGGCGCGCTTCACCGACATTCAACAGGCACCGGGCGGCGAAGGCTTCAACCACTGGTATCACTGCGTGGTGATGGAAGGCCGTAACCGTGAAGTGCGTCGTCTGTGGGAATCCCAGGGCCTGGTGGTCAGCCGCCTGAAGCGCGTGCGTTTCGGCCCGGTTTTCCTCAACTCCGACCTGCCGATGGGCCGCTGGCGCGAAATGAGCCAGTACGAAGTCGACGTGCTGAGCGCCGAAGTCGGCCTGACCCCGGTGGCCATGCCGCAACTGAACGCCAAGAGCAAAGACAAGCTCGACCGCATGCAGCGCAAGTCGTCGCGTCCGATGGCCCGTACCGAGCGCGTGCGCACCCTGCGTCCGGCCAACGGTGCACCGATTGGCGCCGGTCCACGTCCGGTCCGCGAGCCGCAGATCGAAGGCGAGCGTCCAGGCCGCAAGCCGGCAGCGCGTCCGGATGGCGAGCGCGGTCCACGCACTCCGCGTCCGGCCAATGGCCGTACCGAGCGGGGCGAAGGTCGCGGTACGCCGGTGGCGGATCGTCCAGCCGACACCAAGCGTCCGGCCAAGCCGGCGCCGAAGCGTCCAGGCATCAAGCTGGCTGACGATGACAAGCCGTCGGGCAAGCGCCGTGGCGCACCGGCCGGTTCCGGCCAGCGTCCGGGTTTCGGTCGCAAGAAGCCGGAATAACGCGGTTGTAAGCTTCGAGCGGCAAGCCTCAAGCTGAAAACAGAAACGCCAACCTTAGGGTTGGCGTTTTTTTTTGGACTTTTTATTTCTTTTTTCAGGCGTGTTTTTCTGGTTTTAAAACAAAAAACTTAACGCCTTTCAAATAGTTAGTCAGCTAACGTCAATCGCTGCTCCGGGCTTCGATGGGTCTGGAGTGGAAACTTTACGTTACGCACTGTCAGTGAATATTTACGAAAAGGCCGTCGCAGACCCGTAAATCGGGTGTCTTTATCAGACTGTAAGGAAAATCTGCCGGAGCCAGTCCCGCCGGGCCTTGCGCGGCGCTCTGGCGCGCTTGTTTCAGCGTCGTTTGGAAGGTGAGATGCGCTGCATGCCTGTCGTGCAGGTGCATAACAAGAAGGAGGCGCAATGAACGCCGATATCCATTTTCACTTCTCCACGTGGGGCGGATTTTCCATCGTCCACGCCGATGGCCTGCAAAGGCCTGACTCAATTTTTGCAGCCGCCCGGGCCTCCCAGGGTGGACACATGCAATCCCGGCAACCGACACGCTGATCCGGCGAGGTCTGGCAGCAGGGGGTTAGCGGTGTACAATGCGCCGCGTTTTAACTGTGACCCTCTGCGTAATCGCGCAAACCTCAAGGTTTATCCGCCTTGTTCACTCCGCCGCGTCACAAGCGTGTCGGGTTCGATTTCGTCACAGATAAAAACAAACAGGTGACGCATGACCGTTGTAAAAAAGCTGAATTCCTGGTGCCTGCGCTGGGGTTTGATCAAGGTTGGCTGAAATCGCAACCTTGCAGCAACGTCTACTGAACATCATCAAACCTTGCGTGAGACCTTTTTCATGAGTGGACAAAACTCGCAATCAGGCGAGCTGAAACGCGGCCTGAAAAATCGCCATATTCAACTGATCGCCCTCGGTGGCGCGATCGGTACCGGATTGTTCCTCGGCTCGGCCGGGGTGCTGAAATCCGCCGGCCCGTCGATGATCCTCGGCTACGCCATCTGCGGCTTCATCGCCTTCATGATCATGCGCCAGCTCGGCGAAATGATCGTCGAAGAGCCGGTGGCCGGCTCTTTCAGCCACTTTGCGCACAAATACTGGGGCGGTTTTGCCGGTTTCCTGTCGGGCTGGAACTGCTGGATCCTGTACATCCTGGTGGGCATGTCGGAGCTGACTGCGGTCGGCAAGTACATCCACTACTGGGCGCCGGAGATCCCGAGCTGGGTCACCGCTGCCGCGTTCTTCGTGCTGATCAATGCGATCAACCTGGCTAACGTCAAAGTCTTCGGTGAAGCCGAATTCTGGTTCGCGATCATCAAGGTCGTGGCGATCGTCGGCATGATCGCCCTGGGCAGTTATCTGCTGGTCAGCGGCCATGGCGGCCCGCAGGCTTCGGTCAGCAATCTGTGGTCCCACGGTGGCTTCTTCCCGAACGGCGTCAGCGGTCTGGTAATGGCCATGGCGATCATCATGTTCTCCTTCGGCGGTCTGGAAATGCTCGGTTTCACCGCAGCCGAAGCCGACAAGCCGAAAACCGTGATCCCGAAAGCGATCAACCAGGTGATCTACCGGATCCTGATTTTCTACATCGGCGCGCTGGTGATCCTGTTGTCGCTGACCCCGTGGGACAGCCTGCTGGAAACCCTCAACGCTTCGGGCGATTCCTACAGCGGCAGCCCGTTCGTGCAGGTGTTCTCGATGCTTGGCAGCAACACCGCTGCGCACATCCTCAACTTCGTGGTACTGACCGCGGCATTGTCGGTGTACAACAGCGGCACCTACTGCAACAGCCGCATGCTGCTGGGCATGGCCGAGCAGGGCGATGCGCCGAAAGCGCTGGCGAAGATCGACAAGCGCGGCGTGCCGGTGCGTTCGATCCTGGCGTCGGCGGCAGTGACTCTGGTGGCGGTGCTGCTCAACTACCTGATCCCGCAACACGCGCTGGAACTGCTGATGTCGCTGGTGGTTGCAACGCTGGTGATCAACTGGGCGATGATCAGCTTCTCGCACTTCAAGTTCCGCCAGCACATGAACAAGACCAATCAGAAGCCGCTGTTCAAGGCGCTGTGGTACCCGTACGGCAACTACATCTGCCTGGCGTTCGTCCTGTTCATCCTCGGCGTGATGCTGCTGATCCCGGGCATTCAGATCTCGGTGTACGCGATCCCGGTGTGGGTGGTGTTCATGTGGGTCTGCTACGTGATCAAGAACAAGCGCAGCGATCAACGCGCGGTGCTTGGGGCCGCGGCCAAGTAGGCAACGGACGACAACAAAATAGCCGGCTTCCGCCGGCTTTTTTGTGCCCGGTCCTATGCGAAGTGACGATAGACTGCCGGCGCCAATTGAATCGCGAAGGAGTCGGGCATGGATCAGGTGCAAACGCACTACGAGGTCGAAGGAGACGCGCTGACGCGTGATGATGTGCAGGCGTTGATCGCGTCCCAGCGCTTGCCGCTGCGGTTTATCGGGGTGGATTTCACCGATGTCGATCTGTCGCGACTGACGCTGGATCGCGCCGAGTTCCAGCGCTGCATTCTGCTGCGCACGCAATTTCTCGGTGCCCGCCTCGAAACGACTCAATGGAAGGGCTGCCGGGGTGCGCACGCGGTGTTCGAAGCGGCGCAGTTGCTGGAGGCCTCGTTCAGCAGTTGCGATTTGAACAACACACGCTGGCAGCGGGCGAAACTGGCGCAGGTCGCTTTCACCGGCTGCAAGCTGACCGGTGCCAACTTCAGTCACACCTCCAGCCTGGGTCTGTCGTTCAGTGAGACCCGACTCAACAGCGCATTTCTGGCCGGCATGTCGTTCGCCCGCACGACGTTGAACGGTCTGGATTTCTCCGATGCGGACTTGAGCGATGCCGACTTTCGCAAGGCCGAGTTCGTCGAGTGCAGTCTGGCGCATGCACGCATCAATGGCGCCAGGTTTACCGATGCCGACCTGCGCGGTGCCGATTTGAGCGGTTTTCGGCTCAACGATGCCAAACTGTTCAAAGGGGCGGTGATTTCCCGGGCCCAGGCCTCGATGCTGTTGTCCGAACTGGGGTTGTCTGTCGCTTAGCGACTTGAAGGTAGAGTTTCCATGCTGGTGATTTCCAACAATGTGCATCTGCCGGACGCAGAGATCGAACTGACGTACATCCGCGCCCAGGGCGCCGGAGGGCAGAACGTCAACAAGGTCTCCAGCGCCGTGCATCTGCGCTTCGACATTCCGGCCTCGTCCTTGCCCGAGTTCTACAAGGAGCGGCTGCTGACGCTGCGTGACAGTCGCATTACCGGCGATGGCGTGCTGATCATCAAGGCTCAGCAGTTCCGTACGCAGGAACAGAACCGCGCCGATGCGCTGGAGCGTCTGACCGAGCTGATTCTCAGCGCCACCAAGGTCGAGAAGAAGCGCCGGCCGACCAAGCCGACGCTGGGTTCAAAGAAGCGTCGGCTCGAATCGAAAACCAAGCGCGGCAGCATCAAGGCCGGGCGCGGCAAGGTGGATTTCTAGTCTTCGCGGTACTTCGCCGTGTGGCGGTACAGATAGACGCTCAATGCCAGACCGCTCAGCGCGGCGAGGGCGGCGAACAGGAATATCGAGGCAAAACCGAAGCCCGCTGCAATCGCACCCGCCAGCGGCCCAGTGACGCCCAGCGACAAGTCTATGAACAACGAATAGGCCCCGACTGCCGCGCCTCGGCTGGAGGCCGGCACCAGGTTCACGGCTTCCACGCCCAGCGCCGGGAACACCAGCGAGAAACCGAAACCGCTCAATGCCGCACCGGCCAATGCCCAATGCGCGTCCGGCGCCAGCCACAACAACAGCAGACCCAGGGTTTCCACCGACAGGCAGGCAATCGCCACGCGAAAGCCGCCGAGGCGGTTGATCAGGTTGCCGAACAGCAGCCGCGCACCAATGAAGCTGGCGCCGAACAGGCTCAGGCACAGCACCGCGTTATCCCAGTGCTGCGTGGCGTAATACAGGGTGATGAAGGTGGCGATGGTGCCGAAACCGATCGAGCCCAGCGCCAGTCCGCAGCCGTGCGGGAAGACGCGCCCGAGCACGTGCATGAACGGCAGACGCTCACCAGCCACAATCGGCGCGGCGGTTTTCGGCCAGGCCAGCAACAGCCCCAGCGTGGCCAGCAACAGAATGCTCACGCCCATGCTCCACAAGCCAAAACGGCTGACTAGCCACACCCCCAGCGGCGCACCCACCGCCAGCGCACCGTAACTGGCGATGCCGTTCCACGAGATGACTTTGGCGGTGTTGGCGGCGCCGACGCGGCCGATGCCCCAACCGATCGAGCCTGAGCCGACCAGGCTTTCAGCGCTGCCCAGCACCAGACGGCCGACGAACAGGCTGATCAGGCTCAGCAGCGGCAGGTGGGGTGTCCATGCCGAAATCAGCATGAACACACCGCTCAAGCCACACCCGGCCAGACCAATCATCACCGCACGTTTGCTGCCCTGGTTGTCGATGATCTTGCCGGCATACGGACGGCTGAGCAGCGTGGCGAGGTATTGCACGCTGATCACCAGCCCGGCGATGACCGCGCCGAAGCCCAGGTCGCTGTGCACATAACCTGGCAGCACCGCCAGCGGAATGCCGATGTTCAGGTAGCCGATGAAGGTGAACAGGACGATGGAAACGACTTGCAGCGTGACCGCCAGGGGACGCTGGGGTTCTGGCATAGAGGACGACATGAATTACGATCCACGGGAAGAGCAGAATAGATAGGCTGCTCATGATACCGATGCGGACGCGTCTGGGGCGGGTAAAAGTAAAACTATTTGGCCGGAGCGACCAATTGCGTGGTGACCAATGCGGCCAACGCGTTTTCTTCGCTGCCGAAACGGGCGAGCAGGGCGGCCTGTTTCTCGGGCGAGAGACGGCTCCAGATCTCGATCATCTTCTCGGTGGTACCGATCAGGATCTCGGCCTGTTGTTCATCGAATTCTTTGGACATGGCAGCTCAGGTTTCAGGCAGTGTGGAAAGCGCATGTTAGCGCTTTCCACACGGTCTGTACGGCGGATGTTGCTTACTCTTCGCTGTCGGCCGGACGGCTCTCGGCGGCTTCTTTCGGCTCGGGCTGTTGGGCACCGGCTTGTTGCGTGGTCGTCTGCTCAGTTTCGTGCAGGCTTGGGAAGGGGAGATTCGGAATCTCGTGCATGGTTGCGCTCCTCGCTAAGTCTGTTGATAGATCTGGTAGATCCGCGCTTTCAGAAAGCCTGCGAAGGATACAGCAGGAAAAGTGACAAACAGATTTTTAAATCCATTTGTTTCGACGGGCGGGATTGTCTAGACAAGTGCGACAGGGTGACGCAGGGCAAATGTGGGAGCGAGCCTGCTCGCGATGAGTGCGCCTGATCGTTCCCACGCGGAGCGTGGGAACGATCAAGACAAGGGGGAGTTATTTGCAGACGTTGGCGATCGCTTCTGCCAGCAAGTCGAGGCGCGTCGCATCAATCCCCGCAACGTTGGCCCGGCCCGAACTGACCATGTACACGCTGTGATGCTCGCGCAGGTTTTTCACCTGTTCCGGCGACAGACCGGTGTAGGAAAACATCCCGCGTTGCACGCCAATGTGTGCAAAACGCTCGCGCAGGCCGTGCGGTTCCAGCGCTTCCACCAGACCGCTGCGCAATTGGGCGATGCGCAGGCGCATGGCTTCCACTTCGTCAGCCCAGCGGCGTTTCAGCTCCGGGTCGGCGAGGATCGTGGCGACGACAGCCGCGCCGTGATCCGGTGGCGTCGACCACAGGTTGCGGGCGATGTGCGCCAGCTGGCTGCGGATGTCGATCAGCTTGTCAGCGGTTTTCGCGCTCACAATCAACGCACCGGTGCGGTCGCGATATAAACCGAAGTTCTTCGAGCAGGAGCTGGTGATCAGCAGCTCGGGTAACTCGGCTGCGAACAGTCGGGTTGACCACGCATCCTGCTCCAGACCGTCGCCGAAGCCCTGGTAGGCAAAGTCGATCAGCGGCAGCAGATCGCGGCGACGGACCACCTCCAGCACCCGCTGCCAGTCGTCGTGGCTCAGGTCGAAACCGGTCGGGTTGTGGCAGCACGCGTGCAGCAGCACCACATCGCCTTTCGGCACTTCATTGAGCACGGCGAGCATCGCATCGACGTCGAGGCGGTTGTCGCTGCCGACGTACGGGTAATGGCTGATCTTGACCCCGGCGGCCGCGAAAATCGTTTCGTGGATCGGCCAGGTCGGGTTGCTCAGCCACACGCCTTTGCCCGGCAGGCATTGCGCGATGAAGTCTGCCGCCAGACGCAGGGCGCCCGTGCCGCCCGCGGTTTGGGTGGCGCCGGCGCGTTGCTCGGCGATCAGTGCCGAATCGGCACCAAGCACCAGCTCGTTGATGACCTTGCCGAACAGCGGATTGCCGTGGCCACCGATGTAGGTCTTGGTGTCCTGGCTCTCGACCAGTCGCGCCTCGGCGATTTTCACCGCTTCGGGGATTGGCGTCAGGCCCTGGGCATCCTTGTAGACGCCCACGCCGAGGTCGAACTTGCGCGGGTTGGAGTCCTGCGCGTAGGCCTCCATCAGGCCGAGGATCGGATCGCCGGGCACCCGGCCGATGGCGTCGAAGTGCATTACTTGCGTCCTTCTGCAGTCTTGGCCACTTCGTCAGTGCGCGCGGCCATGATGAAGTCGTTGCGGTGCAGGCCTTTGATCGAGTGGCTCCACCAGGTCACGGTGACTTTGCCCCACTCGGTCAGCAGACCCGGGTGGTGACCTTCGGCCTCGGAGATCTCGCCGACGGCGTTGGTGAAGGCCAGCGCGTGCTTGAAATTCTTGAACAGGAAGACTTTTTCCAGCTGCATGATGCTGTCGCGTACTTCGATGTTCCAGTCAGGGATCTGCTTGATCAGGATCGGCAGTTCTTCATCGCTGACTTGTGGGGCATCGGCACGGCAGGCTTCGCAATGGGCTTGGTTCAAAGTGGACATGGTGGACTTCCTGAAATCTGAAGGTGTTTTTTTATATTGGCGGTCAGTGTCGCCACGCTAAACCAAAGTGGCGACGACGGACAGACTCACTTGTAAGCAAAAGTCGCGGGTCACGCGGCTTTTGGTTTTGGCGGAAACTTCGGTGCGTGCAGACCCAGCTGCATGCCTTGCTTGACCATGGCCATGATGTCTTCGTGGGCCAGGTCGAACAGGCGCTTGAGACTCGGCAGTACAAAATACAGCGGTTGCAGAATGTCGATGCGATACGGCGTGCGCATTGCTTCCAGCGGATCGAAGGCTTGATGCTCGGGCTCGTCCGACAGCGAGTAAACGGTTTCTTTCGGCGAAGACAGGATGCCGCCACCGTAGATGCGTTTGCCTTGCGGGGTGTCGACCAGGCCGAACTCGATGGTCATCCAGTACAGGCGCGCCAGATAAACGCGTTCTTCCTTGGTGGCTTGCAGGCCGAGCTTGCCGTAGGTGTGGGTGAATTCGGCGAACCACGGGTTGGTCAGCAGCGGGCAGTGGCCAAAGATCTCGTGGAAAATGTCGGGTTCTTGCAGGTAGTCCAGTTCTTCACGGGTGCGGATGAACGTGGCCACCGGAAACTGCTTGCTGGCGAGCAATTCGAAAAAGGTCTGGAAGGGGATCAGCGCCGGAACGCGGGCAACCTGCCAACCGGTAGTCTCGCCGAGCACCTTGTTGATCTCGCCCAGTTGCGGAATGCGGTCGTGGGGCAGACCGAGTTTTTCGATACCGTCCAGGTATTCCTGGCACGCGCGACCCTCGATCACTTTCAACTGGCGGGTGATCAGCGTGTTCCACACCGCGTGTTCTTCGGCGGGGTAGTCGATAAAACCTTGCGCATCGGGCTCGCGGGCCACGTATTGCGTCTGCTTCATACTGCTCTCCTGCGAGGGGAATTTCGTTCTTGTTATGTCCTGCGATGGACTGAGAAATACCCCGGAATGTTCGTTGTTGCAGCAGGTTGAGAACTGGTCGAGTAGGAAAAGTCTTTTTAATTCGTAAAATTTTCGTTACGCTTCGTGCGATAAGTCGTATTTGCGGTGACTGTCGGGTTTGAAAAGGCCGATGGCTGTCACATAATCTTGACGACTATCTTGCGCGCTGCGCAGAAAATTCCGGCGCCAGACCGCCTCTTCACCTGTTTCGGGCCTTTATATGCGTATCAAAGTCCACTGCCAGAATCGCATCGGCATCCTGCGCGACATTCTCAATCTGCTGGTGGAGTACGGGATCAACGTCGCCCGTGGCGAGGTGGGCGGTGAGCATGGCAACGCGATCTATCTGCATTGCCCGAATCTGATCAACATTCAATTCCAGGCATTGCGACCCAAGTTCGAGGCAATCGCCGGGGTGTTCGGCGTCAAGCGGGTAGGGCTGATGCCGAGCGAGCGGCGGCATATGGAGTTGAATGCGCTGCTCGGTGCGCTGGAGTTTCCGGTGCTGTCGATCGACATGGGCGGCTCCATCGTGGCGGCCAACCGTGCGGCGGCGCAGTTGCTCGGGGTGCGGGTGGACGAGGTGCCGGGGATTCCGTTGTCGCGTTACGCCGAAGATTTCGACCTGCCGGAACTGGTGCGCGCCAACAAATCGCGAATCAACGGCATGCGGGTCAAGGTCAAGGGCGACATCTTTCTTGCCGACATCGCGCCGCTGCAATCGGAACACGACGACAGCGAGGCCATGGCCGGTGCCGTGCTGACCTTGCACCGTGCGGACCGCGTCGGCGAGCGCATCTATAACGTGCGCAAACAAGAGTTGCGTGGCTTCGACAGCATCTTCCAGAGCTCGAAAGTGATGGCGGCGGTGGTGCGTGAAGCACGGCGCATGGCACCGCTGGATGCACCGCTATTGATTGAAGGCGAAACCGGCACCGGCAAAGAATTGCTGGCACGGGCCTGCCATTTGGCGAGTCCGCGCGGACAGTCGCCGTTGATGGCGCTCAACTGCGCAGGGCTGCCTGAGTCGATGGCCGAGACCGAACTGTTCGGCTACGGCCCCGGTGCCTTTGAAGGCGCGCGCGCCGAAGGCAAGCTCGGGCTGCTGGAGTTGACGGCGGGCGGCACGCTGTTCCTCGATGGCGTCGGCGAAATGAGCCCGCGCTTGCAGGTGAAATTGCTGCGCTTCCTGCAGGACGGCTGCTTCCGGCGGGTGGGCAGTGATGAAGAGGTTTACCTGGATGTGCGGGTGATCTGCGCAACCCAGGTCGACTTGTCGGAGTTGTGCGCGCGCGGCGAGTTTCGCCAGGATCTGTATCACCGCTTGAACGTGCTGTCGCTGCACATCCCGCCACTGCGCGAATGCCTCGACGGTTTGACGCCGCTGGTGGAGCACTTCCTCGATCAGGCCAGTCGGCAGATTGGTTGCCCGCTGCCGAAACTGGCACCGGCGGCGATGGACCGGCTCAGTCACTACCATTGGCCGGGCAACGTGCGGCAGCTCGAGAACGTGCTGTTCCAGGCGGTTTCGCTGTGCGACGGCGGCACGGTCAAGGCCGAGCACATTCGCCTGCCGGATTACGGCGTGCGTCAGCCGCTTGGCGATTTCTCCCTCGAGGGCGGGCTGGACGAGATTGTCGGGCGCTTCGAGAAGGCGGTACTGGAGCGCTTGTATTCCGAACATCCGAGCAGCCGGCAACTGGGCAAGCGGCTCGGGGTTTCGCACACCACGATTGCCAACAAGCTGCGTGAGTATGAAGTCGGCAAGGGCGCGTCCGAGTGATCACGGTCGGATCGGGTGTTTGCCGCCAAGCGGCATGACACCGCCGGTTTTTCGACTTCGATACATTTCCCTCATCCTCGCAAAATCCCTCAAGTCCTTTGTTTACCGGGCCCTCAGCCGCCAGAAAAAAGTTGGTCTGCAAATTGCTTATGGCTCAGCAGTACAGCGGTGGGCGGCAAACGTCCGGCATGCAGAGGAAAGAGTGTGGACAAGTACCTTTATGTGGCAATGACCGGCGCCAGCCAGAACGCACTGGCGCAAAAGGCTCATGCCAACAACCTGGCGAACATCTCCACCAATGGTTTTCAGCGCGACCTGGAGCAGGCGCGTTCGATGCCGGTGTTCGGTGACAGCTTTCCGGCGCGTGCGTTTGCCATGAGCGAACGGCCCGCCACCGACTTCACGCCGGGCTCGCTGGTGCAGACCGGCCGTGACCTCGACGTCGCCGTGTCGGGCAACGGCTGGATCGCCGTGCAGAACCCTAATGGCGGTGAAAGCTACGTGCGCACCGGCAGCCTCAACATCGATGCCCTCGGCGTGTTGCGTGCCGGCAACGGCATGCCGGTCATGGGCAATGGCGGGCCGATCGCCGTGCCGCCGGAGCAGCAGGTGGAAGTCGGTGAAGACGGCACCATCAGCATCCGTGCGATGGGCGAGGGGCCGCGCGTCATGGCCGAAGTCGACCGGATCAAGCTGGTCAACCCGGACATCAAGAACATGAACAAGGGCCTGGACGGTTCGATTTACACCAAGGACGGCCAGCCTGCGCCGGCCGATGCCAACGTCAAACTGGTGTCGGGTTTCCTGGAGTCGAGCAACGTCAATGCCGTTGAAGAGATGACGTCGGTGCTGGCCCTGGCCAAGCAGTTCGAACTGCACGTCAAGATGATGAATACCGCCAAAGACGACGACCAGGCCATGGCTCGGGTCTTGCAGATCAGCTAATTATCAGAACGTCGCGCCGTAAAACAGGCGCACGAGGAGAATCGAATGCTTCCGGCTCTATGGGTTGCCAAAACCGGTCTGTCCGCCCAGGACACCAACCTGACCACCATTTCCAACAACCTGGCGAACGTGTCGACCACGGGTTTCAAACGTGACCGCGCCGAGTTCCAGGACCTGCTGTACCAGATCAAGCGTCAGCCAGGCGCCCAGTCGACCCAGGACAGCGAACTGCCGTCAGGTCTGCAAGTGGGTACCGGTGTGCGCATTGTCGGCACCCAGAAAAACTTCACCGCCGGCAGCCTGCAAACCACCGAGCAGCCGCTGGACATGGCCATCGACGGTCGCGGTTTCTTCCAGATCCTGCAGCCGGACGGCACCACGTCCTACACCCGTGACGGTACTTTCCACCTCGACTCCAACGGCCAGATCGTCAACGCCAGCGGTTTCGCCCTGGAGCCGGCGATTGTCATTCCGAACAACGCCCAGACCTTCACCGTAGGTCGTGACGGCACCGTGTCGATCACCGTTGCCGGCAACGCCGCGTCGCAAGTGATCGGCAACCTGCAAACCGCCGACTTCATCAACCCGGCCGGTCTGCAAGCGGTGGGCAACAACCTGTTCCTGGAAACCGCCGCTTCCGGTGCACCGCAAGTCGGTACTCCGGGCCTGAACGGTTTCGGCACCACCCTGCAGAACACCCTGGAAACCTCCAACGTCAGCACCGTGGAAGAGATGGTCAACATGATCACCACCCAGCGCGCGTACGAGATGAACTCCAAGGTGATCTCCACCGCCGACCAGATGCTCTCGTTCGTAACGCAGAATCTGTAATCAAGTCTATGAGGCGGCCATGAGGTCGCCTGCAACACCGTGAGGTAAGGGTCATGAAGCGCTTTGTATCTGTTGTGGCATTGAGTGGGGTCGTCTCGCTCGCGGGCTGCGTCGCTCCGACGCCCAAGCCCAATGATCCTTACTACGCCCCGGTGTTGCCGCGCACACCGTTGCCGTCGGCCGCCAACAACGGCTCGATCTATCAGGCCGGTTTCGAACAGAACCTGTACAGCGACCGCAAGGCGTTCCGGGTCGGTGACATCATCACCATCACCCTGAACGAGAGGACCCAGGCCAGCAAGAACGCCAACTCGCAGGTGGCCAAGAACAGCAAGACCGGCATCGGTCTGACGTCGCTGTTCGGCAGCAGTGCGACCACCAACAACCCGATCGGCAGCAATGACCTGAGCCTGAGCGCCAGCTACGAAGGCGACCGCGCGACCAAAGGTGACAGCAAGGCCGCCCAGGGCAACACCCTGACCGGCTCGATCACCGTGACCGTTGCCGACGTGCTGCCCAACGGCATCATCGCCGTGCGTGGCGAGAAGTGGATGACCCTCAACACCGGCGACGAGCTGGTGCGGATCGCCGGTCTCGTGCGGGCCGATGACATCGCCACCGATAACACCGTGTCCTCGACCCGGGTCGCCGATGCGCGCATCACCTACTCGGGCACCGGTTCGTTCGCCGATGCGAGTCAGCCAGGCTGGTTCGACCGTTTCTTCCTCAGCCCGCTGTTCCCTTTCTAGGTGGCTACGTTGAATTTCAGAAGTCTCATGGTGGCCGCGTTCCTGTTGTCGGCGGCCTTCAATGCACAAGCCGAACGGTTGAAGGACATCGCCAGCATTTCCGGCGTGCGTTCCAACCAGTTGATCGGCTATGGCCTGGTGGTCGGTCTTAACGGCACTGGCGACCAGACCACGCAGACCCCGTTCACCCTGCAGACCTTCAACAACATGCTCTCGCAGTTCGGCATCAAGGTGCCGCCGGGATCGGGCAACGTGCAGCTGAAAAACGTTGCGGCGGTATCGGTGAGTGCCGATCTGCCGGCGTTCGCCAAGCCGGGTCAGCAGGTCGATATCACCGTGTCGTCCATCGGTAACTCCAAGAGCCTGCGCGGCGGCACTCTGTTGCTGACCCCGCTCAAGGGTATCGACGGCAACGTCTACGCCATCGCTCAGGGCAACCTGGTGGTTGGCGGTTTCGACGCTGAAGGCCGTGACGGTTCGAAGATCACCGTCAACGTTCCGTCGGCCGGTCGCATCCCTGGCGGTGCGTCGGTCGAGCGTTCGGTGCCGAGCGGTTTCAACCAGGGCAACAGCCTGACGCTGAACCTCAACCGTTCCGACTTCACCACCGCCAAGCGCATCGTCGACAAGATCAACGACATGCTCGGCCCTGGCGTGGCCCAGGCCATCGACGGCGGTTCGATCCGTGTGACCGCACCGCTCGATCCGAGCCAGCGCGTCGACTACCTGTCGATCCTGGAAAACCTCGAAGTCGATCCGGGTCAGGCGGTGGCGAAGGTCATCATCAACTCGCGTACCGGCACCATCGTCATTGGCCAGAACGTGAAGGTGTCGCCGGCCGCCGTGACTCACGGCAGCCTGACTGTGACCATCACCGAAGACCCGATCGTCAGCCAGCCGGGCCCGCTGTCCAACGGCCAGACCGCCGTGGTACCGCGCTCGCGGGTGAATGCCGAACAGGAAGCCAAGCCGATGTTCAAGTTCGGCCCGGGCACCACTCTCGACGAGATCGTCCGGGCGGTGAACCAGGTCGGCGCAGCGCCGGGTGACCTGATGGCCATCCTCGAAGCACTGAAGCAGGCCGGCGCGTTGCAAGCCGACCTGATCGTGATCTGAGGACGGCGACCATGGATATGCGCAAAAGCGGTCTGGTCAGCAGCAGCGATTCGGGTTCGTACTCCGACCTCAATCGTCTGAACCAGCTGAAGGTCGGCGACAAGAACAGCGACGGCAACATGCGCAAGGTTGCGCAGGAATTCGAATCGCTGTTCCTCGGTGAAATGCTCAAGTCGATGCGTTCGGCCACCGAAGCGCTGGGCCAGGACAACCCGCTCAACACGCCGGCCGCCAAGCAGTATCAGGAAATGTACGACCAGCAACTGGCGGTTTCCATGTCCCGCGAGGGCGGTGGTATCGGTCTGGCCGACGTGCTGATCAAGCAGATGTCGAAGAACAAACCGATGGCGCCGGGCGAGGCTGCGGCCGCATCCGCCGCCAAGCAGGAAGAAGCCAAAGCCAAGGCCGCTGCCGTAGCCACGCCGATTGCCGCCGGCACCGTGGCCACCAATGGCCCGTTGTCGCGACTCAACGGCGAGCGTCCACTGTGGGCGTCGCGTTCGGTGCATGCGCCGAACACCGAACTGACCCATCGCAATGACATGGAAATGATCAACCAGCGTCGTCTGGCGTTGCCGCCGAAACTGGCGGATCGCTTGCTCGCCGGTCTGCTGCCGTCGGCCACGCCGGCAGCGGCCACTCAACTGCCGCAACGCGCCACGACCGCCGCTGTCACCGGTTCCGGCCCGCTGTACAACGGCGACTGGCTGGACCGTGCCGAGGCAGACAAGGCTTCCGGCGGGCAGATGCAGATTTACGGCCGAGCCATGGCGCAGATCCCGCTGGCACCCGCCAAGCGCGCGTTCAGCAATGCCGACCAGTTCGTCAACACCATGCTGCCGATGGCCCAGGAAGCCGCCGCCCGCATTGGCGTCGATCCGCGTTATCTGGTGGCTCAGGCTGCACTGGAAACCGGTTGGGGCAAATCGGTCATGCGCGCCCAGGACGGCAGCAGCAGTCACAACCTGTTCGGCATCAAGGCGAGCAGCAACTGGAAGGGCGATTCGGCCCGGGCGATCACCAGCGAATTCCGCAACGGGCAGATGGTCAAGGAGACGGCCGAGTTCCGTTCCTACGCCTCGTACAAGGACAGCTTCCACGATCTGGTGACTTTGCTGCAGAGCAATAATCGTTATCAAGATGTGCTGAAGTCGGCCGATAACCCAGAACAGTTTGTACGCGAATTGCAGAAGGCCGGTTACGCGACCGACCCGAACTACGCGACGAAGATTTCGCAGATTGCCAAGCAGATGACGGTCAATCAGAACTACGCTGCGGCCGGCGTTCCAACAACGCCCTTATAAACACAAGGTAAGGTTTGAATCATGAGTTTGCTCAATATCGGGATGTCGGGGTTGAACGCGAGTTCTTCCTCTCTGGCTGTGACAGGTAACAACATTGCCAACGTCGACACCGCCGGTTATTCACGCCAGCAAACCGTGCAGGGCACCAAGTCCTCGATTCAGTACGGTAACGTGTTCATCGGTACCGGTACGACCCTCGCCGACGTGCGTCGGGTGTACAACTCCTACCTCGAATCGCAGCTGCACACCGCCACCTCGCTGAGCAGCGAAGCGGCCGCCTATGGCGCGCAGGCGACAGCGCTGGACGGTTCGCTGTCCGACACCAACACCGGCCTGACCGGCGTGTTGCAGAAGTTCTTCACCTCGATGCAAGGCGTATCGACCTCTGCCACCGACGACACTTCCCGTCAGTCGGTGCTGACCGGCGCGCAAGCCCTGACCAGCCGCTTCAACGCACTGGCCAAGCAGCTCAACGACCAGAACACCACGCTCAACGGCAACCTTGGCGACATGGCGGCCCAGGTCAACAAACTGGCCACCTCGATTGCCAATCTCAACCAGAAAATCGGCGAGATTTCCACCAGCGGCGGCCAGCCGAACGATCTGCTCGACACCCGTAACGAAGCCGTACGCCAGCTCTCTCAGCTGGTCGGCGCGCAGGTCGTCGAGCGCGGCACCAGCTTCGACGTCTACGTCGGCAGCGGGCAGCCGCTGGTTGTCGGTAACACCACCAATACCCTGAGCACCGTGCCGAGCAAGGATGACCCGTCGCGCATGGGCATCCAGATGGATCGCGGTTCGAGCACCATCGACATCACTTCGGTGATCAGTGGCGGCGAAATCGGCGGTCTGCTGAGCTATCGCAAGGAAGTGCTCGACCCGTCGCTCAACGAGCTGGGTCGTGTGGCGCTGGTGATCGCCGATCAGGTCAACCGCCAGCAAGCCCAGGGCATCGACAAGAACGGTGACTTCGGCGCAGCGATTTTCAACAACATCAACAGTGCCGCGCTGATCAGTCAGCGCAGCATTGCCCAGGCGGGCAACAGCGCGGGTTCGGGCAACCTTGACGTGACCATCAAGGACACCGGCAAGCTGACCACCAACGATTACCAGGTCACCTTCACCAGCGCGACCAACTACACGGTCAAGCGCTCGGACGGCACCGACATGGGTTCGTTCAGCACCACGACCACGCCGCCTCCGGTGATCGACGGTTTCACCCTGGCCCTCAATGGCGGTGCTCTGAGCGCCGGTGACACCTTCAAGGTGACTCCGACCCGTGGCGCGGCCTCGAGCATCCAGACCGTGCTTACCGACCCGAAGAAAATCGCGGCGGCGGCACCGTTGACCGGCGTGGCCAGCACCAATAATTCCGGCACCTACACCCAGCCGACGCTGACCGACACCATCGATATCTACAACCCGACCTCCCAGGCCGAGTTGCAGAACGCGCTCAAGTATTCGACCCCGGTCAAACTGGTGTTCGGTGCGGTCGCCAGCGGCAGCCAGTCGTACAACATGGTCGATGCCAAGGGCAACACCATCGGCACCGGGACCATCGTGCCGGGGCAGGCCAACACCCTGAACCTGAAGATCGGCATGGTCGACTCCACCGGCGCACCGGTGATGGATACCAGCGTCACGCCGAACGTGCAGAAAACCTTCACCGTGCAGACCACCGTGGGCGCGACGCCGAAAGCCGGCGAAACCTTCACCATGAGCCTGACCGGCGCGGCGTCTTCGGACAACCGCAACGCCCAGGCACTGGTTGGTCTGCAGACCAAGCAGACCGTGGACACCGGCTCGGGCAGCAAGGGCATCAGCCTGACCGACGCCTACAACAAGCTGGTGACCAACGTCGGTACCAAGGCCGCTCAAGGCAAGTCCGACATCGAGGCCACCACCGCCATTCTGGATCAGGCGCAGGGCGCGCGTGATTCGCTGTCTCAGGTCAACCTGGACGAAGAGACCGGCAACCTGGTCAAGTATCAGCAGTACTACACAGCGTCTTCGCAGATCATCAAAGCTGCGCAGGAAACCTTCGCCACGCTGATCAACAGTCTTTAAGGAGCCGTAATTCATGCGCATTTCCACCGCTCAGTATTACGCGACGCAAGCTGCTCAATATCAGCGCAACTACAGCAAGGCTGTCGCGACCGCGAACGAAGCCAGCAGCCTGCAGCGCATCAACACCGCCGCCGACGATCCGATCGGCGCCGGTCGCTTGCTCAAGCTCGGTCAGCAGGCCGCGATGCTTGATCAGTACAAAGGCAACATCGACACCACCAAGAGCGCGCTGACCGTTCAGGAATCCACACTGAACTCCATCACCACTGCTTTGCAGCGCGCGAAGGAAATCGGTCTGGCCGCCAACAACGGCATCGCCACCGATAAGGACCGCCAGGCTTACGCCGCCGAACTGAGCCAGATCCAGCAACAAGTGCTGGGCCTGATGAACTCCAAGGATGCCAACGGCAACTACCTGTTCTCCGGCTCGAAGACCGATACCGCGCCGTACTCGCAGAACGCCGATGGCACCTACACCTACAACGGTGACCAGACCCAGATCAACCTGGGCATTGGCGACGGCCTGTCGGTGGCCACCAACACCACTGGTTGGGATGCGTTCCAGCAGACCATCAACACCAGCCGCACCCAGACCACAATGACGGCTCCGGCCGTCGATGACGGTCGCGTGGTGCTGACCAACGGTACGGTCGGCACCGCCGCCACCTACAACGCCAAGTTTGCGGCCGGTCAGCCTTACACCGTGGACTTCATCAGCAGCACTCAGCTGAAGATCACCGATGCCCTGGGCAACGACGTGACTTCCGAGGCCAGCCAGAACGGTCTGATCAGCAACAGCAACGGCGCCAACCAGACCGTCAGCTTCCGTGGCGTCGACATGAAGTTGAACATCAACCTCAAGGCTGGCGATACCAACCCGGACGCGGTCATTGCCGGTCATAGCTTCCAGCTGTCGGCTTCGCCGGACTCGTTCACCGCTTCGCGCAGCCCGGGCAACCCGTCGACCGCGGTCATCACCGGTTCCAGCGTGACCAACCAGGCAGCCTACGACGCGGCTTTCCCGTCGGGTGGCGGCGCAGTCCTGAAGTTCACCAGCGCCACCGCGTTCGACCTGTACGCGGCGCCTGTCACTGCCGACAGCAAGCCGATCTCGTCGGGTACCGTGGCCGGCGGCAACGCCACGGCAGCGGGCGTGACCTTCGCCCTCGGTGGTACGCCGGCGGCCGGTGACCAGTTCTCGATCCAGTCCAACAACCACCAGACCCAGAACGTGCTCGACACCCTGGGCCAGATGGTCACGGCGCTGAACACCCCGATCGACGGTGATCCGGTGGCCAAGCAGAAATTCCAGGGTGCCATGGAAGCCGGCCTCGGCAACATCGACAGCGCCGCCAATCAGATCGGCAGCGCGGTGACGTCCATCGGTGCCCGTGGGTTGTCGCTGGATGACCAGAACACCACTAACGAGAGCCTGCAGCTGGCGAACTCCACCACTCAGGGCACGATCCGTGATTCGGATCCGGCCGAAGTGATGACCCGCCTGACCTTGCAGCAGACCATGCTGCAGGCCTCGCAACTGGCGTTCAGCAAAATCTCTCAGTTGGGTCTGTTCAACAAGATCTGAAGCCTGAGCGGGCGCGCAAGCGCCCGCTTGCTCTGACCGCTCTGTATCAATCGTCTTTTTTTGCGGTTTCAAAGGGCTCGCTGTTCCGGGCGGGTTCCCGCCGCTTGCGAGTCCGCCGTGAATTCACTCCCCCTTGTCAGCCTCGTCATCCCTGCCTTCAATCCGCGTTTTTTCGAACGGGCCTTGAACAGTGCCGTGAGCCAGAATTACGGCAATCTCGAAATCATTGTGTGCGATGACAATCGCGGCAACGAGATCCAGGACATCACAGCGTCAGTCAGCGAGCAGACAGGCGTGGCCGTACGCTACGTGCGCAATCCACGGACGCTGGGGCTGGTCGACAACCTCAAGGTCTGTCTTGAGCAGGCACAGGGCGAATTCATCAAGTTCCTGTGCGATGACGATTTGCTCTATTCGGCTTGCATCGAGCAGCAGGTCCATGAAATGCGGCATGCCGAAGTCAGCCTGGTGGTGGCTCAGCGGCTGCTCTGGGATGCCAACGACATCATTCTGCCGGCGCGTATTGAAAACACCCCGTTGTCGCCAGTCAGCGCACTGCTCAAGGGCGACGATGTCCTGGGCATTTTTGAAAAATTCCCGGTCAATGTTCTCGGTGGATTCAGCAGTGCGCTGATGCGCCGCGCCGACGTTGTCGAGCTTTTGCCGGCGTTGACCGAGGAGGGTGCCTGCTTCGTCGCGACGCTGGATTTTGCCCTGTATGTCTGTCTGCTGCGGCGTGGCAACCTGGCGGTTTCCAATAACGTACTCAGCGCCGAACGTCTCTACCCGGAGCGTTTGAGTGCGCAACAACCGATGAAGGATGCGGCAGAAGTCGAGCGCGAATGGATTTCGCAAATGCTCAAGGCGCGCAGTGGTGAGTCGGCGCCTGCACCGGGGTGGGTGCGTTATGTTCCGTTGACCCGTGTCGAAGAGTCGCCACGGGTGTGGCAAGAGCTGCCCCTGAGCCGAACCCTTGGCTCCAAACAGAGCCGTCAGGAGTGGGGCGTAGGCGTCAACAGCTTCAGCTTCGGCGAACTCTACGCACAGTGGCTGGCATGCCGGGTGCTCACCGAGCAGCAGCGCCACTGGTTGCCGGAAACGCTCGCCAGCTGGCCGCAGCAGCCGCGAATCGTGCCGATCATCATTGACCGGCAGGGCAGTCGCGATGGTCTGGAGCGCACACTGGAGGCGCTCGCTGCCCAGGATTACCCGCCAGAGCTGATCCTGGTGCTGTCCGTTCTGTGCAACGAGGCGACCCTCGATGGGCGCGTGTTTCACATGCCGTTGCAGGATGACGGGCTGGAACAGATCAACACACTGCTGCCGCAGCTCGAAGGCGCCGACTGGTTCTATCTATTGCAGCCAGGTGATTGCCTCGTTGCGCCGGCGTTGTTGGTCATGGCCGACCGGATCGCGCACAGCCAGACCCTGACCTGTCTTTACAGCGACGAGGGTAGCCTGCGCACCGGCGAATCGGCGGAGCCTGCGTTCAAGCCGGACTTCAATCTGGATCTCATGCGCAGTTATCCCTACGTCGGGCGCGCCCTGGCGTTCAAGCGCGAGCGCTTTCTGGCGCTCGGCGGCTTTGCACCGGCGTTTGCCGAGCTGGCCCCCCATGATGTGCTGTGGCGGATGGTCGAGAGCGACGGCCTGAACGTTGTGGGACACATTGCTGAAGTGCTGCTGGAGTCCAAATTCGATCTTTCCCAATGGCTCACCGAACCGGGGGTCGTGGCGCAAAGTCCACGAATTCTCGAAGCGCATCTGCAACGGCTGGGGATTGTCCATGAAATCCGTCGTGGTGGCAGCGAGCTGCTGAATCGCGTGGATTATCACCACGCCCGACGCCCGCTGGTGTCGGTGGTCATTGTCACTCAGGACCAGACTACTGCCGTGCAGCGCTGTGTGGAAACGCTGCTGGAAAAGACCGCTTATACCGAGTACGAATTGCTGCTGGTCGACAACGGCAGCGAAAGCGCTGAAGCGCGGGTATGGCTGGACGGCATGGCGCAACTGGGCAGCGACCGGATCCGCGTGCTGAGCTATCCGCAACAGGGCAATGCCGCCGCTGTGCACAACTTTGTGATCAGCCAGGCGCGTGGCGAGTATGTGTTGCTGCTCAACGCCTTTGCGGTGATTACCCAGGCCGACTGGCTCGATGAACTGCTCAACCATGCGCAGCGCCCGGAAGTCGGGGTGGTCGGTGCCAAGCTGTTCAATCCCGACGGCGGGGTGCTGCATGCTGGCCTGATTCTCGGTTTGAACGGGCCGGTCGGGCTGCCGTTCTATGGCCAGCCCATGCAGTCGGACGGGTACATGTTCCGCCTGCAGGCGGTCCATAACCTGAGTGCTGTCGGCGGCGATTGCCTGATGATTCGCAAGTCGGTTTTCGACGCTGCGGGTGGGCTCGACGAGCAGGACCTGAAGCAGTCGCTGAATGTCGTGGATCTGTGCTTGCGGGTTGGCCGCGAAGGCTACCTGGTGGTGATGAGTCCCCATGCCGTGCTGGCGGTGGGCGCGCGCCCAAGCGCTGCGGCGACGGCGGAAGACGAAGCGCTGCTCGCCGAGGAAAGGGACACGTTCTACCAGCGCTGGTTGCCGACCATTGCACGCGACCCGGCCTACAACACCAACCTGACGCTGCAGGGTGTGGGTGCCACCAACTTCAGTCTGGAACCTGGCTTGCGTACTGGGTGGAGTGCCTTTTCCAGGGCGCAGTTGCCGAATGTGCTGGTGGTGCCGATCAACGCCTCTGCCATCGGGCACTACCGCATGAGTCAGCCGATGATCGAGCTGCAGGCGGCCAACCGGGTCGAGGGGCGCATTTGCTACGGCTTGCCGTCGATCATCGATATCGAGCGTCAGTCGCCCGATGTGATCGTGTTGCAAGGGCGCTATTCGGAACACGCCATCGATGAAATCCCTCCGCTGAAAAAGTATTTCAATGCGCGGCGCATCTTCGAGCTCGATGACTATGTCATCGACGTTCCCCATCGCAATGCGCATATCCGCAACATGCCGAGCAAGCAGGACATGGAGCGTATGGTGCGACGCGCCATTGGTCTGTGTGATCGAGTGGTCGTGTCGACCCAGCCATTGGCTAACGTGCTGTCGGACATGCATCACGACATTCGTGTCGTACCAAACATGCTGTCCAAGGACTTGTGGAGTCACTTGCGCAGTCAGCGCCGTACCTCGAAAAAACCGCGGGTCGGTTGGGGTGGCGGCACCAGTCACCACGGCGATCTGGCCGTCATCGCCGATGTGGTGCGCGAGCTGGCCGACGAAGTCGACTGGGTATTCTTCGGCATGTGCCCGGACGATCTGCTTCCGTACATGCATGAATTCCACGGTGTGATCGATCTGGAAATCTATCCGGCGAAACTGGCCAGCCTGAACCTTGACCTGGCCCTGGCGCCGCTGGAATTCCACGTATTCAACGACTGCAAGAGCAACCTGCGGCTGTTGGAATACGGTGCCTGCGGTTATCCGGTGATCTGCACGGACACCGAAGCGTATCGCGGTTATCTGCCGTGCACCCGGATCAAGACCAACAGCACGGACGAGTGGCTGCAGGCGATCCGCATGCACCTGGCCGACCCGGATGCCAGCTACCGAATGGGTGACGAGTTGCGCGAGGTCGTCCTGCGTGACTACGTGCTGCGCGGCGATAACCTGCGGTATTGGGAATATGGCTGGCTGGCGGACTGAGCCGCGCTCGACAACCGAAAAAAGGCGACCTGAAGGTCGCTTTTTTTTTCGGCCGTGAAATGCGTATTTACATTAAATGCCGACGAATTTGTGCGCGGATTAAAGCTTTGGTTTTTCCCTGTCGATATCAACGTATTCCGCGATTTATCAGTGTGCTGTGGCGGGGTGTGATCGCCACGCACGCAGGGACAGATTCATAACAAGGCAAGGAAGAAGCAAATGGCAGTCGTAAATGGAACGAGTGAAGCGGATGTCCTGATTGGCACCCAGGACAATGACGAACTCTATGGAATGGAGTCGGATGATCAGCTGTTGGCCAGCGGGGGATCGGACGTGCTGGACGGCGGTGAAGGGTTTGATACGGCGACCTATTACGGCATGAGTTCGGGAGTCGGTGTCGAGGTTGGTGCTGGCGCCGTTACGGTCACAGGGCCCGATGGCAAGGTCGACACGCTGGTGTCGGTGGAGAAGGTGGTCGGCAGTTTCTACAACGACACCTTTACCGCTTCCGTGGGTGGCGTGACGCTGGACGGCAGTGTGGGTGATGACGTGTACAACGTCACCGCCGAAGGCGTGACCCTGATTGAAGAAAACAACGGTGGCTACGACGAACTGCGCACCAGCCTGAACACCGTCAAGATGGACCCGTTCATCGAGAAGCTCACCTTCACCGGTACCGGCGATTTCAAGGGTTACGGCAATGCCAGTGACAACGAGATCATCGGCGGCGCAGGTAACGACTGGCTGTGGGGTGGCGCCGGCGCTGATCACTTCGTGGGTGGCGAAGGCTTCGATACTGTCAGCTATTCCGACAGCCTCGAGGGTGTGAGAGTCCAGGATTTCGAGAACTACGATGCATTGACCATCGCTGCTGGCGACACCTTCACCGGCATCGAGGCGATTCAGGGATCGAATTTCGATGACGTGGTGTATCTGCTCGATAACGCCATGATCGTGGATGGCGCCGATGGCTACGACACCGTGAGCTACCGCCACTCCTTTGATGGCGTCAGTATCGGCATTGGTCAGCAAGCAGGTGCGGATGTCACGTTGCTGAACGTTGAGAAAGTCATCGGTACTTCGTTCGATGACCGATTCACCGCCAACGTCGCGGGCGTGACGCTGGAAGGCGGAAGAGGCGACGATGTGTACATCATCAACAGCGCCGGTGTGAGCATCGTCGAGACGGACCTCTTTGGTGGTACCGACCACGTGTACACCAGCCTGTCGTCGATGCACATGGATCCGTTCATTGAAAAAATGACGTATACCGGCACCGCAGACTTCACGGGCTACGGTAATGACGGGGACAACGTCATCGTGTCGGGCGCCGGCAATGACGTCCTGTACGGCGGCGCGGGTGCCGATCGCTTCGAAGGCGGAGCCGGTGTCGACACCGTCAGCTACGAAGACAGCACTGAGGGTTTGAGCGTCTCCCTCGGCTGGGGCCCGCAGAGCGGTATCGCCCTCTACGACACGTACATCGACATCGAAAACCTGCGTGGCAGCGATTTCAATGACGTGCTGCAAGGTGATTGGGGCGACAACATTCTGGAAGGCGGAGCTGGCGACGATTTCATTCAGGGTGGCGGGGGTGCGGACATTCTTTATGGCGGCCTGGCATCCGGTCTGGATGGCGAGGCGCCGCAGAACGATACGCTGATTGGTGGCGATGGCGATGACACCTATGTGGTGAATGCCCCCGGCCTGGTATCCATTCAGGATATGGCCAGCAGCTACAACGACACCCTGATCATGAACACCATTGCCAACCTCAGCCAGTTGAGCGTCACGCGTGTCGGCGACGATGCCTACCTGCACGGCGCCAATGACGGCAGCAGCGGTGTGCCGGCCAATGGCGTGAAACTGGTGGACTGGTATGTGGGTGGGTACAACAACATCGAGCATCTGCAGACCGCTGACGGTCAGGTCTACGACCTGCCGGCCACGATCGATGGATTCGCGATGTTTGGCTGATCCGTCTGATTGATTGAAGCTGCTCGATGAAAGGGATGAGTCCGGCAACGGATTCATCCCTTTTTTCATGCCTGCATTTCCTCGCCGACACAGGGTCGGCGGAGCTGGCGCGTTTCCTGCAAGTCCCCCTCAAATCGCCATAAAACGAGCGCTCGCGGTCATTCACCTGCGCCCGGACTGGCAAAGGTTCAGCCGCAAAGGCCTGCAACAGCGAGGCCAAGCCCTGTGACGTAGAAGAGGGGAGACGATGAAGGCAGTTATTTTGGCGGGTGGCCTCGGCACGCGCATCAGTGAAGAGTCGCACCTCAAGCCCAAGCCAATGATCGAGATCGGCGGCAAGCCAATTCTCTGGCACATCATGAAGCAGTATTCCGCCCACGGAATCCACGACTTCGTGATCTGCCTCGGCTACAAGGGCTACGCGATCAAGGACTTCTTCGCCAACTACTTCCTGCACACCTCCGACGTCACGTTCGACATGCGCAACAACCGCATGGACGTGCACCAGAACTACAGCGAGCCGTGGAGCGTCACCCTGATCGACACCGGCGAGGAAACCATGACCGGTGGCCGTCTGCTGCGGGCCGGCCGTTACCTCAAGGATGAAGAGGCGTTCTGCTTCACCTACGGCGACGGCGTCTCCGACATCAACATTGCGCAGCTGGTCGACTACCACAAGGGCCACGGCCGTCTGGCGACCGTCACCGCCGTGCAGCCGCCGGGCCGCTACGGCGCCCTCGAACGGCATGGCGATCAGGTCCTCGGCTTCACCGAAAAACCGCGCGGCGACGGCGGCTGGATCAATGGCGGCTTCTTCGTGCTGTCGCCAAAAGTGCTGTCGTATATCGCTGGCGACGAAACTACCTGGGAAGCGGAGCCATTGGCTCGCCTGGCCCAGGACGAACAACTGAAAGCCTTCGAGCACGAAGGCTTCTGGCATCCGATGGACACCCTGCGCGACAAGAACCACCTCGAAGCGCTGTGGCAGAGCGGGGAGGCCCCATGGAAACAATGGGCCTGAGTCCTGAGTTCTGGCGCGGCAAGCGGGTTCTGGTCACCGGCCACACCGGTTTCAAGGGCAGCTGGCTGACCCTGTGGCTGCAAAGCCTCGGCGCGCAAGTCAGCGGTTTTTCCCTCGACCCGTCGACCGAGCCGAGCCTGTTTGAACTGGCGCGCGTGAGCGAAGGCATCAACGATCAGCGCGGCGACCTGCGTGATCTGGGCGCCTTGCTCGAGATCATCGCCGACACCGAGCCGGAGATCGTCCTGCATCTGGCGGCCCAGCCGCTGGTGCGTGAGGGTTATCGTGATCCGCTCGGCACTTATTCGAGCAACGTCATGGGCACCCTCAACCTGCTCGAAGCGATTCGCCAGGTCGGTTGCGTGCGGGCCTGCGTGCTGGTGACCACCGACAAGGTCTACGCCAACAAGGAATGGCTGTGGCCGTACCGCGAGGACGAAGCTCTCGGTGGCCATGATCCTTACAGCAGCAGCAAGGCCTGCTGCGAGTTGCTGGCGCAGTCTTACGCGGCATCGTTCTTCCCGGCCGACAAGTACGCCGAGCACGGTCTGGCCCTGGCCACCGCGCGCGCCGGCAACGTGTTGGGCGGCGGTGATTTCGCCCCTGAACGGCTGATACCCGATGTACTGAAAGCCTGGTCGGCCGACGAGCCGGTGACCCTGCGTTACCCGCAAGCCGTGCGCCCGTGGCAGCACGCGCTGGAGCCGCTGGCCGGCTACCTGCAATTGGCCGCCGGCCTCTATGAAGACGGCCCGGAATATGCTGGCGCGTGGAACTTCGGCCCGGGTGAGGCGGACATGTGCAGCGTCGGCGAAGTGGTCGAACTGCTCGCCAACCGCTGGCCTCAGGCCCGTGGCCTGCGCCTCGAAAAGAGTGACCTGCACGAAGCCGGTCTGCTGCGCCTGGACAGCAGCCGCGCCCGTCAGGTGCTGGGCTGGCAACCGCGCTGGACGTTGCAGCAATGCCTGACCCAGACCCTCGACTGGCATCTGGCGTGGCAGAACGGCGACGACATGCGCACCGTGACCCTCGGCCAACTGAATCTTTACCGGGGCGCGCTGTGAGCGAGTTTTCCTTGAAACCGTTGCCGCTGGCCGGGTTGTTCAGCGTCCAGCACAAACGCTTCGAAGATCAGCGCGGTCACTTCGCCCGACTGTTCTGCGAAGGCAGTCTGAAGGCGTTCGGCAGTGAATTTCACATTCGTCAGATCAACCATTCCTGCACACGCGAGAAGGGCAGCGTGCGCGGTCTGCATTACCAGAACGCCAATGCGCCGGAAGCCAAACTGATCACCTGCCTGCGCGGTGAAGTGTGGGACGTGGCGGTGGACCTGCGCCCGGACTCGGAAACCTTCCTGCACTGGCACGCCGAGCACCTGAAGGCCGGTGACGGACGCAGCCTGCTGATTCCGGCCGGTTTCGCTCACGGTTTCCAGACCCTCACCGAAGACGCCGAACTGCTTTATCTGCACAGCGCCGATTACGCGCCGGAGCACGAGGGCGGCCTGTCGGTGAACGATCCACGGCTGGCGATTGCCTGGCCGTTGCCTGTCAATAATTTGTCAGCGCGTGATTCCAGCCATCCCGCGCTCGATCAACATTTTGCTGGAGTGCGTCTATGAACTGCCGTGGGTGCGCCGCACCGCTGAGCCTGCCGCTGATCGACCTCGGCACCTCGCCACCGTCCAACGCCTATGTGCATGCCGATCGGCTGGAGCAGGCCGAACAATGGGTGCCGCTGAAGGTCGCCGTGTGCCAGCAATGCTGGCTGGTCCAGACCGAGGATTACACCTCCGCCGACAGCCTGTTCGATGCCGAGTACGCCTACTTCAGTTCGTTCTCCAGCACCTGGCTGGCCCACGCCGAGCGTTATGTGGCCGAGATGGTCGAGCGTTTCGGCCTGACCGCCGACAGCCGCGTGGTGGAAGTCGCGGCCAACGACGGCTACCTGCTGCAATACGTGGCCGGTCGCGGCATCCAGTGCCTGGGCGTGGAGCCGACCCGCAGCACCGCGCAGGCAGCACGGGAAAAAGGCCTGGAGATTCGTGAACTGTTCTTCGGTCGCGACACCGCCGCACAGCTGAAAAGCGAAGGCTGGGCCGCCGACCTGATGGCCGCCAACAACGTGCTCGCTCACGTGCCGGACATCAATGATTTCCTCGGCGGTTTCGCCACGCTGCTCAAGCCGACCGGCGTCGCCACCTTCGAATTCCCGCAACTGCTGACGCTGATGGCCGGCGCGCAGTTCGACACGCTCTATCACGAACACTATTCCTACCTGTCCCTGACTGCCGTGCAGACGCTGTGTGAACGCAATGGCCTGGAAGTGTTCGACGTCAGCCAGCTGACCACCCATGGCGGATCGCTGCGGGTGTTCGTCCAGCGCAAGGACGGCGAACGCCGCGCCGTGCAGCCGGCCGTGCAACAGCAGTTGCAGGCCGAACTCGACGCCGGGGTGAAAACCACCGGGTACTACGCGACGCTGGTGCCGGCTGCCGAACGTATCAAGCATGATCTGCTGCGTTTTCTGTTGCAGGCCAAGGCCGACGGCAAGCGTGTGGTCGGCTACGGCGCCGCTGCCAAGGGCAACACCTTGCTCAACTACGCCGGGGTCAAACCGGATCTGTTGGCCTGGGTCGCCGATGCAAATCCGCACAAGCAGGGCAAGTACCTGCCGGGCAGCCGCATCCCGATTGTCGCGCCGGCGCAGATCGATATCGAGAAGCCGGATTACGTGCTGGTGCTGCCGTGGAACCTGCTGCACGAAGTCAGTCAGCAACTGGCCCAGGTGCGTCAGTGGGACGGTCGCTTCGTGATCGCCGTGCCTGAGTTGAGCGTGCTGTGAAGGTTCTGGTCACCGGAGCCACGGGCTTCGTCGGTCGTCATCTGGTCGCAGCGTTGCTGGCCCGTGGCTGCACGGTGCGGGCGGTTGCGCGCGACGCGCAGAAAACCGCGGACATGCCCTGGATCAATGACGTCGAGTTCGTGAGCGCGGATATTCACGCGACGGATCTGGATGTCGCGGCGCTGACCGAGGGCGTCGATGCACTCGTGCACCTGGCCTGGCCGGGGTTGCCGAACTATCGGGCGCTGTTTCATTTCGAGCACAACCTGATGGCCGACTATCGCTTCATCAAAGGCGCGGTAGAGGCGGGCGCGAAGCAGGTGCTGGTGACCGGCACCTGCTTCGAATACGGCATGCAGAGCGGCCCGTTGAGCGAACAGAACGACGCGCAGCCGGCCAATCCTTACGGTCTGGCCAAACACACGCTGCACCTGTTTTTGCAACGTCTGCAGCAGGAGCATCCGTTCACCCTGCAATGGGCACGGCTGTTCTACCTGCACGGCGCCGGACAGAACCCCAACAGTCTGTTGGCGGCGCTGGACCGGGCAATCGATGCCGGCGATGCGACGTTCAACATGTCGGCCGGTGAACAGCTGCGCGATTTTCTGGCAATTGAAACCGCTGCCGCTCATCTCGCCGCGATCCTGCACCAACGCGATTTCGACGGCACGATCAACTGCGCCAGCGGCCAGCCGGTTTCGGTGCGGGCGCTGGTCGAGCAACGCGTGAGTGAACGCGGCGCAACCATCGGCCTGAACCTCGGCCATTACCCGTATCCGACCCACGAACCGCTGGCGTTCTGGGCGGTGACCGAGCGCTTGCAACAGTTATTGGGAGAGCCGCAATGAGGCACGAGTTGTATCGGGTCACCGACCTGCCGGTGCTGCAGAACCGCACCTTTGCCGATCCCGAATCGGCGAAGGCATCGGCCCGCGCCGACATGTTGCTGGTGCAGGATGAGCGCAGCGGTCTGATCTTCAATGCGGCGTTCGACGCCGACAAGCTCAGCTACGACGCCGACTACCAGAACGAGCAGGCGCATTCCGGCCAGTTCCAGAAGCACTTGAGCGATGTCGAAGGCATCATTGCCCGGCACTTCAAGGGTCAGGAACTGATCGAAGTCGGCTGCGGAAAAGGCTATTTCCTCGAGTTGCTCAAAGGTTTGGGCTACCGCATCACCGGCATCGACCCGGCCTACGAAGGCGAGAACGCCGACGTGATCAAGGCCCCGTTCACCCGAGGCCTGGGCCTGGAGGCGGACGCCATCGTGCTGCGTCATGTGCTGGAGCACATTCAAGATCCGCTGGGTTTTCTGGCGGTGATCGCCGAAGCCAATCAGGGCGGCGGGCAGATCTACATCGAAGTGCCGTGCTTCGACTGGATCCTCGAACACCGCGCCTGGTTCGACCTGTTCTACGAGCACGTCAATTACTTCCGCCTCGATGATCTGCGCCGGATGTTCGGCACTGTGCACGAGGCCGGTCACCTGTTTGGTGGCCAATACCTGTACATCGTCGCTGACCTCGCCACGTTGCGCCTGACCCCGGAACAACCGGTGCCACGCCTGGCCTTGCCGGACGATTTCACCGCCAGCCTCGAGCGCGCGGTGCAGATCATCCAGGGCGCGCCCGAGCAGGGTTCGGCGATCTGGGGCGCCTCGTCCAAAGGCGTGATCTATTCGCTGTTCCTGCAACGCGCCGGCGTGGCGGTGGATCGCGTGGTCGATATCAACCCGGCCAAGCAGGGGCGTTACCTGCCCCTGAGCGGCGCCCGGGTGTCCTCGCCGCAAGAGGCGATGGACGCCTTGCCCGAGGGCGCCAACCTGTTTGTGATGAATTCCAATTACCTCGAAGAGATCAAGCGGATGACCGGTGGACGTTACGTCTATCACGCCGTCGACAGCGCTTCGTTCCAGTGACCCTTGAGATTTTGAAAATGACCGACAACAGCATCAACAAAGCTTTCGAAGCCGAATGCCGCGAGCAGATCGCCCAGCAGGGTGACGACCAGAAACTGACGGGCCTGGCCCGCGATTTCTTCAACGAATCGGCCAAACACAAGTACAGCTACCACTTCTCGTGGATGGGCCGTCCGATCATCCAGCTGCCGCAAGACATGATGGCCATGCAGGAAATCATCTGGCAGGTGAAGCCGGATCTGGTCATCGAGTGCGGCATCGCCCACGGCGGTTCGATCATCTACTACGCCTCCCTGCTGGAACTGCAAGGTCACGGTGAAGTGCTGGGCATCGATCTGGACATCCGTCCGCACAATCGCGAAGCCATCGAAAGCCATCCGATGAGCAAGCGCATCAAGATGATCGAAGGTTCGAGCATCGACCCGGCCATCGCTGCCCAGGTGCGCGCGGCTGCCGAAGGCAAGAAAGTCATTCTGGTGCTCGATTCCAACCACACCCACGACCACGTGCTCGAAGAGCTGCGCCTCTACGCGCCACTGGTTTCGGTCGACAGCTACTGCGTGGTGATGGACACCGTGGTTGAAGACATGCCGGCCGATTTCTTCCCGGATCGTCCATGGGGCCCGGGCGACAACCCGAAGACCGCCGTGTGGAAATACCTGGAAGAGAACAAGGATTTCGAGATCGATGTGCAGCTGCAGAACAAGCTGCTGATCACTGTGGCGCCGGACGGCTATCTGCGTCGCGTTCGTTAATTCGCAACATCACCAAAGCGTTGTCTCGGCGAGTCGCCGGTTGTGGAGAGAAGTTATGCAAGGCAAGTTCGGTTCTGAATTGACGCTACCGCTCAACGAGCTGTTGACCGTGGTGCTGATTACGCACAATCGTCCGGCGTTCCTGCGTCGGGCGGTGAAGTATTACAGCAGCTTGCCCTGCAAAATCATGGTGCTGGACTCCACGATCGAGCGGCCCGAGGGGGATTTTTCCGCCGTTGATTATCACCACGTGCCGCAGTTTGCCTACTGGGGCATGCAGGCCAAGCTGGCTTACGGTGTCGAGCGACTGACCACGCCGTACATGGTGCTGGCAGCCGATGACGACTTCATCCTGCACGATTCGCTGGCCGAGTCCGTGAGCTTCCTGCACGCGAACCAGGACTATGGCATGTGCCACGGCTATTGCCTGATGTACCTGACGCTGACCAACGGCGTGAACTACTACCGTCGGGACAAGAAGGTTCAGGAAGACTACGCGTCGGAGCGGGCTCAGGATCGGGTTATCGATTACATGAGTCAGTACATCCCGCCGTTCTATGCGGTGACGCGTACCGACCTGATGAAAACCTGGCACTCGGCATTGCCGGCCGGCACCAATTTTCAATGGCAGGAAATCGGCCACGTGTATTTCCTGCTGGCCAGTGCCAAGGCACGGATTCTGCCGATTCCCTATGTGGTCCGCGAGATCAACTACGGCGTCTCCGAGCACAACACCGATGTGTTCCATTCGCTGACCTACGTCGATAGCAAATCGGTCGCCGAGCGAGAGGCCTTTGCCGAGTTCCTCACCTCGTTGCCTTGCGCTATCGAAGGCCTGGACGCCATGCAGGCCAAAGCGTTTGCGCTGGAAAGTTTCGACGCGATGGCCGAGAGCCTGCGCAGCGGTCGTGCACTGACCGCGGAACTGATTTTCGAATCGGTCTGGAGTCAGGAAAAGAAGGTGCCGGATCGTCGTTTCGGGCCGCTGCAGTACGTCGAAATGCCTTTCTACAACCAGGCGTTTTTCGACCGTCTGGAACAGTTCGAATTCATGCTTCACGCCATGCCGGCCGGTCGCATTCAGCTGGAAGGGCTGGAGGGCGTATGGACGCGTCAGGCGCACTTGCTGCAGGCGCGCAATAACGACACGGCAGAAAGCGTGACTGACCGGTTGTGGCAGGCGCACGACCTCAATGCGTTCAACCAGACGGTCGTCAAACGCCTGTCGACGCAACTGCAGGCGTCGGATGAGGACGAAGCGGCGCATGCCCTGAACGACTGGATCGCTCGCCTCGAGGCGTTTGCGGACGATGACCAGCAGGCCATGTTCGACAAAACGAAGTCCGGTCGCCTGCTCAAGTGGCTGGCTGCCCGCGAGCCGTCCGCCGAACAATCGCAGGCGATTGCCCGTCACCTGGCGGTCAACGGCGGCGGCCCGCAGTTCGGTATTTTCCTGCTGGACCTGGATAACGACATCGACAAGTTGCAGGTCTCGCTCGACAGCCTGCTTGAGGGCCACTGCAAAGCGTTCAGGATTGTCGTGTTCACCACCGGTGAAGCGCCGAGCGCGACCACCGCGCAGAACACCCTGCACTTTGTCCGCGTGACCCAGAGCAACTTTGTCGACAAGCTCAATCAGAGTGCCCAGCAGTCGCCTTGCGACTGGCTGCTGCTGGCACAGGCCGGCGATCAGTTCACCGCCAGCGGCTTGTTGCGCGCCAGCCTGGAACTGATGGACGCGGCCCCGATACGTGCAGTCGCCACCGACGAGATCCAGCGCCAGGAGAGCGGCGCGCTGGTTGACGTGTTCCGCCCGGGTATCAATCTTGATCTGCTGCAAAGCGTGCCGTCGCTGATGGCGCGTCACTGGCTGGTCCGTCGCGACGTCCTGCTGGATGCGGGTGGCTATCAGGCCGACTTCAACAAGGCGCTGGAACTGGACTTGCTGCTGCGCATCATCGAGCAGGGTGGTCTGGACGGTTTGGCACACCTTGACGAACCCTTGCTGATCACTCAGGCAGTGGCCCCGGAAGAGAATGCCCACGAGCGTCAGGCCTTGCTGCGCCATCTGGGTAATCGTGGCTACAAGGCCAAGGTCAACTCGACCCTGCCGGGTACCTGGCAGATTGATTATCGTCATGCCGAGCAGCCGCTGGTGTCGATCATTGTGCCGGTCATCGATGATGTGCGTGCGTTGCAGCGCTGCCTGGAAAGCGTGGTGCTCAAGACCCGCTACAGCCGCTTTGAGGTCCTGGTGGCGGCCAATCCGAATACGTCCGCCGAGGTCAACGATTGGCTGGGCTCCCTGCAGCACGCCAAGGTGCGCGTGCTGCGTGCCGATCAGCCGTTGTGTGACTCAGCGCTGTGCAACGCCGCCAGCGAGCAGGCGCAAGGCGATTATCTGGTGCTGTTGGCGGCGGACAGTGAGGTGGTCAACCCGAACTGGATCGACTTGCTGCTCAACCACGCACTGCGGCCGGAAGTGGGCATCGTCGGTGGCAAACTGGTGAGCCGCGACGGCAAGGTTGCTCAGGCCGGCTTGATCCTCGGTCTCAACGATGGCGTCGGTTCGCCGTTCATCGGCGAGAAGCACAGCGCCGAGGGTTACATGCAGCGCCTGGCCGTCGAGCAGAATTACTCGGCCGTGTCCAAGGTCTGCCTGATGATCGGCAAAGAGCTGTTCAATGCGCTGGGCGGTCTCGATGAAGTGACGTTCGCTGACGGCTTCAGCGATGTCGACCTGTGCCTGAAGGCGGGTCAGGCCGGCTATCTCAATGTGTGGACGCCACTGGTGCAGGTGCTGCACACCGGCGAGCTGCCGCAGGCACCGCAAGCCCTGGCGGCCTTGCGTGAAAAATGGAGCACGGCCTTTGCCCAGGATCCGGCCTACAACGCCAACCTGGCGCTGAACGGCAAAGGCTTTACCCTGGGCGAAAATACCTCGATCAATTGGGCACAGTTGCTCGCTTGAGCCTGCCGGGCAGGGAACAGGAATCAGAACATGTTCAACGGTAAGTCGATTTTCATCTCCGGCGGCACCGGCTCGTTCGGGCGCAAGTTCATCGCGCGCCTGCTCGAGCAATACCAGCCCAAGCGCGTGGTGGTGTTCTCCCGGGATGAGCTCAAGCAATACGAAATGCAGCAGACGTTCAACGCGCCGTGCATGCGTTACTTCCTCGGTGACGTGCGCGACGCCGATCGTCTGCGCCAGGCCATGCGTGGCATCGATTACGTGGTGCATGCCGCGGCGTTGAAGCAGGTGCCGGCGGCGGAATACAACCCGACCGAATGCATCCGCACCAACGTCAACGGCGCGGAAAACATCATCGCCGCTGCCATCGACAACGGCGTGAAGAAAGTCGTCGCGCTGTCCACCGACAAGGCCGCGAGCCCGATCAACCTGTACGGTGCCACCAAGTTGCTGTCGGACAAGTTGTTCGTCGCGGCCAACAATATCGCCGGTGAACAGCAGACGCGTTTCGCCGTGGTGCGCTACGGCAACGTGGCGGGTTCGCGCGGGTCAGTGGTGCCGTTCTTCAGCAAGCTCATCGCCGACGGCGCGACAGAGCTGCCGATCACCGATGAGCGCATGACCCGGTTCTGGATCACCCTCGATCACGGTGTGCAATTTGTGCTCGACAGCTTTGCGCGGATGCACGGCGGTGAAGTGTTCGTGCCGAAGATTCCGTCGATTCGCGTGGTCGATCTGGCGCGTGGCATGGCCGAGCATCTGCCGTACAAGAACGTCGGCATTCGTCCGGGCGAGAAGCTGCACGAGTTGATGGTGCCGCTGGACGATGCGCGGATGACCCTGGAGTTCGCCGATCACTACACCATCCAGCCGTCGATTCGCTTCACCAGCGTCGATGTGGATTTTGCCGAGGACAAACTCGGTGAGCGTGGCGTACCGGTTGGCGAAGACTTCGAGTACCGCTCCGACACCAACCCGCACTTCCTCTCGGTAGGACAGATCGCCGACCTGCACGCGAAGCTGTCGGTATGATCCCCTACGGTCGGCAAAGCCTCGACCAGGCGGACATCGACGCGGTCGTCGAGGTGTTGCAGTCCGACTGGTTGACCCAGGGCCCGACTATCGAGCGCTTCGAGCAGGCGATGGCCGAGCGTTGTCAGGCCGACTTCGCCGTGGCGGTGTGCAACGCCACGGCGGCGCTGCACATTGCCTGTCTCGCGGCGGGGCTCGGCGCGGGCGACCGCTTGTGGACCACGCCGAACACCTTTCTCGCGTCGGCCAATTGCGGCCGTTACTGCGGCGCCGACGTTGATTTCGTGGACATCGATCCGCTGACCTGGAACCTCGATGCCGAAGTCCTGGCGAGCAAACTCGATGCTGCCGAACGGGACGGCACGCTGCCCAAAGTGCTGGTGGCGGTGGCGTTCTCCGGGCAGAGCTGCGACATGCGGCGGATTGCCGAACTGGCCGAGCGCTACAACTTCACGGTGATCGAAGACGCTTCCCACGCGGTCGGCGCAAGCTATGCCGGGCGTCCGGTGGGCTGCGGTGAATTTGCCGCGATGACCGTGTTCAGCTTCCACCCGGTGAAGATCATCACCAGCGGCGAAGGCGGCATGGTGCTGACCAATCGCCCGGAAATGGCCGAGCGCCTGCAACGCCTGCGCAGCCACGGCATGACCCGCGATCCGCAGCAGATGACCGAGCCCAGCCACGGCCCGTGGTACTACCAGCAGGTCGAGCTGGGGTTCAATTACCGGATCACCGATCTGCAAGCCGCGCTGGGCCTGTCGCAATTGAGCAAGCTGGACGAATTCATTGCCCGTCGACGGGAGCTGGCCGCGCGTTACGACCGCTTGCTGGCGTACTTGCCGGTGACTGTGCCGAGCCTCCAGCCGGAGGCCGAATCGGCCTGGCATCTTTATGTGGTGCGTTTGCAGACCGAGCGCATCAGCCTCAGTCACCGTCAGGTGTTCGAAGGCTTGCGTGCCGCCGGCATCGGCGTGAACCTGCACTACATTCCGGTGCATCTGCAGCCGTACTATCGTGACCTGGGTTTTGCCGAAGGTGACTTCCCCGAAGCCGAGCGTTATTACGCCGAAGCGATCAGCCTGCCGCTGTTTCCGTTGCTGAGCGATCAGCAGCAGGACTATGTGGTCGAGCAATTGCGTCGGTTGACTGAATGATTGCCGCTGCGGCGGTGGATGGAAACGGTAATGCGTGATCTGAGCGAGCAGGAACAATTCTGGCAAGGCGAATTCGGCAACCAGTACGTCGATCGCAACGTCGGCCAGCCACTGATGGCGGCCAATCTGGCGTTGTTCGCCAAGGCGCTGACCCGGGCCGGACGGATCGACAGTTTGCTGGAACTGGGCACCAACGCCGGCAACAACTTGCAGGCGCTGCGTCAGCTGCTGCCGCGTTGCGAGCTGTTCGGGGTCGAAATCAATGCCAGTGCCTGTGCCCAGGCGCGTGCGCTGGAAATTGCGAATATCTGGCACGGTTCGCTGTTCGATTTTCCCCGTGAACGCCAATACGACCTGACCCTGAGCAAAGGCGTGCTGATCCATCTGGCGCCGGAGCTGTTGGCGACGGCGTATGCGCAGTTGTATGCGTTGAGTTCGCGCTACATCCTGATCGCCGAGTACTACAATCCGTCGCCGGTGGAAGTGTCCTATCGCGGCAACAGTGGAAAACTGTTCAAACGCGATTTTGCCGGGGAAATGCTTGACCGTTATCCTGATCTGCAACTGCTGGATTACGGCTTCGGGTATCGCCGCGACCCGCAATTCCCGGTCGACGACATCACTTGGTTCCTGCTGGAAAAACGTCCTTGAACAACGTCGCAATCATCCCGGCCCGTGGGGGCAGCAAGCGCATCCCGCGCAAGAATCTCAAGCCGTTCGACGGTGTGCCGATGATTGTCCGTTCGATACGCACGGCCCTCGATTCAGGGTTGTTCGAGCAGGTGATGGTCAGCACCGACGACGCAGAGATCGCAGACGTGGCGCGGGCCAACGGTGCTCACGTGCCGTTCATGCGTCCGGCGGAACTGGCCGATGATTTCACCGGCACTGCGGCAGTGATCGTGCATGCCTTGCAGCAACTGCCGGCCTTCGAATACGCCTGCTGTGTGTATGCCACGGCGCCGCTGTTGCAGGCGCGGTTTCTGCGTCAGGGCCTGGAGTTGCTGGCGCAGCATCCGGACAAGTCCTTTGCTTTTTCAGTCACTGATTTCGGCTTTCCGGTGCAGCGCGCCCTGACCCTGGACGGGCAGGGCGCACTGACGGCGTTGTACCCCGAGTTTCGCAATACCCGTTCGCAGGATCTGCCGGCTGCCTTTCAGGATGCCGGCCAGTTCTATTGGGGCCGCAGCGAGGCGTGGCTGGCTGGCGAAGTGCTGTATTCGCCGGCCAGTCTGCCGGTGATCCTGCCCCGGCATCTGGTGCAGGACATCGATACCGCCGAAGACTGGAAGCGTGCCGAGTACCTCTACGCCGCCCTCAAGGCTGGCGGAGAGTTGCAATGAGAGTGCTGATCCGCGCCGACGCCTCGCCGACCATTGGCAGCGGCCACATCGCCCGGTGCCTGACGCTGGCGCGAGTGCTGCGCACCCAAGGCAGTCATGTCGCGTTTGCCTGCCGTCGTTTGCCGGGGCATCGGCTTGATGCGTTGCGGAGCGAAGGCTTCGAGACCTTCGCGTTGCCGGAGCGCTACGCCGGTGAAGACCCGGAGCAGGCCATCGAATCGATGCTGCCGTGGCAGGCGGATATCGATGCACTGGCGACGCAACTGGAAGGGCAGCCTGAGTTTGACTGGGTCATCGCCGATCACTACGGCCTCGACCATCACTGGCAGACCGCAGCTCGTCGCTTCGCACCACGGATCGCCGCCGTCGACGATCTGGCGACCCGGCGCTACAGCGTGGATCTGCTGCTCAATCAGAACCTCTCGGGGCTCAGCGAAAACTATCAGCCGCTGCTGCCGACCGGTTGTCGAACGCTGCTCGGTCCACGCTTCGCCATGCTGCGCGAAGAATTCAGTGGCCCAGCCATCGAGATCAAACCGGTGGCGCGCCGGGTGCTGGTGAATTTCGGCGGCTTCGATGCGGCGCGCCAGACCCATCACGCGATGCTGGCGCTGACGGATTTTTCGGCGCTTGAAGTGGATTTCGTCGCCGGTGCCGACAACCCGGCCTGGGCAGAGATGCAGGCGTTGGCCGAAACGCGGCCGCACTGGCGGCTGCACAGTTTTGTCAGCGATTTTCATCGGCGCATGACCGAGGCCGACCTGTTTATCGGTGCCGGCGGCGGCACCAGTTGGGAACGCGCGGCCCTGGGCCTGCCGACGATTTGCATTGCGGTGTCGAACAACCAGCAGGCCAACGGCGAGGTGATGGCGGCGGCCGGCGCGCATGTGTTCATGGGCGCGCGGGAGCAGGTCGGCGTCGAGCAACTGCGCGATGCGATTGGCTTTGTCGTGGGCAATTTTTATCTGCGCCAGAGCCTGTCCGAGCGTTCGCGGCATCTGGTCGACGGGCGCGGCGCGTTGCGGGTCGCAGCGGCACTGGCCGGTGCGGTGCTCAAGTTGCGTCTGGCGACGCCGGATGACGCGCAGTTGCTGTTCGAGGGGCGCAATGCAGAGGCGGTGCGCCGCTGGTCACTGGACAGCGGGGCGATTGACTGGACGCAACATGTGAACTGGCTGGGCGCGAGCCTGCGCAATCCTCAGCGGTTGCTGCTGGTGGCCGAGGCGGATGACGGCCCGGTCGGTGTCCTGCGCTACGATCTGCGCGGCTTTGAGGCAGAGGTCTCGCTGTATCTGTTCGAAGGGCGTCTGGGGCTCGGCTGGGGCAGGGCGCTGCTGGCGCAGGGGGAGACTTTTGTGGCTGCGCACTGGCCGCAGATGACCGCCATCACCGCCCAGGTATTGCCGGCCAATCAGCCCTCGATGAATGTTTTTCGTGACGCCGGGTTTACCCAGAGTGCCTGCGCGTTCACCAAGGTTTTGAAGGAATTCCGTCAATGAGCAGTTTCAATATTGGCAACCGCCGGATCGGTGCCGATGCGCCGCCGTTCATCATCGCGGAAATGAGCGGCAACCATAACCAGTCGCTGGACGTAGCCCTGCAGATTGTCGAAGCGGCGGCAAAGGCCGGTGCCCATGCCTTGAAGCTGCAAACCTACACCGCCGAAACCATGACTCTGGATCTGGCGCAAGGCGAGTTCTTCATCAAGGATCCGAACAGTCTGTGGGCCGGTACTTCGCTCTACGACCTGTATGAAAAGGCCCACACACCCTGGGAATGGCATGCGCCGATCTTCGCCCGGGCCAAAGAGCTGGGCATGCTCGCGTTTTCGACGCCGTTCGATGACAGCGCCGTGGACTTTCTCGAAAGCCTCGATGTGCCGGCCTACAAGATCGCCAGTTTCGAGAACACCGACCTGCCGCTGATCCGTCGTGTCGCGGCGACCGGCAAACCGCTGATCATTTCCACCGGCATGGCCAGCATCGCCGAACTCGACGAAACCGTGCGCGCCGCCCGTGAGGCGGGATGCAAGGATCTGGTGCTGCTCAAGTGCACCAGCACCTACCCGGCGACCCCGACCAACAGCAACGTGCGCACGATCCCGCATCTGCGTGAGTTGTTCGGTTGTGAGGTTGGGCTGTCAGACCATTCGATGGGTGTTGGCGTATCGGTGGCGGCGGTGGCGCTGGGTGCGACCGTGGTGGAAAAACACTTCACCCTCGACCGTGCGGCCGGTGGCGTGGACGCCAGTTTCTCGCTGGAACCGGCGGAACTGGCCAGTCTGGTGGTCGAGACCGAGCGCGCCTGGCAGGCCATGGGGCAGGTGCATTACGGGGTGACCGAGGCTGAGCAAAAGTCGCTGGTTTACCGCCGGTCGCTGTATGTCACGGCCGATATGGCGGCCGGTGAACTCTTCACTGTGGCTAATGTGCGCGCCATTCGTCCCGGTCTCGGCTTGCCGCCCAAGCACGCCGAAGCCGTCCTCGGGCGCCGTGCGCGCCAGCCGATCAAACGCGGTACGCCGCTGGACTGGTCATTGGTCGAATGACCCGATCTGTCACCGATTCGGCAAAATAGCGTGACCTGCGAGTCATAACGCGCATCTTCACTGTATTGTAATGACCGGGGAGATGGCGCCTGGCCCGTTTTCGGTTCCAGTGATAGCCCTTTGCGCTCCCCGTGGCTGCCCGTTGTGGCGGCCGTTTTCTGTTTGTCGGCGCCCCTCGAATCCTTGCGAGCGGTGGTATTGGGCTGTTTATTATTGGGAAGCCGTAATGATTGGCATAAAAAGCATTGCGAGCTACGTTCCTGTAGCCGGCGTGGACAATTACGCACAAGGTGCAAAATTCGAGAAGGATGAAGAATTCATCCTCGGCAAGATCGGTTCGGCCTTCCTCCCACGCAAAGACGCGGAACAGGAAACCTCCGATCTGTGCGTTGAAGCGGCCAATGCGCTGTTTGCCAACAACCCTGAACTGAAACGTGAATCCATCGATGCGCTGATCGTCGTCACCCAGAACGGTGACGAGGAAGGCCTGCCGCACACCGCGGCCATCGTCCAGGACAAACTCGGCCTGCCGACCAATGTCGCGGCGTTCGATATTTCCCTGGGCTGCTCCGGTTACGTCTACGGCATCTATGCGATCAAAGGCTTCATGGAAGCCGCCGGCCTGAAGAACGGCCTGCTGATCACAGCCGACCCGTATTCGAAGATCGTTGACCCGGAAGATCGCAACACCACCATGCTGTTCGGCGATGCTGCTACCGCCACCTGGATGGGTGAAGATCCGGTCTGGGCGCTGGGCAAGGCCAAGTTCGGCACCGACGGTTCCGGCGCACCGCACCTGAAAGTCACCGATGGTGTGTTTTTCATGAACGGCCGCCAAGTGTTCAACTTCGCGCTGCTCAAGGTGCCGGCGCACCTGCATGAACTGCTCGACGATTCCGGCCTGAAGGCCGATGACATCGATGCCTTCTGCATCCACCAGGGCAGTGCGGCGATTGTCGACGCCGTGGCGCGGCGCTTCGAAGGCGAGCCGGAGAAGTTCATCAAGGACATGGTCGAGACCGGCAACACCGTGTCGTCCAGTGTGCCGCTTCTGCTGGAAAAACACGTGATGGATTCCGACTGGAACCGCATCGCGATCAGTGGTTTCGGTGTCGGTCTGTCGTGGGGTTCGGCGATTATTTATCGTCCTTGAATCCGCTAAGAACGACGGATACAAAAATAGCGTTCAAGGGTTAACCTTGAACGCTATTTTTTTGCCTGAAGGGAGCGCGAGGCGCCATGAGTGAGTTTTTCCAGGCCAATGCTGAAGTCGTCGAGCGACGCTGGCCGGCGCTGTTCGCACGATTGCTGAACGAAGACAGTTCGGCGATTGAGGCCGAACTGACGCAAGGGCTGGGCTCGACGCTGAGCATTGGCGGCATTCAGCTCACCAGCCGGCATGATCGTGTCCGCGAGGCGCAGATTCAGGCCGCCAGCCTACCGGCGGACAAGCCGCAACTGCATGTCTACGGCACCGGCCTCGGGGATTTGCCCGCGGTGCTGCTGGAGCGCGCCGGGCTTGAGCGCTTGTATGTGCACATCCTCAATGGCGCGCTGTTTGCCCTGGTGCTGCAACTGCTCGATCAGCGTGAGTGGCTGCAGGAGCCGCGAGTTGAATTGCTCTACGCCGGCGACCTGCCCGACATCTGCACGCCATTCTTTGCATTGCCTGCCGAAATGCTGCTGGCCGATGACTTCAACGCGAAGATTCGTGATCGACTGGTCAGCGAAGTGCACTTGAGCTTCAACAACCGTGAGTTCGATCCGCAGTCACCGTTCATTCAACAGCGTCTGCAGGACTGCTTGCCGGTATTGCTTGCCGACGATGATGTGGCGACGCTGTTCGGCACCTGCACCGGTCGGGAGATCTATGTGATCGGCACCGGGCCGACGCTGGAACAGCATTTCGAACGTCTGGCCGCGATCCGCGAGCGGGCCGAGCGTCCGTTGTTCATTTGCGTCGATACCGCCTACCGGCCGCTGCGCGAGCACGGGATCGTGCCCGACTATGTGGTGAGCATCGATCAGCGCATCAGCTTCCGGCATTTGCCTTTCGAGGACTCCGACGGCATCCCGCTGGTGTACCTGCCCATGAGTGATCCCGAGGTGCTGAGGGCCTGGAAGGGCAAGCGTTACGGCGGCTACTCGGCCAGTCCGGTCTATGCGGCATTGCGTGAACAGCACCCGAGGGCGCTGCTGCATGTGGGTGGCAGTGTGATTCACCCGGCCGTGGACCTGGCGGTGAAGATGGGCGCTGCACGCATCACGCTGTTCGGTGCCGATTTTGCTTTCCCGATGAACAAGACCCATGCCGGCTGGAATGACGGTGACCTGGGGCCGTCGGTGAATCAGGCGCGGCACTGGGTGCGTGACGGGTATGGCCAGCGCGTCAGTACCCAGCTCAATTTTCGCGGTTATCTGTGCGTGCTGGAGCGATACATCGCCAGTCAGCCGCAGGTGGCATTTTTCAACAGCAGCCGGGCGGGTGCGCAGATTGCCGGAACAGCGTTCAATCAGGAGTTTGTGCAATGACTGCACTGCAAAGCTGGGTAGACGAATGCCATCAGTGCGCCGGGTTGTTCCGCCTGGGACGTGATGTCGAGGCGGCGTTGACCATGGTCGATGTGTTCGAGGGCGCGCAGCAGTCATTGCTGTCGGCCGGCACGCAGACGCAGCAAGTCTGGGCGCAATTGCTCGCACAAATGCTCGAGTGCCAGGAGCGTCAGGACTGGCTGGGACTTGCCGATTTCATGGAGTACGAGTTGATTCAATTGCTGGAAGAATCGTCCGCCTGAAGAGGAGCGAAGGCGCTGGCCCGCCGGTTTGCGCCACGGACGGTTTTATGACGTCATTTTTTCGAAGGTGAAGTGCTGCTAAGTCTTTGTTTTCTAGGGGGTGGCAGGGTGATGGCAAATTTTTTCAAAAAAGCCCTCAAGCAACCTGCAAACCCGACGATAACTATTACGAAGGTTCTCTAGGCCATACCCGGCGGTTGCCAGGGCCGGAAGCCGCAGTACCCAACCAACGAGGAATTCGTCATGGCTTTAACAGTAAACACCAACACCACGTCGTTGAACGTTCAGAAAAACCTGAACCGCGCTTCCGACGCTCTGTCGACTTCGATGCAGCGCCTGTCTTCCGGCCTGAAAATCAACAGCGCTAAAGACGACGCCGCTGGCCTGCAGATCTCCAACCGTATGTCTTCCCAGATCCGCGGTAACACCCAGGCAATCCAGAACGCCAACGACGGTATCTCCGTTGCCCAGACCGCTGAAGGCGCTCTGCAAGCTACTACCGACATTCTGCAGCGTATGCGTGAACTGGCTGTTAAAGCACGTAACGGTACCAACGGCACTGCTGACCAGACCGCTACCAACGCTGAATTCGCTCAGATGTCCGACGAGATCACCCGTATCTCGGCTTCGACCAACCTGAACGGCAAAAACCTGCTGGACGGTTCGGCTGGTACTGTAACCCTGCAAGTGGGTGCAAACACCGGTTCGGCTAACCACATCGACCTGGTACTGAGCTCCAAGTTCGACGCCGTCAGCCTGTCGGTTGGTAGCGGTACTCTGTCCCTGACCGGTGCTACCGTAACTGGCGCTTCGCAGAACATCGACAACGCGATCACTGCAATCGACGCCGCTATCGCTGCAATCGGTGCAACTCGTGCCAGCCTGGGTGCTTCGCAAAACCGTCTGACCAGCACCATTCAGAACTTGCAGAACATCACCGAGAACACCACTGCTGCACAAGGTCGCGTACAAGATACCGACTTCGCCGCAGAGACTGCTAACCTGACCAAGCAGCAAACCCTGCAACAGGCTTCGACCTCTGTTCTGGCTCAAGCCAACCAACTGCCTTCCGCTGTACTGAAGCTGCTTCAGTAATTTCGGAATGAGTTTTAGCGGGGGAGTGCGCTTGCGTGCTCTCTCGCTTTTTACGTTATGAGGTGATGAGCATGGACATGAGCGTCAAGCTTAACGTGTCTTATCCGGCTCCCAAGCCAGCCAGTACCGTTACCGACAAGCCGTCGGAAACCAAGCCTCAGACCGTTGATGCTGTTCCTGCCTCGAAAAAGAGCCAGGAAGCAGATGAAACCAAGCTGAAGCTGGCGGTGCAGGAGATCGAGAAGTTCGTTCAGTCGATCAAGCGCAATCTGGAATTTTCGATCGACGAGCATTCCGGCAAGGTCATCGTCAAGGTGATCGCAAGCGAGACGGGCGAGGTCGTACGACAGATCCCCTCCGCAGAAGCCCTGAAGCTGGCAGACAGCCTCGCCAACGCAAGTCACGTGTTGTTCGACGCCAAAGTCTGATAGCTGGCATGAATAGTGTTTGAAGTTCTTTAGGCGCAGGTATTGGTCAAAAGACTGGCAACAACCCAAGGGAGATGCACATGGCAAGTCCAATTTTACCGGGTTCGGGCCTGGGTTCCGGCCTGGACATCGGTGCGATCGTTACTGCGCTGGTCAACGCTGACAAATCGCCGAAGCAGACGCAGATCGATAACCAGACCAAAACCAACACGCTGAAAATTTCCGGTGTGGGTGCTCTGAAGAGCGCGCTGACCACCTTTCAGGCGGCATTGGCCACTCTGGGCAGCAAGACCAATCCCGCATTCGCCGGCTACACGGCGACATCGAGCGTGCCTGGAACGCTGACTGTAACTTCCGATAACACTGCGGTTTCGGGCTCTTACAGCGTTGTCGTGAAAGAACTGGCTACCGGTTCGAAGGTCGCCTCTGCAGCCTTTGCCGGCGGTGCATCCAGTGCCATTCCGAGTGGTACCCTGAAAATCAGTCAGAATGGCACTGATTACAATGTCACCATCCCGGCCAATGCGACCTTGCAGAGCACGCGTGATGCGATCAACAAGGCTCAGGGCAGTAATGGTATTTCCGCCAACATCGTGACCGACGCCACTGGCGCCTCTCGTCTGGTGATTGGTTCGAACAAGACCGGTGCGGGTTCCGATCTCTCTGTCAGCGGTATCGCCGGCCTGGAAATCGATGGCACCAAGGTCATGTCGGCTACGCCGGCGGCAGGTGATTCCGGTTCCGTGGGCGCGCTCGCCAAGGATGCGTCCCTGACCATCGATGGCCTGGCAGTCACCAGCAAGAGCAACACGGTTACCGGTGCGATCAGTGGCATGACCCTGAATCTGGTCGCTGCCAGCGCGACGCCGTCCACGGTTACCGTTGATACCAATACCAAAGGGCTGCAGACGTCGCTTCAGCAGTTCGTCGATGCCTACAATTCGCTCAAGACCACCGTTGACAGCCTGTCCAAAGCCACGCCGGATGAAGACGGCAAGCTGACCGTGCAGGCGGCGTTCACTGGCGATTCCTTGCCGCGTTCGTTGATTGCGAGCATTCGCGCCGAGTTTACCGGCGCGGGCGCGGGTGGCTCGATGGCCTATCTGTCGGAAGTGGGCATCATGACCGACTCCATTACCGGTAACCTGAAGCTCGACACCACTGCCTTCAACAAGGCCATGGCGGCTCCGGGGGCAACGGGTCAGGTACAGCAGTTGTTCAGTGGTACCAATGACACCAACGGTCTGCTGGCGCGCATGAGCAAGGCGGTTGACCCGTATCTCAAGACATCGGCCGACGGCAAGACTCAAGGTCTGCTGGATCAGCGACTGACGATCCTGAATGCCAATAGCCGGACGATTACCGATCAGCAAAAAGCCCTGGATGTCCGTGTGGCCAACCTGACCAAGACGTTGACTGCCAAGTACAACGCCATGGACTTGCTGGTAGGGCAGATGAAGGCGACGGCGAGCAACATTACGTCGTTCTTCAGCTCGCTGAACGCTCAGCAATCCGCGAAGTAACATGCAAAAACGACAAAAACCCGGCTACGCTTTCGAGCGTGCGCCGGGTTTTTGTCTTATGGTCTAAAGTTTTTCGACTCGCTGGCGATACACTGTTCATACGAGTCATTGTGGCAAATGAGGTAGAACATGAATCCGATGTTAGCCCTTCGGCAATACCAGAAAGTAGGTGCGCACGCTCAGACCTCTGAAGCGAGCCCTCATCGCCTGGTGCAAATGCTGATGGAAGGCGGTCTGGACCGTATCGCCCAGGCCAAAGGTGCGATCGAGCGCAAGGACATTCCTGCCAAGTGCACGTCGATCAGCAAGGCCATCGGCATCGTCAGCGGGCTGCGTGAAGGACTGGATCTGGAAAATTCCGCGGATACGCTGGCTGATCTGGACGGTCTTTACATCTACATGATGAAGCGTCTCGCCGAGGCGAACATCAGTAGCGATCCGCGTATTCTTGATGAGGTTGCCGGCTTGCTGAGCACCGTCAAAGAAGGCTGGGATGCGATCGCGCCTGCGCCCGCTCCGCAGTTCTGAGGAGATCACCATGAGTCTTGTATTGCAGCGAATCGAAGAAACCCGGGCAGCGTTGGTCGGAGCACTGGCCGAGCGCAACTGGGAGGCCATCGGTCAACTGGATCTCGATTGCCGTTCCTGCATGGAAGATGTCTTGAGTGAGGCTTCGGTGGACGAGGTCGCATTGCGCGACAACCTCGAGGAGTTGCTGCATGTCTACAAGCAGCTGCTTGAAGTCGCCATGGGTGAGCGTCAGGCGATAGTCGACGAGATGTCGCAGATCACCCAAGCGCAGAACGCGGCAAAGGTTTACCATCTGTTTGGTTAATTAACCCCCAGTTAATCCAGACATGTGCGCCATAAATTTGACTGTGCACGGTTTTTTGACTTAACTAGTGGCTGTTTTCAGATTTCAGGCGTCTACAGGCACAAGGTGTCCTGCAAGCGTCTCGCTTGCCCCTCATTTTGGGCATTGAGTTGACTAGGGAAGTTGCTATTGCATGTGGCGTGAAACCAAAATTCTGCTGATCGATGACGATAGCGTCCGCCGCCGCGACCTGGCGGTGATCTTAAATTTTCTTGGCGAAGAAAATTTACCCTGCGGAAGCCATGACTGGCAGCAGGCAGTCGGCTCTTTGTCGTCTAGTCGTGAGGTCATTTGCGTACTGATCGGGACGGTCAATGCTCCTGGTGCGCTTTTGGGCTTGCTAAAGACACTCTCAACCTGGGATGAGTTCCTTCCGGTTTTGCTGATGGGCGATAATTCTTCGGTGGACCTGCCCGAAGACCAACGCCGCCGGGTACTTTCAACCCTCGAAATGCCGCCGAGCTACAGCAAGCTGCTGGACTCCCTGCACCGTGCCCAGGTCTATCGCGAGATGTACGACCAGGCCCGAGAGCGCGGCCGCCATCGCGAACCCAACCTGTTCCGCAGCCTCGTCGGCACCAGCCGCGCGATCCAGCACGTGCGTCAGATGATGCAGCAAGTGGCCGACACCGACGCCAGCGTGTTGATCCTCGGCGAGTCCGGGACCGGCAAGGAAGTGGTTGCGCGCAACCTGCATTACCATTCCAAGCGTCGTGACGCGCCATTCGTACCGGTCAACTGCGGGGCGATCCCGGCCGAGTTGCTGGAAAGCGAACTGTTCGGCCACGAGAAGGGCGCCTTCACCGGCGCGATCACCAGCCGTGCCGGCCGCTTCGAGCTGGCCAACGGCGGTACGCTGTTCCTCGACGAAATCGGCGACATGCCGCTGCCGATGCAGGTCAAGCTGCTGCGCGTGCTGCAGGAACGTACCTTCGAGCGCGTGGGCAGCAACAAGACTCAAAGCGTCGACGTGCGCATCATCGCCGCGACCCACAAGAATCTCGAAAGCATGATCGAGATCGGCACCTTCCGCGAAGACCTCTACTATCGCCTGAACGTGTTCCCGATCGAGATGGCGCCGCTGCGTGAGCGCGTCGAAGACATTCCGTTGCTGATGAACGAGCTGATCTCGCGCATGGAGCACGAGAAGCGCGGTTCGATCCGCTTCAACTCCGCCGCCATCATGTCCCTTTGCCGCCACGGCTGGCCGGGCAACGTCCGCGAGCTGGCCAACCTGGTGGAGCGCATGGCGATCATGCATCCGTACGGGGTGATCGGCGTGGTCGAGTTGCCGAAGAAATTCCGCTACGTCGACGACGAAGACGAGCAAATGGTCGACAGCCTGCGCAGCGACCTGGAAGAGCGCGTGGCGATCAACGGCCACACGCCGGACTTCACCGCCAACGCCATGCTGCCGCCGGAAGGTCTCGACCTGAAGGACTACCTCGGTGGTCTGGAGCAGGGCTTGATCCAGCAGGCGCTGGACGACGCCAATGGCATCGTTGCCCGCGCCGCCGAACGCCTGCGCATTCGCCGCACCACGCTGGTGGAGAAGATGCGCAAGTACGGCATGAGCCGTCGTGAAGGTGATGAACAGGCGGATGATTGACGCCTGTTTTTCAACTGCTTCATTTATAAGCGGTTTTTTTTAGGCACGGGTATTGCTACGTCCCTCGCAACGTTCCGTTTAACTGACGGTCAGCCAAGCGAGAGAGCACAATGCCCCAAGCCTCCCAGATGTCTTCTGTTCCCGAGTCCTCGGGGCAACTGCCGTCCGTAGAGCAGGCGAGCCGCCAGGGGCTTGAGCAGGCATTCGCCCTGTTCAACCAGATGTCGAGCCAGTTGACCGACTCCTACAGCATGCTCGAAGCCCGGGTCACCGAGCTCAAGGGCGAGTTGGCCGTAGTCAGCGCCCAGCGCATGCAGGAACTGGCGGAAAAAGAACGCCTGGCCAACCGTCTGCAAAACCTCCTCGATCTGTTGCCCGGCGGCGTCATCGTCATCGACGGTCACGGCATCGTGTGCGAGGCCAATCCGGCCGCCATCGATCTGCTGGGCCTGCCTCTGGAAGGCGAGCTGTGGCGCCATGTCATCGCCCGTTGCTTCGCGCCTCGTGAAGATGACGGCCACGAAATTTCCTTGAAGAACGGTCGACGCCTGTCGATTGCCACCCGCTCGCTGGATGCCGAGCCGGGGCAGTTGGTACTGCTCAACGACCTGACTGAAACCCGTCACTTGCAGGATCAGCTTGCGCGCCACGAGCGACTGTCTTCCCTGGGTCGGATGGTCGCTTCGCTGGCTCATCAAATTCGTACGCCGTTGTCCGCCGCCTTGCTGTACGCCAGTCATTTGACCGAGCAGGAACTGCCGGTCGCCACCCAGCAGCGCTTCGCCGGTCGCCTCAAAGAGCGTCTGCACGAGCTCGAGCATCAGGTGCGCGACATGCTGGTGTTCGCTCGCGGAGAATTGCCGCTGACTGATCGCATCACGCCCAATACCTTGATGCAATCGTTGCAGGCCGCGGCGCTGACCCATGTGCAGGATCTGCCGATCCGCTGGCAATGCGACAGCCATGCCGGCGAGTTGCTGTGCAATCGCGACACGCTGGTCGGGGCGCTGCTCAATCTGATTGAAAACGCGATTCAGGCGAGTGCCGGTGAGGTGCGTCTGAAGGTGCATTGCTATACCCGCGACAACACTCTGCGTTTGTGTGTCAGTGACAGCGGCAGCGGTATCGATGCGACAGTGCTGGCGCGGCTGGGCGAGCCGTTTTTCACCACCAAAGTCACCGGGACCGGCCTGGGCCTGACCGTGGTCAAGGCCGTGGCGCGTGCGCATAAGGGAGAATTGCGGCTGCGTTCGCGGGTCGGGCGCGGTACGTGCGCGCAGGTCATCCTGCCGTTGTTTTCTGCTGTACAGGGAGCTGAGTGAAGGTCATGGGCATCAAGGTTCTGCTGGTCGAGGATGACCGCTCGTTGCGCGAAGCGCTGGCCGATACGCTGTTGCTGGCCGGTCACGACTATCACGCGGTGGGTTCGGCCGAAGAGGCGCTGAACGCCGTCGAGCGCGAAGCGTTCAGTCTGGTGGTCAGCGACGTCAACATGCCGGGCATGGATGGTCATCAATTGCTCGGCCTGCTGCGCGCGCGACAACCGCAATTGCCGGTGCTACTGATGACCGCCCATGGCGCGGTCGAGCGCGCGGTCGATGCGATGCGTCAAGGCGCGGCGGATTATCTGGTCAAGCCGTTCGAGCCCAAGGCTCTGCTGGATCTGGTGGCGCGTCACGCCTTGGGCAGCCTTGGCGTGAGTGATACCGAAGGCCCGGTCGCGGTCGAGCCCGCCAGCGCTCAATTGCTGGATCTGGCAGCGCGGGTCGCGCGCAGTGATTCCACCGTGCTGATTTCCGGCGAGTCCGGCACCGGCAAGGAAGTGCTGGCGCGCTACATCCACCAGCAATCCCATCGCGCCAGTCAGCCGTTCATTGCGATCAACTGTGCGGCGATCCCCGACAACATGCTCGAAGCCACCCTGTTCGGTCACGAAAAAGGCTCGTTCACCGGCGCCATCGCGGCCCAGGCCGGCAAGTTCGAACAGGCGGACGGCGGCACCATTCTGCTCGACGAAATTTCCGAAATGCCTCTGGGCCTGCAAGCCAAGCTGCTGCGGGTGTTGCAGGAGCGGGAAGTGGAGCGGGTCGGCGCCCGCAAGCCGATCACTCTGGATATCCGCGTGGTAGCGACCACCAACCGTGATCTGGCCGGCGAAGTCGCGGCGGGGCGATTCCGTGAAGACCTCTATTATCGTCTGTCGGTATTTCCGCTGGCCTGGCGTCCGTTGCGCGAGCGCACCGCCGATATCCTGCCGCTGGCCGAGCGTCTGTTGGCCAAACACGTCAATAAAATGAAGCACGCGATGGCGAAGTTCTCGCCCGAGGCGCAAGCGTGCCTGATCGGTTATCAGTGGCCGGGCAACGTGCGCGAGCTGGATAATGCGGTCCAGCGGGCCTTGATTCTGCAGCAGGGCGGGTTGATCCAGCCGCAGGATTTCTGTCTCTCCGGGCCTGCGCTGTTCGCCCCGTTGCCGTCGGTTGTGCCGGTTGCGCCGGTCATTCGTGAAGTCGAAATCGAGGCGGATTCGGCCGGTGCGCTGGGCGATGACCTGCGTCGCCGCGAGTTCCAGATGATCATCGACACCCTGCGTACCGAACGCGGTCGACGCAAGGAAGCCGCCGAAAAACTCGGCATCAGCCCGCGCACCCTGCGTTACAAACTGGCGCAAATGCGCGATGCGGGCATGGATGTCGAAGGCTACCTGTTCGCCACCTGACGGGTGGCGCAAACGTTTGAAACGGCTTTTCTGAAAGCGGTGCCCATGAGCTGGCACCGTTGTTGCTAACACCTGAGTACCCGCCGAGTGAGTGTCAAAAAATTGCGGGCCGCCCAAGAGAGTAGACCATGAGCCAAGGTATTGAATTTAATCGGTTGATGATGGACATGAAGGCCATGCAAATGGACGCCATGTCGAAGCCGAAATCGATTGCCGCTGCCCCTGAAGTGGCAGGCAGCAGCTTTTCCGACATGCTCGGTCAGGCCATCAACAAAGTCAGTGATACCCAGCAGGCGTCGACTCAGTTGGCCAACGCATTTGAAATCGGCAAGAGCGGCGTCGATCTGACGGACGTGATGATTGCCTCGCAAAAAGCCAGCGTGTCGTTCCAGGCTCTGACCCAGGTGCGCAACAAGCTGGTTCAGGCTTATCAAGACATCATGCAGATGCCGGTTTAAGGACGAGATTGAGTCATGGCAGAAGCAGTCGCCGATAACGTTCCGGCCAAGGCCACCCCGATAGACGGCAAACCGCCGCTGTTCGGCCTGTCCTTCCTGGAAAACCTCTCCGAGATGACCGTGCTGCGTCAGGTGGGCCTGTTGGTCGGCCTGGCCGCGAGCGTGGCGATTGGCTTTGCCGTGGTGCTGTGGTCGCAGCAACCGGACTACCGGCCTCTGTACGGCAGCCTTGCCGGCATGGACGCCAAGCAGGTCATGGACACCCTGGCCTCCGCCGACATTCCCTACACCGTCGAACCGAATTCCGGCGCCTTGCTGGTCAAGGCCGATGACCTGTCCCGTGCGCGGCTCAAGCTCGCGGCCGCTGGTGTCACTCCCAGCGACGGCAACATCGGTTTTGAAATCCTCGACAAGGAACAGGGTCTGGGCACCAGCCAGTTCATGGAAGCGACCCGTTATCGTCGCGGCCTCGAAGGCGAACTGGCCCGCACCATTTCCAGCCTGAACAACGTCAAGGGCGCGCGCGTTCACCTGGCGATCCCGAAAAGCTCGGTGTTCGTGCGTGACGAGCGCAAGCCAAGCGCTTCGGTACTGGTCGAGCTGTATTCCGGTCGTTCGCTGGAGCCAGGCCAGGTCGTTGCCATTATCAACCTGGTGGCAACCTCCGTTCCCGAGCTGAGCAAATCGCAGATCACCGTCGTCGACCAGAAGGGCAACCTGCTGTCGGATCAGGCGGAAAATTCCGAAATGACCATGGCCGGCAAGCAGTTCGACTACAGCCGCCGCATGGAAAGCATGCTCACCCAGCGCGTGCACAACATTCTGCAACCGGTACTGGGCAACGATCGCTACAAGGCTGAAGTTTCGGCCGACGTCGATTTCAGTGCCGTCGAGTCGACTGCCGAGCAGTTCAACCCGGATCAACCGGCTCTGCGCAGCGAGCAGTCGGTCAACGAACAACGCACCGCCAGCAATGGCCCGCAAGGTGTGCCGGGTGCCCTGAGCAACCAGCCGCCGTCGCCGGCCTCGGCACCGCAGACCACCGGTGGCGCAGCCGCGCCGGCGAGCATGGTGCAGCCAGGTCAGCCACTGGTTGATGCCAACGGTCAGCAGATCATGGACCCGGCCACCGGCCAGCCGATGCTCGCGCCGTACCCGGCGGACAAGCGTCAACAATCCACCAAGAACTTCGAACTCGACCGTTCCATCAGCCACACCAAACAGCAGCAGGGTCGCCTGAATCGCCTGTCGGTGTCGGTAGTGGTGGACGATCAGGTCAAGATCAACCCGGCCAACGGCGAAACGACTCGCGCGCCGTGGAGCGCCGACGAATTGGCGCGCTTCACTCGTCTGGTACAGGACGCTGTCGGCTTCGACGCCAGCCGTGGCGACAGCGTCAGCGTGATCAACATGCCGTTCTCCGCCGAGCGCGGCGAAGTGATCGCCGACATTCCGTTCTACTCCCAGCCATGGTTCTGGGACATCGTCAAACAAGTGCTGGGCGTGTTGTTCATCCTGGTGCTGGTGTTCGGCGTGCTGCGTCCGGTGCTCAACAACATCACCGGTGGCGGCAAAAGCAAGGAGCTGGCCGGTCTGGGCGGCGACATGGAACTCGGTGGCATGGGCGGTCTGGATGGTGAACTGTCCAACGATCGCGTCAGCCTCGGCGGCCCGACCAGCATCCTGCTGCCGAGCCCGAGCGAGGGTTATGACGCTCAGTTGAACGCAATCAAGAGTCTGGTGGCAGAAGACCCGGGTCGTGTGGCCCAGGTCGTGAAAGAGTGGATTAACGCAGATGAGTGATAACCGAGCCGCCGTCGCCAAACTGTCCCGGGTCGATAAAGCCGCGATTCTGCTGCTGTCCCTGGGTTCGACCGATGCCGCACAAGTGCTGCGCCACATGGGCCCCAAAGAGGTCCAGCGAGTCGGCGTGGCCATGGCCCAGATGGGCAACGTCCACCGTGAGCAGGTCGAGCAGGTCATGAGCGAGTTCGTCGACATCGTCGGCGATCAGACCAGCCTGGGCGTCGGCTCCGACGACTACGTGCGCAAAATGCTCACCCAGGCCCTGGGTGAAGACAAGGCCAACGGCCTGATCGACCGCATTCTGCTGGGTGGCAACACCAGTGGCCTCGACAGCCTGAAATGGATGGAGCCGCGCGCCGTTGCCGACGTGATCCGTTACGAGCACCCGCAGATCCAGGCGATCGTGGTCGCGTACCTCGATCCGGATCAGGCCGGTGAAGTGCTGGGCAACTTCGACCACAAGGTGCGTCTGGACATCATCCTGCGCGTCTCGTCGTTGAACACCGTGCAGCCGGCCGCGCTGAAAGAATTGAACCAGATCCTCGAGAAGCAGTTCTCCGGCAACTCGAACGCCTCGCGCACCACCCTGGGTGGCATCAAGCGGGCGGCGGACATCATGAACTTCCTCGACAGCTCGATCGAAGGCCAGCTCATGGACTCGATCCGCGAAGTCGACGAAGACCTGTCCGGTCAGATCGAAGACCTCATGTTCGTGTTCAACAACCTGGCCGATGTCGACGACCGCGGGATCCAGGCGCTGTTGCGCGAAGTGTCTTCCGATGTGCTGGTGCTGGCCCTCAAGGGTTCGGACGAAGGCGTCAAGGAGAAGATCTTCAAGAACATGTCCAAGCGTGCCGCCGAACTGCTGCGCGACGACCTCGAGGCCAAGGGCCCGGTGCGCGTCAGCGACGTGGAGACCGCGCAGAAGGAAATCCTCACCATCGCCCGCCGTATGGCCGAAGCCGGAGAAATCGTGCTCGGTGGCAAGGGCGGCGAGGAAATGATCTAAGCCCATGGACAAGCATGACGACGATGTGACGGACCTGATCCGTGCCCGGGACGTCCGTGGTTTCGAATCTTGGGCGTTGCCCAGCTTCGACCCGCCGAAACCTGAGCCCGAGCCGGAACCGGAGCCTGAACCGCCGGAAATGGAAGAGGTGCCGCTGGAGGAAGTCCAGCCACTGACTCTGGAAGAGCTCGAAAGCATCCGTCAGGAGGCCTACAACGAAGGCTTCGCCATCGGCGAAAAGGAAGGCTTTCACAGCGCCACCCTCAAGGTGCGCCAGGAAGCCGAAGTGGTCCTGACGGCCAAGGTCAACAGCCTTGAGCAGCTGATGGGCCACCTGTTCGAGCCCATCGCCGAGCAAGACACCCAGATCGAAAAGTCACTGGTCGACCTCGTGCAGCACATCGCCAAGCAGGTGATTCAGCGCGAACTGGCCATCGACTCGACGCAGATCGAACACGTCATGCGCGACGCCCTCAAGCTGTTGCCGCTGGGCGTGGGCAATGTGCGGCTGTACGTCAATCCACAGGATTTCGAACAGGTCAAAGCCCTGCGCGAACGTCATGAAGAAACCTGGCGCATCGTCGAAGACGAATCCCTGCTGCCGGGCGGTTGCCGGGTCGAGACCGACCACAGCCGGATCGATGCCAGCATCGAAACCCGCGTCAGCCAGGTCATGGCCAAGCTGTTCGACCAGTTGCACGAACAGGCCCTGCACCCGGCCGAGCCGGACCTGAGTCTGGACCTGCCGGAAACACCCAAACCGGCACCGGTCGCAGAAGAGCCGCTCGCGGACGCCCCCGATGCGCCTTGAACGCACCAGCTTCGCCAAGCGCCTGAGCACTTACGCCGAGGCCACCGAAATCGCCGGTGCGCCGATCCTCGAAGGGCGGCTGCTGCGCATGGTCGGCCTGACGCTGGAAGCCGAAGGCCTGCGCGCCGCCATGGGCACCCGCTGCATGGTGATCAACGACGACACCTATCACCCGTCCCAGGTTGAAGCCGAAGTCATGGGCTTCTCCGGCAGCAAGGTGTTCCTGATGCCGGTCGGCAGTGTGGCCGGCATTGCCCCGGGCGCCCGCGTGGTGCCGCTGGCCGACACGGGTCGCCTGCCGATGGGCATGAGCATGCTCGGTCGCGTGCTGGACGGCGCCGGACGTGCGCTGGACGGCAAGGGCGGCATGAAGGCCGAAGACTGGGTGCCGATGGACGGCCCGACAATCAACCCGCTCAATCGTGATCCAATCAGCGAACCGCTGGACGTCGGCATCCGTTGCATCAACGGTTTGTTGACGGTCGGTCGCGGTCAACGTCTGGGCCTGTTCGCCGGTACCGGTGTCGGTAAGTCGGTGTTGCTGGGCATGATGACCCGCTTCACCGAGGCCGACATCATCGTCGTCGGCCTGATCGGTGAGCGGGGTCGAGAAGTTAAGGAGTTCATCGAGCACATCCTCGGTGAAGAAGGCCTCAAGCGTTCCGTTGTAGTGGCGTCGCCTGCGGACGATGCGCCGCTGATGCGTCTGCGCGCGGCGATGTACTGCACGCGGATCGCCGAGTATTTCCGCGACAAGGGCAAGAATGTCCTGTTGCTGATGGATTCGCTGACCCGTTTCGCCCAGGCCCAGCGGGAAATCGCCCTGGCCATCGGCGAGCCGCCGGCGACCAAAGGTTATCCGCCGTCGGTATTCGCCAAACTGCCGAAACTGGTGGAGCGCGCCGGTAATGCGGAGAAGGGCGGGGGTTCGATCACCGCGTTCTACACCGTATTGTCCGAAGGCGATGACCAGCAGGACCCGATCGCCGACTCGGCGCGGGGTGTGCTCGACGGCCACATCGTGCTGTCGCGACGCCTGGCCGAAGAGGGTCATTACCCGGCCATCGATATCGAAGCCTCGATCAGCCGGGTGATGCCCGCGGTGGTGTCGCCGGAGCACATGCAGCGCGCGCAATACTTCAAGCAGTTGTGGTCGCGCTACCAACAGAGCCGCGACCTGATCAGCGTCGGCGCCTATGTCGCGGGCGGTGACCGCGAGACTGACCTTGCCATCAATCTGCAGCCGCAACTGGTCAGATACCTGCGTCAGGGTCTCAACGACAACATCAGCCTGGGTGAAAGCGAGGCGTACCTCAGCACGATTTTCGCCCCGGCGGCCGGCGGGTAACCGGTCATGGCCCTGAGTCGAGCCGCGCGTCTGGCGCCAGTGGTGGACATGGCCGAGAAGGCCGAGAAAACCGCCGTGCAACGCCTGGGTTACTTTCAGGGGCAGGTGAAGGTGGCCGAGAGCAAGCTCGCCGACTTGCATGCCTTTCGTCTGGATTACTCCGAGCAGTGGATCGTACGCGGCAGCACGGGCGTGTCCGGGCAGTGGCTGCTGGGTTTTCAGGGCTTTCTGGCGCAGCTCGACACCGCCGTCGATCAGCAGCGTCAAAGCCTGCAATGGCACCAGAACAATCTGGACAAGGCCCGCGATGCCTGGCAGCAGGCATTCGCCCGGGTCGAAGGTCTGCGCAAGCTTGTACAACGTTATCTGGATGAAGCGCAGCGCGCCGAAGACAAGCGCGAACAGAAGCTGCTGGACGAGTTGTCCCAGCGTTTGCCGCGCCACGAGGCGTTTTGACGGGCAGATCTCGCACAGATCCCGACGCCATCGCGCCTTGCCCATGGCCCCTTCAGGTGCTAAACCTTGTACAGGTTCGTCAAATGACAAGGAAGCCAGTACATGTCAGTCGTTACAGAAGTGTCTGCGGACAAGAAAAAACTGACGATTTCGGTCAAGGGGCGATTCGATTTCGCCAAGCATCAGGAATTTCGCCAATCCTACGAAAAAGAGCAGCCCGAATCGGTGATTGTCGACCTCAAAGAGGCGACCTATCTCGACAGTTCGGCGCTCGGCATGCTGCTTCTGCTGCGTGATCATGTCGGCGGTGACGACTCGGAAATCCGCGTGGTCAACAGCAGTTCCGACGTGAAGAAAATCCTCGCCATCTCCAACTTCGACAAACTGTTCGACATCAGTTGACGGCCATGCAGCCGCAAGAGCCGCTGACGATCCTGATTGCCGAAGACAGCGCCGCTGACCGGCTGTTGTTGTCGACCATCGTCCGTCGTCAGGGGCATGAAGTGCTGACGGCCACCCACGGTGCGGAGGCGGTCGAGGCATTTATCCGACAAAAGCCGCATCTGGTGCTGATGGACGCCATGATGCCGGTGATGGACGGGTTCGAAGCCGCACGCCAGATCAAGAACCTGGCGGGTGAGAATCTGGTGCCGATCATCTTCCTCACGTCGCTGACGGAAAGTGAAGCGCTGGCCCGCTGCCTTGAGGCTGGCGGTGACGACTTTCTGGCGAAGCCCTACAACCAGGTGATTCTCGCCGCCAAAATCAAGGCGATGGATCGCTTGCGGCGTTTGCAGGCCACGGTTCTTCAGCAACGCGACCTGATCGCCAAGCATCACGACTATCTGCTCAACGAGCAGCGGGTCGCCAAGGCTGTATTCGACAAGGTCGCGCATTCCGGTTGCCTGAGCGCGCCAAACATCCGTTACCTGCAATCACCCTATGCGCTGTTCAATGGCGACCTGCTGTTGGCAGCGTACACCCCGGCCGGCGACATGCATGTGTTGCTCGGTGACTTCACCGGTCACGGCTTGCCGGCGGCGGTCGGCGCCATGCCGCTGGCCGAGGTGTTCTATGGCATGACTGCCAAGGGTTACGGCCTGGCCGAGACCCTTCGGGAAATGAACGCCAAGCTCAAGCGCATCCTGCCGGTGGACATGTTCTGCTGTGCGACGTTGTTGTGCCTGAGCTTTCAGCGGCGCTCGGTGGAAGTCTGGAACGGCGGCATGCCCGACGGTTATCTGCATTGCCTGGCTACCGGGGAGCGCAAGCCGCTGGCGGCTCGGCATCTGCCGCTGGGTGTGCTCAGCCCGCAGACCTTCGATGACCGCACCGAGGTTCACTCGATGGCGGTGGGTGATCGGGTGTTTCTGCTCTCCGACGGGGTCATCGACACCTGCGATGCCAACGATCAGTTGTTTGGTGTCGAGCGCTTGCACCAGGTGTTCGCCGCCAATCGCCAGCCGGATCGGCTGTTCGAGGACATCGAGCAGGCGTTGCAGGACTTTCGCGGTGAGGCCCGGGACGATGTGAGCATGGTCGAGGTCAGCCTGCTGGAGATGGCGCAGGTTAATCCGTCGGCGCCGGTGTATTCCGACAGTGGCCAGTCCTGTCCGCTGGACTGGTCGGTGAGCTTCGAATTTCGCGGCGTCACGCTCAAGCGCTTCAATCCGTTGCCTTACCTGTTGCAGTTGCTGCTTGAGGTGCATGGATTGCGGGCGCAGAGTGGCGCACTTTACAGCGTGCTGGCCGAGCTTTATTCCAACGCGCTGGAGCATGGCGTGCTGGGCCTGGATTCGAGCCTCAAGCGCGATGCATCGGGTTTCGCCCGTTATTATGAGCAGCGCAATGCGCGCCTCGAGGCCTTGCAGGACGGTTACGTGCGCGTGCATTTGCAGGTGCGGCCGGAAGGTGAGGGCGGTTGTCTGGTGGTGCGGGTCGAAGACAGCGGCCAGGGATTCGATGTCTCGCGCGTGATGGAGCGGCCGCTCGACGGTGTCCGTCTGTCGGGGCGCGGAGTCAGTCTGATCCGGCAATTGGCGCGTAATGCCAGCTGGTCCGACGATGGTCGCAGTGCTCGCGTGGAGTTTTTCTGGGAGGCTCTGGCATAATCCGCGCATTCTTGATCAAGGAGTGAACAAGTGGCTGATACACATGTGGACCACGAAGCGCTAAGCGTGCTGCGGGAAGTGATGGAAGACAGCTATCCGGAACTGCTGGATACCTTTCTCGCCGATTCCGAAAATCGCCTGCGGGAGTTGCAGCAGACTGCCGATGCCGACGCATTGTCTTCCGTTGCGCACAGCTTCAAGGGCAGCAGCAGCAACATGGGTGCGACCCGTCTTGCGGTGCTGTGCCAGGAGCTGGAACAGCATGCCAAAGACAAAAGCCCTTCTGAAATCATCAAACTGGTCGCCGACATCCATAGCGAATTCGCCGATGTGCGGCCCGTTTATGTCGCCGAGCGGCAGCGCTCGCTGACCCACTGATCCTGCCGTCGGGCGGTTTTGCCGGAATTCTGACGAAACTGGCCCGGCACTTGCAGTCATCTATCCCAACTGTACCTACGATCCCAGTGCAGCGGAGACCGTGCCATGCCTGCAAGCCCCAACATTCTTCTTCAGACCGCCGCCCAGGCCAAGGCGCAAGCTGCCTCGTCCAAATCATCGGCAGTGGCCGCAGAGCCCGGGGACAAGGCCTCCAGCTTCGCTCAGGTGTTCGCCGATCAAGGCCCGAACAAGCCCTCGGTGAGCGTCGACAATTCGGCAAAGCCTGCCCGTGACAAGGTGGCTGACAACAGCGGCAAGAAAGACCTCGGCAAGGATCAGTCTGCCGCCCCGGAGCCGGCGGTTGCCGATAGCGGCAAAGCCTTGCCCGCCGACAAATCGGCGACGGCGGCAACGGACGACAAGACCGCTACTGATGATGAGACTGCCGATACCGCAACGACTCCTGTTGTCGACACAGCACCGGTGGATCCGGCACTGGTGGCGGCGGTAGAACCTGTCGTTACCGCACCGGTAGCCGCCACCCCTGTCGTCGATACCGCTGCGAAACCGGAAACCGATCAACCTGCCGTGGCGGCATTGCCGGGTATGGTCAAGGATCCGGCGCCGGCCACTGATCCTGCTTTCGACCCCGAGGCGGATCCGCTGGATTCGCTGCCTGCCGTGCGCATGGCCATGGAGCAGAGTGGTCACATTTCCGCTTCCAGTCAGTCCCAGCCCAAGGCCACCCCGGCCCAGACTCAGGCTGACGGCGAATTGACCTCGGCGCAGACCTTCGCTGCCGGCATGGCCAGCATGCTCGATGTGCAGGCTGACAAGGACAGCACCAGTCAGGGCGGTGAGAAGGCGTTCAGCGGCCTGATCGATGACGGCCTGAAAGACCTGAAGACCGCCACAAGCGACACTCGTGTCGATGATTTCGCCAACCGTCTGGCGGCGCTGACCCAGGCTGCCACGCCGAAAACCGCCAACGCGGTGCCGGTGAACCAGCCGATTGCCATGCACCAGAACGGCTGGACCGAAGAAGTGGTCAACCGGGTCATGTACCTGTCGAGCAACAACCTGAAGGCGGCTGACATCCAGTTGCAACCGGCCGAGCTCGGACGTCTGGATATCCGGGTGAACATGGTCCCGGACCAGCAGACCCAGGTGACCTTCATGAGCGCGCATCCGAGCGTGCGTGAAGCCCTCGACGGTCAGATGCACCGCCTGCGGGACATGTTCAATCAGCAAGGCATGGGGCAGGTCGACGTCAACGTGTCCGACCAGAATCGTGGCTGGCAGGGCCAAGGCCAGGAACAGGCGCAGCAGGGGCAGAGTGGTCGCACCAGCGCTGCCGGCGGTCGCCTGGATTCGGCTGAAGAAGAGTTGACCCCGACGGCTGTCGCTGAAGCCGCGGCCACCGCCACTCACGTGATCGGCTCCAGCGCCGTCGACTACTACGCCTGATCAAATCAAAAGCCCCTCACCCTAGCCCTCTCCCGGAGGGAGAGGGAACTGATTGGGGATGCTTGAGATGCTCGCTAACCTGATTGTTTGGGCTGAATCCAAGTCGACTCGGTGCCTCAGGTCGATATATCACAACAAGACAACTCGATCGGCTCCCTCTCCCTCCGGGAGAGGGCTGGGGTGAGGGTTGCTTTTGACTTCAGCGTTGTCTCCGCTACTACCTACACTTCTGGCATAACACTTGCTCTTGCCTTGCCGTGCGACTGTGAAAACCCGATTAGTGACGGATTATTGGCATGGCGAAGAGCGAAGCTGCAGCAGTAAAAGACCCCGCAACCAAAGGCAAACTCAAGATGATCATTGCGATCGTGCTCGGGTTGCTGCTGGCCATCGGCGCATCTGTGGGGGCGACCTGGTTCTTCATGCACAGTGCCCAGAGCAAGCCCGAGGCGGCGGCCGAAGCGGCCCCGGTCGGCAAGCAACCGGCGATTTTCGAGCCGATGGCGCCGGCCTTCGTGGCCAACTACAACCAGAACGGCCGTCAGCGCTACATGCAGGTGAGCATCACCATGCTGGCGCGCAATCAGGCGGATCTGGAAGCGCTCAAAGTGCACATGCCGGTGATCCGCAACAACCTGGTGATGCTCTTCTCCGGTCAGGATTTCGCCACGCTGGCGACCCCGGTCGGTCAAGAGATGTTGCGCCAGAAGGCCACAGCCAGCGTCCAGGAAGTGGCGCAGAAAGAGCTGGGCAAAGTGGTGATCGAACAGTTGCTTTTCACTAATTTCGTACTGCAGTAGGAACACGACATGGCCGTGCAGGATCTGCTGTCCCAGGATGAAATCGACGCGCTGTTGCATGGTGTCGACGATGGTCTGGTACAGACCGATAACGCTGCCGAACCCGGCAGTGTCAAAAGCTACGACCTGACCAGCCAGGATCGCATCGTCCGTGGACGCATGCCGACTCTGGAAATGATCAACGAGCGTTTTGCCCGCTACACCCGCATCAGCATGTTCAACATGCTGCGCCGCTCGGCGGACGTTGCCGTCGGTGGCGTACAGGTGATGAAGTTCGGCGAATACGTGCACTCGCTGTACGTGCCGACCAGCCTCAACCTGGTCAAGATCAAACCCCTGCGCGGCACCGCGCTGTTCATCCTCGACGCCAAACTGGTGTTCAAACTGGTGGACAACTTCTTCGGCGGCGATGGCCGTCACGCCAAGATCGAAGGGCGTGAATTCACCCCGACCGAACTGCGCGTGGTGCGCATGGTGCTGGAGCAGGCGTTCGTCGATTTGAAAGAAGCCTGGCAGGCGATCATGGAAGTCAACTTCGAGTACATCAACTCGGAAGTGAACCCGGCCATGGCCAACATCGTCGGCCCGAGCGAAGCGATCGTGGTCTCCACGTTCCACATCGAACTCGACGGCGGTGGCGGCGATCTGCACGTGACCATGCCGTACTCGATGATCGAACCGGTGCGCGAAATGCTCGACGCCGGTTTCCAGTCGGATCTCGACGACCAGGACGAACGCTGGGTCAATGCCCTGCGCCAGGACGTGCTGGATGTCGACGTGCCGATCGGTGCCACCGTGGCTCGCCGCCAGTTGAAACTGCGCGACATCCTGCACATGCAGCCGGGTGACGTGATTCCGGTCGAGATGCCGGAAGACATGATCATGCGCGCCAACGGCGTGCCGGCCTTCAAGGTCAAGATGGGCTCGCACAAAGGCAATCTTGCGTTGCAGGTTATCGAGCCGATCGAGCGCCGCTGAAGCGGCGCCCTCACTCCCTGATTCTTTTACCGGTTTTTTGCCCGCCGAGGACAAATGATGAACGACGATATGAACACCCAGGACGATCAGGCACTGGCCGATGAATGGGCTGCCGCCCTGGAAGAAACCGGTGAAGCCGGGCAGGCCGACATCGACGCGCTGCTGGCCGCCGATGCAGGTGCTTCGAGCTCCAACCGTCTGCCGATGGAAGAGTTCGGCAGCGTGCCGAAGAACAACGATCCGGTGACCCTCGACGGTCCGAACCTGGACGTGATCCTCGACATTCCGGTGTCGATCTCGATGGAAGTGGGCAGCACCGACATCAACATCCGCAACCTGCTGCAACTCAACCAGGGTTCGGTGATCGAGCTCGATCGTCTGGCCGGCGAGCCGCTGGACGTGCTGGTCAACGGCACCCTGATCGCCCACGGTGAAGTGGTTGTGGTCAACGAAAAGTTCGGCATCCGTCTGACTGACGTGATCAGCCCGAGCGAACGCATCAAGAAGCTGCGCTGAGTGAAAAAGGTTCTGGGGGCTTTGTTCGGTCTGGCGCTGGCCTTGCCGTTCAGCGTGCTGGCGGCCGAGCCGGTGGCGGCAACTGCGGCCACTGCTGCGCCGGCCGTCAACAGCGGCGTGGCCGGACAGCTGACGCAACTGGTGCTGGGTTTGTTGCTGGTGCTGGGGTTGATCTTCTTCCTCGCCTGGCTGTTGCGCCGGGTGCAGCAGGCAGGTCCCGCCGGCAAGGGCCAGGTGATCGAGCTGATCGGTTCCCGCGCGCTCGGGCCGCGTGACCGTCTGATGCTGGTGCAGGTCGGCAACGAGCAGATTCTGCTCGGTCTCAGCCCCGGAACCATCACTGCGTTGCACGTGCTCAAAGAGCCGGTCGAGGTGCCGAGCACCGCCGACAAAGCGACTCCGGAATTTGCCCAGCATCTGTTGAAGATCCTCGGCAAGGATCAGAAGGATAAGAAGTAATGGGTGCGTTGCGCATCGTCTTGACCCTGGCCTTGATGTTGGCCGCGCCGCTGGCATTCGCCGCCGATCCGTTGTCGATCCCGGCGATCACCCTGGGCACCAACGCCGAGGGCGCGCAGGAGTATTCGGTCAGCCTGCAGATCCTGCTGATCATGACGGCGCTGAGCTTCATTCCGGCCGCCGTCATCCTGATGACCAGTTTCACCCGGATCATCATCGTCTTCTCGATCCTGCGTCAGGCCCTGGGCTTGCAGCAGACACCGTCGAACCAGATCCTCACCGGCATGGCGCTGTTTCTGACGCTGTTCATCATGGCGCCAGTGTTCGATCGCGTGAACAACGATGCCTTGCAGCCGTACCTCGCGGAAAAGCTGACGGCCCAGCAGGCGGTGGAAAAGGCTCAGGTGCCGATCAAGGACTTCATGCTCGCCCAGACCCGCTCCAGCGATCTGGAGCTGTTCATGCGCCTGTCCAAGCGTACCGACATCGCGACGCCGGATGCTGCGCCGCTGACCATTCTGGTGCCGGCCTTCGTGACGTCTGAACTGAAGACCGCGTTCCAGATCGGCTTCATGATCTTCATTCCGTTCCTGATCATCGACCTGGTGGTCGCGAGCGTGCTGATGGCGATGGGTATGATGATGTTGTCGCCGCTGATCATTTCCCTGCCGTTCAAAATCATGCTGTTCGTGCTGGTGGATGGCTGGGCGCTGATCATCGGCACCCTGGCCAGCAGTTTCGGAGGTGTATCGCCATGACGCCAGAAGTAGCGGTCGACATCTTTCGTGAAGCCCTGTGGCTGACCACCATGATGGTGGCGATTCTGGTGGTGCCGAGTCTGCTGGTGGGCCTGCTGGTGTCGATGTTCCAGGCTGCCACCCAGATCAACGAACAGACCCTGAGCTTCCTGCCGCGTCTGCTGGTGATGCTGGTCACGCTGATCGTCGCCGGCCCGTGGCTGGTGCAGACGTTCATGGAATACATCACCCAGTTGTACAAAAACATTCCGATGGTCATCGGCTAAGCCATGCAATCGCTGCTTCAGCTGACCGACACCCAGATCAGTACCTGGGTGGCGACGTTCATGCTGCCGCTGTTTCGCGTCGCCTCGATGTTGATGGTAATGCCGGTCTTCGGAACCACGCTGGTGCCCCGGCGGATCCGTCTGTATTTCGCCTTCGCGATCACCGTGGTGATCACGCCCAACCTGCCGCCGATGCCGGCGGTCAGCCCGCTGGACCTCAGCGGCCTGCTGCTGATCGCCGAGCAGATTCTCGTTGGCGCGGTGCTGGGTTTCTCGCTGCAATTGTTCTTTCAAGCTTTCGTGGTGGCCGGGCAGATCGTCGCGATCCAGATGGGCATGGGCTTCGCGTCGATGATCGACCCCACCAACGGTGTGTCGGTGGCGGTGATCGGGCAGTTCTTCACGATGCTGGTGACCTTGCTGTTCCTGTCGATGAACGGGCACCTGGTGGTCTTCGAAGTGCTCACCGAGAGCTTCACCACGCTGCCGGTCGGCGGCGGGTTGATGACCACGCATTACTGGGAACTGGCCGGCAAACTCGGCTGGGTGCTGGGCGCCGCGTTGTTGCTGGTGCTGCCGGCAGTCACCGCGCTGCTGGTGGTCAACATCGCGTTTGGTGTGATGACCCGCGCCGCGCCACAGCTCAACATTTTCTCCATCGGCTTTCCGCTGACCCTGGTGCTCGGCCTGTTCATTGTCTGGGTCGGGTTGGCGGACATTCTCAATCAGTATCAACCGCTGGCTACTGAGGCCCTGCAGTTTTTACGCGAACTGGCAAAGGCGCGCTGAGTCATGGCTGAGAGCGAAAGCGGTCAGGACAAAACAGAAGACCCCACGGAGAAGCGCAAAAAGGACTCCCGGGAAAAGGGTGAGATTGCGCGCTCCAAGGAGCTCAACACCCTGGCGATCATGCTCGCCGGCTCTGCCGCGCTGCTGATTTTTGGCGGGATGCTGGCGCAGGAATTGATGGACCTGATGCGCCAGAACTTCACGCTGTCGCGGGAAGTGATCATGGACGAGCGCTCCATGGCGACGTTTCTGATGAGCTCCGGATTGCAGGCATTGCTGGCGATTCAGCCGATCATGATCACCCTGTTGCTGGCGGCTTTCCTCGGGCCGATCGCGCTGGGCGGCTGGCTGTTCGCCGCCGGTTCGCTGGCCCCCAAGTTCAGCCGGATGAACCCGGCGGCAGGCCTCAAGCGGATGTTCTCGATGAAGGCCGTGGTCGAGCTGCTCAAGGCGCTGGCCAAGTTCCTCATCACGCTGGGTGTGGCGCTGGTGGTGCTCAATTCGGACATCGATGACCTGCTGCGCATCGCCCACGAGCCGCTGGATCGGGCGATCATTCACAGCTTGCAACTGGTGGGCTGGAGCTCTCTGTGGTTAGCCTGCGGTTTGATCATCATCGCGGCCGTCGATGTACCCGTGCAGATCTGGGAGAGCATCAAGAAGCTCAAGATGACCAAGCAGGAAGTGCGCGACGAGCACAAGGACCAGGAAGGTCGGCCGGAGGTCAAACAACGGATTCGCCAGGTCCAGCGCGAGATGTCGCAGCGGCGGATGATGGCGGCGATTCCGGATGCCGACGTGGTCATCACCAACCCGACCCACTACGCCGTGGCGCTCAAGTACGACGCCGAGAAGGGCGGGGCGCCGATGCTGCTGGCCAAGGGCAGCGACTTCCTGGCGCTGAAGATTCGCGAAATTGCCGTGGCCAACAACGTCATGCTCCTCGAATCGCCAGCGCTGGCGCGTTCGATCTATTACTCCACGGAGCTGGAAGAAGAAATCCCCGGCGGCCTGTACCTGGCGGTCGCTCAGGTTTTGGCTTACGTCTACCAGATCCGCCAGCACCGCGCGGGCAAGGGCAAGTTCCCGGAACCGCTCAAGGACGATCTGCCGATCCCGCCGGATTTGCGGCGCGATTCGTGATGGTGATGAAGCAAAAAAAACCGCCATCCGGTTGAATCCGGTGGCGGTTTTTTATGCCCGATGATCTGTGTTGCCCGCGAAGGCGTCAGCAATCACGACATATCACTCAAGCCTTTACACAGGGTTCGGCGACTGCGGTATTTCCAGATTATTCAGCACCCGATTCGCTGTTAGCTCCCCGAGCATGATCAGTTGCCCGATGCCCGTCAGTGTCCTGCGCTGCGCGGCGGGCATGAGGTGGGCGAAGTCATTGGCGATGGTTCTGGCGGAAGCGAGGGTTTCGCAGAGCTCGACCAGCAGCTCTTCGTTTTTGAAGTCCGCGGTGACGGCGTACATTCTGCGGTTCTTGCGCGGTGGTGGCGTGGAGCCGGGCGGGCAGAGATAGTGATCGAGGGCGCGGTCGGCGGCTTCGTGAAGCTTTCTGGAATCGGCGGATTCGTAGGGCGAGGCGGGATCGGTTTCGGGTGGGTTGGGTGTTGGTTTGATCATGGTGAAGCTCCTGAGTTATGGAGCCACTCTCGCCTGTCGCTAAACAAGTGAAGGTGGCAGCTGTACGCAGGTTAGCGAACCGGTCTCAGGCACCCCGGTAGACCCAAAGGTCTCCCGCATACAGCCGCCATAACGTAATTGCGGACGAAGAGTCCCGCAACGAAGCCATGAACGCTGATGCACTGAGATAGTCCGGGTCGCTAAACCCGATCGCTGATTCGTCAGCGACAGATCCACAATAGAACCCGACCCCACAGCGCACAAGCCGGCGGATTCTGGCGTAGCTGTAGGCAACGGCGCAAGGATTCGTAGCCTGTAAGGCGTGTCTGAAGGTGTCTTTTAAACACCTGAGTTTAAAAGGCGCTTTTTGCTGAACTCTTGCGAAGGAAACATCCCGCCCAGCAGAAAAACCACGCCCGAACCCCTCTGTTTCAATCATCGGCAAAAGTTGGAAGGCTTCTTGCAGTAGCCGCCATGCGCCCGCTTCGGGCGTCAAAAGTTTGCTTTAAAGGAACGGGGAAAACCGGTGGATCGCTCTCAGTTATTCAACACTGCTCGCTCGAATGTTGCCGACCTCAGTCGAGGCAATCTGGGTGTGCCGCTGTTGCTGCTGGTCATGCTGGCGATGATGATGTTGCCGGTGCCGCCGTTCCTGCTCGACGTGTTCTTCACCTTCAACATTGCCCTGTCGATCGTCGTGCTGCTGGTCTGCGTATACGCCTTGCGGCCGCTGGATTTCGCGGTGTTCCCGACCATCCTGCTGGTGGCGACGCTGTTGCGGCTGGCGCTGAACGTGGCGTCGACGCGGGTGGTGATGCTCCACGGTCAGGACGGCCACGCCGCCGCCGGTAAGGTGATCCAGGCTTTCGGTGAGGTGGTGATCGGCGGTAACTACGTGGTCGGTATCGTGGTCTTCGCGATCCTGATGATCATCAACTTCGTCGTGGTAACCAAGGGTGCCGGCCGGATCTCCGAAGTGAGCGCGCGTTTCACCCTCGATGCGATGCCCGGCAAGCAAATGGCGATCGACGCCGACCTCAATGCCGGTCTGATCGACCAGGCGCAGGCCAAGGCCCGTCGTCAGGAAGTGGCCCAGGAGGCCGAGTTCTACGGTTCGATGGACGGTGCCAGCAAGTTCGTACGCGGTGACGCCATCGCCGGTCTGCTGATTCTGTTCATCAACCTGATCGGCGGTATGGCCGTCGGTATCTTCCAGCACAACATGACGTTCGCTGACGCGGGCAAGGTTTACGCCTTGCTGACCATCGGTGACGGTTTAGTGGCGCAATTGCCATCACTGTTGTTATCTACAGCTGCAGCGATCATGGTGACCCGTGCTTCCGGTTCGGAAGACATGGGCAAGCAGATCAATCGCCAGATGTTCGCCTCGCCGAAAGCGCTGGCGGTGGCTGCCGGTCTGATGGCGGTCATGGGCCTGGTGCCGGGCATGCCGCACTTCTCGTTCCTGACCATGGCTGCGCTGGCTGCCGGTGGCGCTTACCTGTTCTGGAAGAAGCAGAACGTGGCCAAGGTCATCGCGCTGGAAGAGGTCAAGCGTCAACAGGAACTGCTGCCGTCGCCAGCCCGCGCCATGGAAACCAAGGAGCTGGGCTGGGACGACGTGACCCCGATCGACATGATCGGCCTGGAAGTCGGCTACCGTCTGATTCCGTTGGTGGACCGCAACCAGGGCGGGCAATTGCTGGCGCGGATCAAGGGCGTGCGCAAGAAACTCTCGCAGGATCTGGGCTTCCTGATGCCGACCGTGCACATCCGCGACAACCTCGACCTGGCGCCGAGCGCCTATCGCCTGACCCTGATGGGCGTGATCCTGGCCGAGGCCGAGATCTACCCGGATCGCGAACTGGCGATCAACCCGGGGCAGGTCTACGGCACGCTCAACGGCATTACCGCCAAAGATCCGGCTTTCGGCCTGGAGGCGGTGTGGATCGAGGTCAGCCAGCGTGCCCAGGCGCAATCGCTCGGTTACACCGTGGTCGATGCCAGCACCGTGGTTGCGACCCACTTGAACCAGATTCTGTACAAGCACTCCAGCGAGCTGATCGGCCACGAAGAAGTGCAGCAATTGATGCAATTGCTGGCCAAGAGCTCGCCGAAACTGGCCGAAGAGCTGGTGCCGGGCGTGGTCACGCTGTCGCAACTGCTCAAGGTGTTGCAGGCGTTGCTGGCCGAGCACGTGCCGGTGCGCGATATCCGCAGCATTGCCGAAGCCATCGCCAACAATGCCGCCAAGAGTCAAGATACCGCCGCTTTGGTGGCCGCTGTGCGGGTCGGCGTATCCCGCGCCATCGTCCAAAGCATTGTAGGGACTGAGTCGGAGCTGCCAGTTATCACGCTGGAGCCAAGGTTGGAACAAATATTGCTCAATAGTCTGCAGAAGGCAGGACAAGGCTCGGAAGAGGGCGTTCTGCTGGAGCCGAGCATGGCCGAGAAGCTGCAGCGTTCGCTGATCGAAGCGGCGCAGCGCCAGGAAATGCAAGGTCAGCCGGTGATCCTGTTGGTAGCAGGCCCGGTACGCGCGATGCTCTCGCGCTTTGGTCGCCTGGCAGTTCCCGGACTGCATGTGCTGGCCTACCAGGAAATTCCGGACAACAAGCAAGTGACCATCGTTGCGACAGTAGGGCCCAACGGCTGAGGTAGTGGTTTATGCAAGTTAAGCGTTTTTTCGCCGCCGATATGCGTCAGGCCATGAAGCTGGTTCGTGATGAGCTGGGCGCTGATGCCGCCATCATTGGCAACCGCCGCATTGCCGGCGGCGTCGAGCTGACGGCGGCGCTCGATTACAAACTGTCGGCGCTGGCCCCGCGTGTTCCGAACATGGAACTCGAGGATGAGCTGCGCAAGACCCAGTCGCGCATCGTCACCGCCCAGGCCGAGCTGAGCCTGCGTGGCGAAGCCGACGGCAACACCAATCGCCAGTTGTTCGCCGGGCTGCCGTTGACGGCCGGCCTGCCGCTGACCGCTGCCGAGCCGCTGACCGAACCGACCTACGAAGCTCCGGCCCGTCCTGCACCGGCGCCTGCAGCGGTTTCCGCTGGCGTCGACCCGCGTGCTCTGGACTCGATGCGTTTCGAGCTCAACAGCCTGCGCGAACTGATGGAAGTGCAACTCGGCACCCTGGCCTGGAACCAGCTGCAAGGCAGCCGTCCGGCCCAGGCCAATCTGTACCGTCGTCTGCAACGCATCGGTTTGTCCGGCCCGTTGTCCCGTGATCTGCTGTCGATGATCACCGAGATCGACGAACCGCGTCAGGCCTGGCGCATGCTGCTGGCGCACCTGGCACGAATGATTTCCGTACCGGAAGTCGAGCCGCTGGAAGAGGGTGGGGTGATTGCCATGGTCGGTCCTGCCGGCATGGGCAAGACCACCACGCTGGCCAAACTGGCCGCCCGCTACGTGCTCAAGTACGGCGCGCAGAACATCGCGCTGGTGAGCATGGACAGTTTCCGTATCGGCGCACAGGAGCAGCTCAAGACACTGGGCCGCATCCTCAATGTGTCGGTGACCCACGTCGATCCGGGCCAGTCCCTGGTGCAGGCGCTGGATCCACTGCTGCGCAAACGCGTGGTGCTGATCGATACCGCCGGCCTGCAAGCCAGCGATCCGGCCCTGCGCATGCAGCTGGAAAGTCTGGCCGGTCGTGGCATTCGCTCAAAAAATTATCTGGTCCTGGCAACCACCAGCCAGAAACAGGTTCTAACCGCCGCTTATCACAGTTACAAGCGTTGCGGGCTGGCCGGCTGCATCCTGACTAAACTGGATGAGACGGCCAGCCTTGGCGAAGTGCTGAGCCTGGCGATCAGTCATGAACTGCCGGTCGCCTACCTGACCGACGGCCCACGGATTCCGGATGATCTGCATCTGCCGCGCCGTCATCAACTGGTCAGCCGCGCCGTCAGCGTGCAAATGCAGGAAGAACCCAGCGAAGAAGCCATGGCTGACATGTTCGCTGATATCTACCACAGTCCGACCAAGCAGGTTGGCTGAGGTAATGAACCGTTTTTGTACCTACATCGATGGTCTGCCATGCATTGTTCCGGTTGTGAACGCGCAGCCAGTAATGTGGCCTCCGTCTATGCAAGACAAGGTAAAGAAATAACATGGGCAGCATGCATCCCGTACAGGTGATCGCGGTGACCGGCGGCAAAGGTGGCGTCGGCAAGACTAATGTGTCAGTGAACTTGTCCCTGGCGCTGGCAGAGCTTGGCCGTCGGGTCATGCTGCTGGACGCCGACCTGGGGCTGGCGAACGTCGACGTTCTGCTGGGCCTCACACCCAAACGCACCCTGGCCGACGTGATCGAAGGCCGCTGCGAGCTGCGCGACGTGCTGTTGCAAGGCCCCGGCGGAATCCGCATCGTGCCGGCCGCGTCCGGCACCCAGAGCATGGTTCACCTGAGCCCGGCCCAGCATGCCGGCCTGATTCAGGCGTTCAGCGACATCGGCGACAATCTCGACGTACTGGTGATCGACACCGCTGCGGGTATTGGTGACTCGGTAGTCAGTTTCGTTCGCGCAGCCCAGGAAGTGTTGCTGGTGGTCTGTGACGAGCCGACCTCGATCACCGACGCCTACGCGCTGATCAAACTGCTGAACCGCGATTACGGCATGAATCGTTTCCGCGTCCTGGCCAACATGGCCCAGAGCCCGCAGGAAGGTCGCAATCTGTTCGCCAAGTTGACCAAGGTCACGGATCGCTTCCTCGACGTCGCCCTACAATACGTCGGCGCGGTGCCCTACGACGAAAGCGTGCGCAAGGCGGTGCAGAAGCAGCGTGCGGTCTATGAAGCCTTCCCGCGTTCCAAGTGCGCACTGGCGTTCAAGGCGATCGCACAGAAGGTCGACACCTGGCCGCTGCCCGCCAACCCGCGCGGCCACCTCGAATTTTTCGTCGAGCGCCTCGTGCAGCAAACGGCAGGACCTGTGCTATGACCGCCAGCGGTATGAATTTCTACAAGAAGTCGGCGCGTGACGCGCAGTACGAGCTGATCGAGCGTTACGCGCCACTGGTCAAACGCATCGCCTACCACTTGCTGGCGCGATTGCCGGCCAGTGTGCAGGTCGAAGACCTGATCCAGGCCGGGATGATCGGCCTGCTCGAAGTCTCGACCAAATACGACGCCAGCAAGGGCGCCAGTTTTGAAACGTACGCGGGCATCCGGATCCGTGGTGCGATGCTCGATGAAGTCCGAAAAGGGGATTGGGCACCGCGCTCGGTTCACCGCAATACCCGTATGGTCAGCGACGCGATTCGCTCGATTGAAGCTAAAACCGGCCGTGACGCTAAAGATCACGAAGTTGCGGCCGAACTCCAATTGAGTCTCGACGATTACTACGGGATTTTGAACGACACCCTGGGCAGCCGGCTGTTCAGTTTCGACGACCTGTTGCAGGACGGCGAACACGAAGGGCTGCACGAGGATGGCGCCAGTGCTCATCTGGAGCCGTCGCGCGATCTGGAAGACGAACGTTTCCAGGCCGCGCTGGCGGACGCGATTGCCAATTTGCCGGAGCGTGAGCGACTGGTGTTGGCGCTGTACTACGACGAAGAGCTGAACCTCAAGGAGATCGGTGAAGTCCTTGGCGTCAGTGAATCGCGGGTCAGCCAGTTACACAGCCAGTGCGCGGCCCGCTTGCGGGGGCGTTTGGGGGAGTGGCGAGCGCGCTGAAGGCAGTGTGGGGACACTGCGAACGAGGCTGGTGCGGTGGTGAACGGCACCGGTCTCGATCTGTTGTGCTCCAGACAGTCATCGAGTGTTTTGCCGGATTGATTGAAATGGCGCGTCCAGGTGCTGGGCGCGTTTAAGACTGCTTGGAGGTCGAATTGAACAAAGACATGAAAATCCTCATCGTTGATGACTTCTCAACGATGCGGCGGATCATCAAGAACCTGTTGCGTGATCTGGGGTTCACCAACACCGTTGAAGCCGACGATGGCACCACTGCCATTCCGGTACTCAACAGCGGCAGCATCGACTTTCTGGTGACCGACTGGAACATGCCCGGCATGACCGGTATCGACCTGCTGCGCCACGTGCGTGCCGATGAAAAGCTCAAGCACCTGCCAGTGCTGATGGTGACCGCTGAAGCCAAGCGCGAGCAGATCATCGAAGCGGCCCAGGCCGGCGTTAACGGCTACGTGGTCAAACCTTTCACGGCCCAGGCGTTGAAAGAAAAAATCGAGAAGATTTTCGAACGCATCGGCTGATGAACGCGCGGGGGAGCTATGGAGCATAACGAATCTTCACAGGGCGATTTTGAGTCGACCCTGAAAAAACACGCGGTCGAACTGGTCGAGAGCCTTGAAAAAGGCAAGTTCGGCGACGCTGTGCAACTGATCCATGAGCTCAATCAGACCCGTGACCGTGGCCTGTACCAGGAAGTGGGCAAGCTCACGCGTGAACTGCACAGTGCGATCGTCAATTTCCAGATCGATCCGCACATGCCGCAGGCTGAGGAAGTGTCGCAAATCACCGACGCTACCGAGCGCCTGAGCTACGTGGTCAAACTGACCGAAGCTGCCGCCAACCGCACCATGGATCTGGTGGAAAGCGCGACCCCTGTGGTCAATGGCCTGGCTGACGAAGCCCAGGCCTTGAGCGCCGATTGGGGCCGCTTCATGCGCCGTGAGGTCGGGGCTGAAGAGTTCCGTGAACTGGCGCGCCGGGTCGACGGTTTTCTGGCACGCAGCAGCGCGGACAACCGCGCGGTGTCGAGCAATCTGAACGACATTCTGCTCGCCCAGGATTACCAGGACCTCACAGGCCAGGTGATCAAGCGCGTGACCCAATTGGTCACCGAAGTCGAAAGCAACCTGCTCAAGCTCGTGCTCATGGCCAGCCAGGTGGACCGCTTTGCGGGCATCGAACATGACCGTGCGGCGATGCTTGCTGAAAAAGATCCACAAAAACATCTCTCGCAGGGTGAAGGTCCGCAGATTCATGCCGATAAACGAGAAGACGTTGTGTCCGGTCAGGACGATGTGGACGATTTGCTATCCAGCCTTGGATTTTGAGTTTTTTTGGGTTTTTAGACCTGTAGGAGCACCCCATTAATGAGCTTCGGCGCCGATGAAGAGATCCTTCAGGATTTCCTGGTTGAGGCCGGCGAGATTCTTGAGCAACTGTCCGAACAACTGGTCGAGCTGGAAAGCCGCCCGGATGACGCAGATCTGCTCAACGCAATTTTTCGCGGTTTCCACACTGTAAAAGGGGGCGCCGGCTTCCTTCAGCTCAACGAGCTGGTGGAGTGCTGTCACATCGCCGAAAACGTGTTCGACATCCTGCGCAAGGGTGAACGACGCGTCGATGCAGAACTGATGGACGTGGTGCTCGAAGCGCTGGACGCGGTGAACAGCATGTTCAGCGAAGTCCGCGATCGCAGCCCGATCACCGCCGCCACCCCGGAACTGCTGGCCGCCCTGGCGCGTCTGGCCGAACCGCAATCGGCGGATGAAGCCCCGGCTTCGCCTGTCGCCGAGATGATCGAAGAACTGGTCGTCGAAGGTGATTCGGGTGACATCACCGATAACGAATTTGAACAGTTGCTGGACTCGCTGAACGCCGTCAAGGCCGAAGCCGAAGCCCCGGCGGCTGCCGCTGCACCTGCTTCCACCGAAGCGGCCAGCGATGAAATCACCGACGCCGAGTTCGAGTCGCTGCTCGACCAGTTGCATGGCAAAGGCCAGTTCGCGGCCGACGCCGTGGCACCGGCGGCCGCTGCACCTGCTGCTCCGGCGGCGGGCGACAGCTCGGACATCACCGACGACGAATTCGAGGCCTTGCTCGATCAGTTGCACGGCAAGGGCAACTTTGCCGTTGATGCGCTGGAGTCGGCGATTGCTTCGGTTCCTGCAACGGCTGCTCCGGCAGCGGCTGCGGCCGGTAGCGATCTGATCAGCGATCACGAGTTCGAATCGCTGCTCGACGATCTGCATGGCAAAGGCAAGTTCACTGACGTCGCCACCGGTGCGGTCGTGACTGCCGGCAATGCTTCGGCTGTCGCGGCGCCTGCTGCGAAGGCCCCGGCCGCTGCGGCAAAACCTGCTGCGAAAGCGCCTGAGCCGAAAGCCGAACCGGCCAAACCGGCTGCCGCTGCGGCACCGGCTCCGGCCCGTGCACCGGCGACGCCGCCACCGGAAAAACCGGCGAGCGAAGCCGAGACCACCGTGCGTGTGGACACTGCACGTCTCGACGAAATCATGAACATGGTCGGCGAGCTGGTACTGGTGCGTAACCGTCTGGTGCGCCTGGGCTTGAACAGCGGCGACGAGTCGATGCAGAAGGCCGTGTCGAACCTCGACGTGGTCACCGCCGACTTGCAGACCGCGGTCATGAAGACCCGGATGCAGCCGATCAAGAAAGTCTTCGGCCGCTTCCCGCGTCTGGTTCGCGACCTGGCACGCCAGCTCAAGAAAGAGATCAACCTGGAACTGGTGGGCGAAGAGACCGACCTCGACAAGAACCTCGTCGAGGCACTGGCCGACCCGCTGGTCCACTTGGTGCGCAACGCGGTTGACCACGGCATCGAGTCGCCGGAAGAACGTGAAGCTTCGGGCAAGGCCCGTGGCGGCAAGGTGATTCTGGCGGCCGAGCAGGAAGGCGACCACATCCTGCTGTCGATCTCCGACGATGGCAAGGGCATGGACCCGAACGTCCTGCGCGCCATCGCCGTGAAACGCGGTGTGATGGACAAAGATGCCGCCGATCGCCTGAGCGACACCGAGTGCTACAACCTGATTTTCGCCCCGGGTTTCTCGACCAAGACCGAGATCTCCGACGTGTCCGGCCGCGGTGTCGGCATGGACGTGGTGAAGACCAAGATTTCCCAGCTCAACGGTTCGATCAACATCTACTCGACCAAGGGCCAGGGCTCGAAGATCGTCATCAAGGTGCCGCTGACGCTGGCGATCATGCCGACCCTGATGGTGATGCTCGGCAACCAGGCGTTCGCGTTCCCGCTGGTGAACGTCAACGAAATCTTCCACCTCGACCTGTCGACCACCAACGTGGTGGACGGCCAGGAAGTGGTGATCGTGCGGGACAAGGCGCTGCCATTGTTCTACCTCAAGCGCTGGCTGGTCAGCTCTGCCGCTCACGAAGAGCAGCGCGAAGGCCATGTGGTGATCCTTTCGGTGGGCACCCAGCGGATCGGCTTCGTCGTCGATCAACTGGTCGGCCAGGAAGAAGTGGTCATCAAGCCATTGGGCAAGATGCTCCAGGGAACTCCGGGCATGTCCGGCGCCACCATCACCGGTGACGGCCGCATTGCACTGATTCTCGATGTTCCGAGCATGCTCAAGCGTTACGCCGCACGGCGTATTTGAATCCGGGGCGGCGGGGCGACAACGTCCCGCCGCACCTAATGGAGTGTTTATGGCAGTCAAAGTCCTGGTGGTGGACGATTCGGGTTTTTTCCGCCGCCGCGTCTCGGAAATTCTTTCAGCGGATCCGAGCATCCAGGTTGTCGGCACGGCAACCAACGGTAAAGAGGCGATCGATCAGGCCCTGGCCCTCAAGCCGGACGTGATCACCATGGACTACGAGATGCCGATGATGGATGGCATCACGGCCGTGCGGCACATCATGCAGCGCTGCCCGACCCCGGTGTTGATGTTCTCCTCGCTGACGCACGAAGGCGCCCGGGTCACCCTGGATGCGCTGGATGCCGGCGCGGTGGATTTCCTGCCGAAGAATTTCGAAGACATCTCCCGCAATCCGGAGAAGGTCAAGCAACTGCTGTGCGAGAAGGTTCACAGCATCTCGCGCAGTAACCGTCGTTTCAGTGCCTACAGTGCGCCGGCGCCTGCCGCTACACCTGCACCTGCGCCGACTCCGGCAGCAGCGCCGTCGAGCTTTGGCAGCCACAGTGCTCCGGCCCGTCCGGCACCTGCGCCTGCACCGACTCGCGCGCCAGCGGCCAGCGCTTCGTCGCCGGCCCCGAAACGCAAAAACTACAAGCTTGTGGCGATTGGTACATCGACCGGCGGCCCGGTAGCGCTGCAACGGGTTCTGACCCAGTTGCCGGCCAACTTCCCGGCACCGATCGTGCTGATCCAGCACATGCCGGCAGCCTTCACCAAGGCCTTCGCCGAACGTCTGGACAAGCTGTGCCGCATCAGCGTCAAGGAAGCCGAGGATGGCGACATCCTGCGTCCGGGCCTGGCGCTGCTGGCGCCGGGTGGCAAGCAGATGATGATCGATGGCCGTGGCGCGGTGAAAATCCTGCCGGGCGACGAGCGTCTGAACTACAAGCCGTGCGTGGACATCACCTTCGGTTCTGCAGCCAAGTCCTACAGTGACAAAGTTCTGGCGGTGGTACTGACCGGCATGGGCGCCGATGGCCGCGAGGGTGCACGCCTGCTCAAGCAGGGCGGCAGCACGGTCTGGGCTCAGGACGAAGCCAGTTGCGTGATCTACGGCATGCCGATGGCCATCGTCAAAGCTGACCTCGCCGACGCGGTGTACAGCCTGGACGATATCGGCAAGCACATCGTCGAGGCATGCGTCTGATGGATGTTCTAAGCCTTATCGGGATCATCATGGCGTTCGTCGCCATCATCGGCGGCAACTACCTGGAAGGTGGTCACCTCGGCGCGCTGGCCAACGGCCCGGCGGCGCTGATCGTGCTCGGTGGCACCGTCGGTGCCGCGCTGCTGCAATCGCCGATGAGCGCGTTCAAGCGCGCCATGCAGATTCTGGCCTGGATCTTTTTCCCGCCGCGTGTGGATCTGGCCGGCGGTATCGACCGCGTGGTCAACTGGAGCCTCACCGCGCGCAAGGAAGGCCTGCTGGGCCTGGAAGGCGTGGCGGATGCCGAGCCCGACGCCTACTCGCGCAAAGGCCTGCAACTGCTGGTCGACGGCGCCGAGCCGGAAGCGATCCGCAGCATCCTCGAAGTGGATTTCTACACTCAGGAAGCCCGCGATGTCGAAGCGGCCAAAGTGTTTGAAAGCATGGGCGGCTACGCGCCGACCATCGGCATCATCGGTGCGGTGATGGGCCTGATCCACGTGATGGGCAACCTGGCCGATCCGTCGCAACTGGGCAACGGTATTGCGGTCGCGTTCGTCGCTACCATCTACGGTGTAGCCAGTGCCAACCTGATCCTGTTGCCGGTGGCCGCCAAGCTCAAGTCAATCGCGTTGCGACAGTCGCGTTATCGCGAAATGTTGTTGGAAGGGATCTTGTCGATCGCTGAAGGTGAAAACCCACGCTCCATCGAGTTGAAGCTTCAGGGCTTCATGGATTAAGGGACTAACCTCATGGCACGTCGTCGCCAGCATCAAGAGCACGTAAACCATGAACGTTGGCTGGTTTCCTACGCCGACTTCATTACCTTGCTCTTTGCCTTCTTCGTGGTGATGTACTCCATCTCGTCGATCAACGAAGGCAAGTACAAGATCATCTCCGAAGCGCTGATCGGGGTCTTCACCGACTCCGACCGCGCGCTCAAGCCGATCCCGATCGGTGAAGAACGACCGAAGACCGTGACCCCGGCCAAGCCGCTGGTCAAGGACGCCGAACAGGTTGACGCCGGCATCGCCGGGGCCAGCGATCCGCTGAAAAGCATCGCCGATGACATCAGCGCCGCGTTCGGTGACCTGATCTCCTCGAACCAGATGACCGTGCGCGGCAACGAGCTGTGGGTCGAGATCGAACTCAACTCCAGCCTGTTGTTCGGCAGCGGTGATGCGATGCCCAGCGATATCGCGTTCAACATCATCGACAAGGTCGCAGCGATTCTCAAACCGTTCGACAACCCGATCCACGTCGAAGGCTTCACCGACGATCAACCGATCCGCACGGCGCAGTACCCGACCAACTGGGAACTGTCCTCGGCGCGTTCGGCGAGCATCGTGCGCATGCTGGCGATGCAGGGTGTCAACCCTGGCCGCATGGCGTCGGTGGGCTACGGCGAATTCCAGCCGGTGGCCAACAACGCCACCGCCGAAGGCCGGGCGAAGAACCGTCGTGTGGTGCTGGTGGTGTCGCGCAATCTTGATGTGCGCCGCAGCCTGACCGGCACCGGAACCGCCCATGCGCAACCGGATGCCGCGTTGAAGCGTGCTGGCACACAAACTGCACCGACCCCGGTCAAGACGCCGGGACGCGAGAGTGCCGTCAATTCTCCGTCGCCCGCATTAACACGCTGAACCATGTCTCGGCCGAGTATCCCGGCCGGGAGGAACGATCTGAATGAGAGTCTGGGCAGTCGCCAATCAAAAGGGTGGTGTTGGTAAAACCACTTCTTCCATCGCTTTAGCCGGTTTGCTGGCAGAGGCGGGCAAGCGCGTGGTCGTGGTCGATCTCGACCCGCACGGCTCGATGACCAGCTATTTCGGTTACGACCCCGACAGCCTGGAACACAGCAACTACGACCTGTTTCTGCACAAGGGCAGCGTGCCGCAAGGCCTGCCGGGCCAGCTGCTGCTGTCGACCAGCGATGAACGCATTTCCCTGTTGCCGTCGAGCACCGCGCTGGCCACCCTCGAGCGCCAGTCGCCGGGGCAGAGTGGCCTGGGTCTGGTGATCGCCAAGAGTCTGGCGCAGCTGTGGCAGGACTTCGATTACGCGATCATCGACAGCCCGCCGTTGCTCGGCGTGTTGATGGTCAACGCCCTGGCCGCGAGCCAGCAACTGGTGATCCCGGTGCAGACCGAGCACCTGGCCGTCAAAGGCCTGGAGCGTATGGTCAATACCCTGGCGATGATCAACCGCTCGCGCAAACAGGCGCTGCCGTTCAGCATCGTGCCGACCCTGTTCGACCGCCGCACTCAGGCGTCGATGGGCACCTTGCGCGTGCTGCGTGACAAATTCCCCGACGAGATATGGCAGGGTTACATCCCGGTCGATACCCGTCTGCGCGACGCCAGTCGTGCCGGTGTCACCCCTTCGCAGTTCGACGGCAAGAGCCGTGGCGTGCTGGCTTACCGCGCGCTGCTCAAGCATCTGCTGGCGCAGCAACTCGTTCCGCAGGTGGCTTGAGCATGAATCGGCCGATCAAGCTGACGTCGAAGCCGCAACTGGCGCTGCAGTCCTATCTGGACGGCTTGCTGCAGGAAGTGCCGGACGAGGTCGAGCAGCAAATCGCAGCCCCGGTCGAGGTGGTCGAGACCGCCGCGGCGCTCGATGAATTCCAGGCCGCCGTGCTTGAAGAGCAGGCCCGGGATGCGCAAAAAGCCGCCCGGCCGATCGCCCCGGTTGCAGCGCCTGCCGCTGTAGTAGCGAAGGCGCCTGCGACGTTGATCAAAGAGCCTGAGCCGGTGCGCGTGGTATCGACCCTGGCGCCGCTGCTGCAAACCCAGCTTCTGCAAACGCCTCCGGCTCCCGTAGTCCCAGAGCCAGAATCTGAAGCACCTGCGCCAGCCCCGGTCGAACCAACCCTGGTTGCGCCGCTGGTGGAAGTGCATCTGCCGCCCAGCAACACGCCGCCACCGGTAGAAACCGACGGTCGTCCAGCCTGGGCTTCGGAAGCGTTCGAATGCCTGCTGTTCGACGTCGCCGGGTTGACCCTGGCCGTGCCGCTGGTGTGCCTGGGCTCGATCTATTCGCTGGCCGGCCATGAGCTGACGCCGCTGTTCGGTCAGCCGGAATGGTTCCTCGGGATTCTGCCGAGCCAGGCCGGCAACCTGAAGGTGCTGGACACCGCACGCTGGGTCATGCCGGATCGCTACCGCGATGATTTCCGTCAGGGCCTGCAATACGTGATTTCGGTGCAGGGTTACGAGTGGGGCCTGGCGGTGCATCAGGTCAGTCGCTCGTTGCGTCTGGACCCGAATGAAATCAAATGGAGAAGTCACCGGGGTCAGCGGCCATGGCTCGCCGGGACGGTGATTGAACACATGTGCGCCTTGCTCGATGTTTCCGCACTGGCCGAGTTGATCGCCAGCGGTGGGGCAAAGCACATGTCCGGCAGTAAGCCGAACCACAAACCGACATAAAGACAGTACCGGCATTCAAATGCCGGCGAACGAAACACACACCGCCAGGCGCGGTTTTTCGAGGGGCTAGGGTATGAACGACAAGGCTACGGCGGCAAAGGGTTCCGAAGATCCGATCCTGCAATGGGTGACCTTCAAGCTGGACAACGAAACCTACGGCATCAACGTGATGCGCGTTCAGGAAGTCCTGCGCTACACCGAGATCGCTCCGGTTCCGGGTGCGCCAAGCTACGTGCTGGGCATCATCAACCTGCGCGGCAACGTGGTGACCGTGATCGATACCCGTCAGCGCTTCGGCCTGATGAGCGGTGAGATCAGCGACAACACCCGTATCGTCATCATCGAAGCCGACAAGCAAGTGGTTGGCATCATGGTCGACAGCGTGGCCGAAGTGGTTTACCTGCGTCAGTCGGAAATCGAAACCGCACCGAACGTCGGTAACGAAGAGTCGGCCAAGTTCATCCAGGGCGTGTGCAACAAGAACAACGAGTTGCTGATCCTGGTCGAGCTGGACAAGATGATGAGCGAAGAAGAATGGTCGGAACTGGAGAACATCTGATTGATTCTCGAGGTAGCGGTCATTGTCCTGTTCCTGTTCTGGGCAGGCACGCTGGCGATGTTTCTGGCGTACATCAAGGCGCAGCGGGTGATCGCTGCGCAACAGGCCCAAGGCGATGCGCTGCGTGATCAGCGTATCAAGGACCTGGCCAAGCGTGTCGACGATTACCAGAACGGCAACGTGCGCATGGGCGAAGCCCTGCACGAACTGCGCTCGGTCGTCGGTCCGATCCCGGACAAACTCGCCCAGCTCGAGCAGCGCGATCCATCCAGCCTGTCATTCGCCCAGGCGGCGAAACTGGTGGGGATGGGCGCGAGTGTCGATGAGCTGACCCAGTCCTGCGGGTTGACCCAGGCTGAGGCGGAGTTGATGCGCAAGCTGCACAGAAGCAGCTAAAAGCTTCAGGTGGGAACGAAAAAACGCAGTCATCGATGACTGCGTTTTTTTTGCCTTCAGTAATCGTCGCCGCGTTCGGTGACGTCTTTCTCGACCATCGGTGCATCCGGGTTGTGTCCCGCCGGGAACTTGCCCTTGAGGTTCCAGGCGAACGCGATGATCTCGGCGATCGTGCGGTACAGCTCTTCGGGGATGCTGTCGCCCAGTTCCATCCGCGCCAGCAACTTCACCAGTTCGGCGTTTTCGTAGATCGGCACTTCACAGTCGCGGGCGATCCGCAGGATTTCTTCGGCCAGTGCTTCGTCGCCCTTGGCGGTGAGGGTCGGGGCGTGGCTGCCGTCGTATTTGAGGGCGATGGCCTGGCGTGGAGCGGTGGTGTCATTCATGCGGTTTCGTCGACCCAGCGGTGTTCGAGGCGGGTTTGGATGCCTTGCGGCGGGGTGCCGAGGTGGCAGTCGATGTCGCCGACGTTCAGCCCGGAATCCAGCAGGCGCTGGCGCAGTGCAGTCAGATTGCTTTCGATCAGGCTCGCGGTGTACGGCCGCTCGGCCCATAGCTGACTGGACAGGCTGCCGCTGATCAATTGCGCCTGAATCTGCATCGGCCCCAGCGGTTCCATGTCGAACGCCAGATCGACGCGCCACAGTTGCTGCTTCGGTTCCCGCTCATCGCGGCGCTGTTCGTTGGCTTCCTGTTTCTCCGGTGCTTCTTCGCGCTGGAACTTGACCTGCAACGGCACGATGTCCTGCAGGTTGCGCATCGGGATTTCCAGTTGCCAAGTGCTGAGCAGGCGGCCGTCGTCGGTCACGCCAGTCTGTTCCAGGCTCGACAGCTGATGGCTTTGCAAGCGCGACACGGCGGCTGCGGCGAGGCGCAGCAAATGTTCCAGATCGCCTTCACCTTCCAGACTTTGCAGCAGGCGGTCGGGCAGCGGAAAACTGCTCGGCACCGGTTTCGCGCTGACCTGGCCGAGCATGCCGAGGGCGTTGCGCACGAAACTCGGCAGCGCCTGGGCCAAGGTGTTGGCGGCGATAATTGCGTTCAGGTTGGTGTTGCCGGGCAGGCCGGGTGTGAGCTGGGCGATCAGCTTGAGCAGATCGGCTTTCATGTCCGGGGCCAGTGTCGGGTTCTGTCCGGTCAGCAGTTTGGTTTCGAGGAACACGCCGCTGTTGGCCAGCGCCTGGGCCAGACCTTTTGGGGTGCTCAGTTGCTGCACGTCCGGCAGGTTGGCGAGCAGTTTGTCCACGGCGGCACGCAAATCCTGGGAGGTCTGATCGGTGGCGGGGGGCAGGCTCTGGAGCATTTTCAGCAAGCCGTCGAGCGAGCCCTGACGGCTTTGCTGACTGACCAGTTGCTGGCTGACCGCCAGTTGTTCCTGGCGATTGCTCAGCGGCAGGAACTTCAGGGTTTGCGAGTCCTGCACCAGCGCCGACAGCAAGGTGCCGATACGCAACGGTTGCGGGCTGTCGATGCTCAGGGTGGTGCCGCTCAACGCGGTGTTGAGCAGGCTGACCATCGAGCGATACACCGTCGGTTGCCCCGGCACCTGCGGCAAGACCTGAGCCGTCAGCACCTTGCCTTGTAGCAGCGTGCCGACCGGCAGTTGCGCGGTGTCGATGCGGGTGAGGGTGGCGACGCTGCTGGCGATGGCCTGTTGCACGGTGATCGCCAGATTGCCCGCCGACGGCTGGGTGATCGCCAGGCTGGTGCCCTGAGGCAGCGGCAGATTGCTGGTCGCCTGCACGGTGGTCTGACGGCCGCTGTCCAGCGTCACCTTGAGCAGCAACTGAAAGGTCTGATCCGCCTGCTTGAGCGACAACACCTCGGCCTTGGCGCTCTGGCCGGCGGCAATCAGCCCGTCGACCGGCGTCAGCAACTTCAGCAGCTCACCCACCTGCGGGCGAACGGTCGCCGGGGTGGTGGGCGGGAGCGGGAGGATGTTCATTTCGCCTGTCATACGCGGACACAACCTGAGGAAAATGCACTCTGGAGAGAGGATGGCGACATGTATAATGCCGCCCGTCGTTCCAGGAGTGGCGAAAACATTGCAATTGTTTGACGCAGCTCTCTAGATCGAGCCGTCAATGCATCTATGCTGCAACTCTTTAACGGCCGCGCCAGAGCCGACTTGAACCGTATAAGGCCCGTGAACCCTTGACCAGTCCTGTCCTGCAAACCGTTGCCCTCGCGTGTGAACGTGATCTCAGACTGCTCTTCGACAATCTCGAATTGAGACTGGCCAGTGGCGATATGGTGCAGATCAGCGGCCCCAACGGCAGCGGCAAGACCAGCCTGCTGCGTTTGCTGGCCGGTTTGATGCAGCCGACCGACGGTCAGGTACTGCTCAACGGCAAGCCGCTGGGCGAGCAACGCAGCGAGCTGGCGCGCAACCTGCTGTGGATCGGCCATGCCGCCGGGATCAAGGATCTGCTCACGCCGGAAGAAAACCTCGCCTGGCTCTGCGCCCTGCATCAACCCGCCGAACGCGACGCGATCTGGCAGGCCCTGGCGGCGGTTGGATTGCGCGGTTTCGAGGATGTTCCCTGCCACAGTCTGTCCGCCGGCCAGCAGCGCCGCGTGGCATTGGCGCGGTTGTATCTGGACAGCCCGCCGTTGTGGATTCTCGACGAACCGTTCACCGCCCTCGACAAACAGGGCGTGGCACAGCTTGAAGAACACCTGGCCGGGCACTGCGAACGGGGAGGGCTGGTGGTGCTCACCACGCACCATACGCTGAGCCGGATGCCGGCCGGTTATCGCGACATCGATCTGGGGAATTGGGCGGTATGAGTGTGTTCGGCCTGCTGGTTGCCCGTGAATCCCGACTGCTGTTCCGTCGCCCGGCGGAGCTGGCCAATCCGCTGATTTTCTTCGCCATCGTCATCGCGCTGTTCCCGCTGGCCGTCGGACCGGAAACTCAAGTATTGCAAAACTTGTCCCCGGGGTTAGTCTGGGTGGCGGCACTTTTGTCGGTCCTGCTCTCGCTGGACGGGCTTTTCCGCAGTGATTTCGAAGATGGCTCCCTTGAACAGTGGGTCCTTTCGCCGCACCCCCTGCCACTTCTGGTATTGGCCAAGGTGCTGGCACACTGGCTTTTTTCCGGGCTGGCACTGGTTTTGCTCTCGCCGTTACTGGCGTTGATGCTCGGGTTGCCGGCTGCGTGTCTGCCGGTTTTGCTGCTTTCGTTGCTGCTGGGAACACCGGTGCTGAGCTTGCTCGGCGCGGTGGGCGCGGCGCTGACGGTCGGTCTGAAACGCGGTGGCCTGTTGCTGGCGCTGCTGATTCTGCCGTTGTACATCCCGGTGTTGATCCTCGGCAGTGGCGCCTTGCAGGCGGCGTTGCAGGGCATGCCGGCGCTTGGTTATCTGTTGTGGCTTGGCAGCCTGACCGCCCTGGCGATAACCCTGACACCTTTTGCAATAGCGGCTGGCCTGAAGATCAGCGTCGGCGAATAATGAGGTCTGGTTAAAATTTAACCAGCAAAGACCCTGAGACTGCTCACACCGATGAGCGGCACCCGTGATGGAAACAGTATGAACTGGACCTGGTTTCACAAGCTCGGCTCGCCCAAGTGGTTCTACGGCATCAGCAGCAAGTTTTTGCCGTGGTTGAGCCTCGCCGCGTTGTTGCTGATCTGCGTTGGCGTCATCTGGGGCCTGGCCTTCGCGCCGCCGGACTATCAGCAAGGCAACAGCTTTCGCATCATCTATATCCACGTGCCCGCCGCGATGCTCGCTCAGTCGATCTACGTGATGCTGGCGGTGTGCGGGGTGGTCGGGCTGGTGTGGAAGATGAAACTGGCCGATGTCGCCCTGCAGTGCGCCGCACCGATCGGTGCGTGGATGACCGCCGTGGCGCTGGTCACCGGGGCGATCTGGGGCAAACCGACCTGGGGTTCGTGGTGGGTCTGGGACGCGCGTCTGACCTCGATGCTGATTCTGCTGTTCCTGTATTTCGGCGTGATCGCGCTGGGCAACGCCATCAGCAACCGCGACAGCGCCGCCAAGGCCTGCGCGGTGCTGGCCATCGTCGGCGTGATCAACATTCCGATCATCAAATACTCGGTGGAGTGGTGGAACACTCTGCACCAGGGCGCGACCTTCACCCTCACCGAAAAACCGGCGATGCCCGTCGAGATGTGGCTACCGCTGCTGCTGACGGTGCTGGGTTTCTACTGTTTCTTCGGCGCCGTGCTGTTGCTGCGCATGCGCCTTGAAGTGCTCAAGCGCGAAGCCCGCGCCAGTTGGGTGAAAGAAGAAGTGCAGAACAGCCTGGAGGCCGCTCGATGAGTTTCGCGTCATTCGGCGACTTCCTCGCCATGGGCCATCACGGCCTGTATGTCTGGTCGGCCTACGGCATCTGTCTGGCGGTACTGATCCTCAACGTGGCGGCGCCGATCGCGGCCCGCAAGCGTTATCTGCAACAAGAGGCGCGTCGTCTGCGCCGGGAGAACGGCAAGTGAATCCGCTGCGTAAAAAGCGTCTGATCATCATCCTGGCAATTCTGGTCGGGGTCGGCGCTGCCGTCGGCTTGGCCCTGAGCGCCCTGCAGCAGAACATAAACCTGTTTTACACCCCGACCCAGATCGCCAACGGCGAAGCGCCGCAGGACACCCGCATCCGCGCCGGCGGCATGGTCGAGAAGGGCTCGCTGCAACGCTCCACGGATTCGCTGGACGTGAAATTCGTGGTCACTGACTTCAACAAGTCCGTGACCATCACCTACCGTGGAATCCTGCCGGATCTGTTCCGTGAAGGGCAGGGCATCGTCGCACTGGGCAAGCTCAACGCCGATGGCGTGGTAGTCGCCGATGAAGTACTGGCCAAGCACGACGAGAAATACATGCCGCCGGAAGTGACCAAAGCCCTGAAGGACAGCGGCCAATCCGCGCCAACCCCTGCGAAGGAGGGTTGATCGATGACATCCAGCATTTTCATTCCTGAGTTGGGCCATCTGGCCATGATCCTCGCGCTGTGTTTTGCGCTGGTGCAGGCCGTGGTGCCGTTGCTCGGTGCCTGGCGCGGCGACCGTCTGTGGATGGGGCTCGCCCAACCGGCGGCGTGGGGGCAGTTCGCATTTCTGCTGTTCGCCTTCGGTTGCCTGACCTACGCCTTCATGACCGACGATTTCTCCGTGGCTTACGTCGCGATGAACTCCAACAGCGCGCTGCCGTGGTACTACAAGTTCAGCGCGGTGTGGGGCGCCCACGAAGGGTCGCTGCTGCTGTGGGCGTTGATCCTTGGCGGCTGGACCTTCGCCGTGTCGGTGTTCTCCCGGCAACTGCCGCAAGTGATGCTCGCTCGCGTGCTGGCGGTGATGGGCATGATCAGCACCGGTTTCCTGCTGTTCCTGATCCTCACCTCGAACCCGTTTTCGCGGATCCTGCCGCAGATCCCGGCCGACGGTCGTGACCTCAACCCATTGCTGCAGGACATCGGCCTGATCGTGCATCCGCCGATGCTCTACATGGGCTACGTCGGTTTCTCGGTGGCGTTCGCCTTCGCCATCGCCGCGTTGCTCGGCGGTCGTCTCGATGCCGCGTGGGCACGCTGGTCGCGTCCGTGGACCATCGTCGCCTGGGCCTTCCTCGGCATCGGCATCACCCTCGGTTCGTGGTGGGCTTACTACGAACTCGGCTGGGGTGGCTGGTGGTTCTGGGACCCGGTGGAAAACGCCTCCTTCATGCCATGGCTGGTGGGCACGGCGCTGATTCACTCGCTGGCGGTCACCGAGAAACGTGGCGTGTTCAAGAGCTGGACGGTGTTGCTGGCCATTGCCGCGTTCTCCCTGAGCCTGCTCGGCACCTTCCTCGTGCGTTCCGGCGTGCTGACCTCGGTGCACGCGTTTGCCTCCGATCCTGAGCGCGGCGTGTTCATCCTGATCTTCCTGCTGTTCGTGGTCGGTGGTTCGCTGACCCTGTTCGCATTGCGCGCTCCGGTGGTCAAGAGCCAGGTCGGCTTCAACCTGTGGTCGCGGGAAACCCTGCTGCTGGGCAATAACCTGGTGCTGGTGGTGGCAGCGTCGATGATCCTGCTCGGCACCCTGTATCCGCTGATTCTCGACGCGATCAGCGGCGCCAAGCTGTCGGTCGGCCCGCCGTACTTCAACGCGTTGTTCATTCCGTTGATGGCGCTGTTGATGCTGGTGATGGCGGTCGGCGTGATCGTGCGCTGGAAAGACACCCCGGTGAAATGGCTGGTCAGCATGCTGACCCCGGTGCTGCTGGGCAGCGTTGCGCTGGCGGTGGTAGCCGGCGTCGCCTACGGCGATTTCAACTGGGCCGTCATCGCGACGTTCCTGCTCGCGGCCTGGGTGTTGCTGGCCGGCGTGCGCGACATCTTCGACAAGACCCGCCACAAAGGTCTGATCAAAGGCCTGCCGACCCTGACCCGCAGTTACTGGGGCATGCAGATCGCCCACCTCGGTATCGCCGTCTGTGCGCTGGGCGTGGTGTTGTCGAGCCAGAACAGTGCCGAACGCGACCTGCGTCTGGCACCGGGCGAGTCGATGGATCTGGCCGGTTATCAGTTCGTGTTCGAAGGCGCCAAGCACTTCGAAGGCCCGAACTTCACCTCCGACAAGGGCACCGTCCGGGTGATCCGCAACGGTCAGGAAATCAGCGTGCTGCACCCGGAAAAACGTCTGTACACCGTGCAGAACTCGGTGATGACCGAGGCCGGGATCGACGCCGGTTTCACCCGTGACCTCTACGTCGCTTTGGGTGAACCGCTGGGCGATGGCGCCTGGGCAGTGCGGGTCCACGTCAAACCGTTCGTGCGCTGGATCTGGTTCGGCGGCCTGCTGACCGGTTTCGGTGGTTTGCTGGCGGCGCTGGATCGGCGTTATCGAGTGAAGGTCAAAGCCAAAGTGCGTGAAGCGCTGGGCATGGAAGGAGCCGCTGCATGAGACGTTGGTTGATGCTGGTGCCATTGGCGATTTTCCTGCTGGTGGCCGTATTCCTTTATCGCGGTCTGTATCTGGATCCGGCGGAGCTGCCGTCGGCGATGATCAACAAGCCGTTCCCGGAGTTTTCGCTGCCGGCGGTGCAGGGCGACAAGACCCTGACCCGCGCCGACATTCTCGGCAAACCGGCACTGGTCAACGTCTGGGGCACCTGGTGCATTTCCTGCCGGGTCGAGCACCCGGTGCTGAACAAACTCGCCGAGCGCGGCGTGGTGATCTACGGGATCAACTACAAGGACACCAACGCCGATGCGTTGAAGTGGCTGGCCGAATTCCACAATCCGTATCAACTGGACATCCGCGACGACGAAGGCTCGCTGGGCCTGAACCTGGGTGTCTACGGTGCGCCGGAAACCTTCTTCATCGACGCCAAGGGCGTCATCCGCGACAAGTACGTCGGCGTAATCGACGAGCAGGTCTGGCGCGAAAAACTGGCGGCCAAGTATCAGGCGCTGGTCGACGAGGCCAAGCCATGAAGCGCTTTTTAGCTGCCATGGTGTTGGGCTTGAGCCTGGCCGGTGTGGCCCACGCCGCCATCGACACCTACGAGTTCGCCAAAGAAGGCGATCGCGAGCGTTTCCGCGAGCTGACCAAGGAACTGCGCTGCCCCAAGTGCCAGAACCAGGACATCGCCGACTCCAATGCACCGATTGCCGCCGACCTGCGCAAAGAGATTTTCCGCATGCTCGGCGAGGGCAAGGACAATCAGCAGATCATCGACTTCATGGTCGATCGCTACGGTGATTTCGTCCGCTACAAACCGGCGCTCAATGCCAAGACCGCGTTGCTCTGGTTCGGCCCGGCCGGCCTGTTGCTGGGTGGCTTCGTGGTGATTGCCGTGATCGTCCGCCGCCGTCGCGGGCAACGCGCCGAGACGCCGCAATCGCTGTCCCCTGAAGAGCGTCAGCGCCTCGACCAACTGTTGGATAAAAACCAAGAATGATTGATTTCTGGCTTGCCGCAGGGCTGTTGCTTCTGGTCGCCCTGAGTTTTCTGCTGATCCCCGTCCTGCGTGAACGTCGCGCCCAGCGTGAAGAGGATCGAACCGCCCTCAACGTAGCGCTGTATCAGGAACGCGTCGCCGAACTGCAATCGCAGCAGGCCGAAGGCGTCCTCGATGCTGCGCAAATGGACAGTGGCCGTGCCGAAGCGGCCCGTGAGTTGCTTGCCGACACTGAAGGTGTGGCGCCGGCGCGGGTTTCGCGTCTGGGCAAGCCGTTGCCGCTGCTGGCAGCCGTGCTGGTGCCGGTGTTGGGACTCGGTCTGTATCTGCATTTTGGCGCGAGCGACAAGGTCGAACTGACCCGCGAGTTCGCCCAGGCGCCGCAGTCGATGGAAGAGATGACCCAGCGTCTGGAGCGCGCAGTTGCCGCACAACCGGATTCGGCTGAAGGCGTGTATTTCCTCGGTCGTACCTACATGGCTCAGGATCGCCCGGCGGACGCGGCGAAGATGTTCGAACGTGCCGTCAATCTCGCCGGTCGCCAGCCGGAACTGCTCGGCCAGTGGGCGCAGGCCCAGTACTTTGCCGACAACAAAAAATGGTCGGACAAGGTTCAGGCCCTGACCGACGAAGCGCTGAAAGCCGATCCGAAGGAAGTCACCAGCCTCGGCCTGTTGGGCATCGCCGCGTTCGAAGGCGAGCGTTATCAGGAAGCCATCGACTACTGGAACCGTCTGCTGGCGCAACTGCCGCCACAGGACAAATCCCGCGAGGCCCTGCAGGGCGGCATCACCCGCGCCACCGAAAAGCTGCAGGCCAGCGGTGGCAAGGTCGCCTCGGCGCCAGCAGCGAAAGCGGCGGCGTTGTTGAAAGTGCGTGTGGATCTGGCCAGCGAGCTCAAAGCCAAGGTGCAACCGGGTGACAGCGTGTTCATTTTTGCCCGCGCCACCTCGGGCCCGCCGGCACCGCTGGCAGCCAAGCGCCTGACCGTCGCCGATCTGCCGGTGACTGTCGAACTGGGCGATGCCGACGCGATGATGCCGCAATTGAAACTGTCGAACTTCCCCGAAGTCCAACTGGTTGCGCGCATCTCCCGTGCCGGTGAGCCGACCGCCGGTGAGTGGGTCGGTCGCAGCGGGCCTCTGGCCAGCAGCACCACCGCGCCGCAGACACTGACCATCGACAGCCCGGACAAATAGCCGGAACCAACAGGAAAGTACCGCCATGAACGCCATCGCCCGAATCACAGTCCTCACACTGGCCCTGGGCTTGAGCGCATGTGCGGTGCAACGACCGGAGCCGACCACCAGGCTGCCGCCTATCCCGCCGTCACAACCCAGCCCGACCCCGTCGACCAGCCCGACGCCGAGCAAGCCCGGCATCCCGGCCAAACCCGCCAAACCTGTCCCGCGCACCTCCGCCAGCTTCGCCCCGCCCCCTGGCGGCAACAGCCACTGGGACCAGAAACTGGGCGTTTACGTGCTCGACGACCAGACCAACACCTTCTACCGTCAGCGCACCTACTACCGCTGGAACAACGGCTGGAGCCGCTCGATCAGCCCCAACGGCCCGTGGGAAGAAACCAACATCCACGGCGTACCGGCGGGACTGGGCAAGCAGTTCGGGGAGTAATGAAAAACGGCGATCTCAGGATCGCCGTTTTGCTGTCTGGGGTGATGAGCAATGCCTCACTCGTATCCTGTCATCAACGCCTGAGCTTGCTTTGCGAGAAGCGCCAATGCCAGCTCGCTGGGGCAGTGCATCAATCACATGCTGCAAAACAACCGAACGTCGTGCTGCGAATTTCTGTGCTTGAGTAAAGATAACTCTAGGGTTACTTTTGTTAAGCCGAAGCAAGGAGGCGGTTGGTGCAGAGCAGGTTATTGATCAAGGAGCTGGAGGAGGCAGGCTGGACGCTGGACCGGATAACCGGCAGCCACCACATCTTCACGCACCGTTACAACCCATACACGATTCCCGTCCCGCATCCGAAAAAGGATTTGCCGGTCGGGACGGTCAAGAGCATCAGGAGGCGTGCCGGGTTGTACAACCCGCCAGCCAGTTACAGAGGAGATCCGTAATGCAATACCCAATCTGCATCGAATGGGGTGACGAGAACACCGCCATCGGGATTCAGATCCCCGATATTCCCGGCGCGATTACTGCCGGAGATACGTTTGAGGATGCCTACAACGCGGCCGTCGAGATTGCCCACATCATGCTGCAGGAGATTGCGGCCGATGGCGACTCGATTCCGATGCCGACTTCGGCGGCCACCCATCGCAACAACCCGGAGTTTGCCGACATGGGCTGGGGCATGCTCGAGCTGGACATCTCGCCGTACATGGGCAAGACCGAAAAGGTCAATGTGACGTTGCCGGGCTATGTCATCCAGCGCATTGACCGCTACGTGCGTGAACACAATGTCAAAAGCCGCTCCTCTTTTCTGGCGGATGCCGCCATGGAAAAACTGGTTCGGCATTGAGCCTCGAGCACTGTCGGATCAGCGATCCGGCAGTGCTTTTCAGAGTCTAGGCCGTTGCCAGAACAGGCTTCTGCGAAGCACTCAAAAACCGCACAAGCGCCAGCAGCGGGAACGCGCTGCCAACAATCACGATCCACAACCAGCCGCCATGCTCGTACACCGCACTCGCCACTGACGAGCCGAAGGCGCCGCCGACGAAGATGCTGGTCATGTACAGCGCGTTGAGGCGGCCGCGGCTTTTGGCGTCGAGGGAGTAGACCGCGCGCTGGCCGAGCACCATGTTCATCTGCACGCAGAAATCGAGCACCACGCCGGTCACGGCCAGGCCGATCACGCTGTAGGCCGGGTGGATGAAGGCGGGCAGGAAGCTCAGGCTGGCGAACAGCATGGCCAGCAACGAAGCGATGCGGGTGTGGCCGGCGTCGGCCAGGCGTCCGCTGATCGGGGCGGCGATGGCACCGATGGCGCCGACCAGGGCGAAGATCGCGATTTCACTCTGGGACAGGCCATGGTTGCGCGCCAGTTCCAGCGGTACGGCGGTCCAGAACAGGCTGAAGGTGGCGAACATGCAAGCCTGATAAAACGCCCGCTGACGCAGCACCGGTTGTTTGCGCAGCAGCGTCCACAACGAACCCAGCAACTGGCCGTAGGAGGCGCTGTGATCCGGCTGGCGCTTGGGCACAGTCAGCGCCAGAACCACGCTGATCGCTGCCATCAAGGCTGCGGCGATCATGAACATCGCCCGCCAGCCGAGATGGTCGGCGACCACGCTCGACACTGGCCGCGCCAGCAGAATCCCCAGCAGCAAACCGCCCATGATCCCGCCGACCACCCGGCCACGGGATTCTTCCGGCGCCAGATGAGCCGCCAATGGAATCAACACCTGCACCGACACCGAGCTGAACCCCACCAGCAACGAAATCAGCAGGAACACATTCGGTTGATCGGTAAACGCCGCACCCAGCAGGCTGGCAATTGCCACCACGGTGGTGATGATCATCAACCGGCGGTTTTCCAGCAGGTCCGCCAGCGGCACCAGGAAGAACAGGCCCAGCGCATACCCGATCTGGGTCAGCGACACGATGAAGCTGGCCATGGTGTCGGTCAGGCCGATGTCTGGCGCGATGAGGCCGATGATCGGCTGGGCGTAGTAGATGTTGGCAACGATGGCGCCGCAGCAGAAAGCGAACAGCAGCACCATGCCTCGGGTCATTGTGTGAGTTGTGGCGGTCATAGGGTTTCTCGATCCAGCGAAAAGGAATGCGGTGAGGCTAAGGGACGGGCCGAGCCGGCAGTAGAGGCTTCTGATCGATATCAGTTATTCCGTTGCGGAACAGGTGGCGCCGAACAATCCATTGTTCATCGGCGAACCTTGCGTCCGACCGTTGAGCGTCGATGATACATTCACTTACATCTTGTTCGATAGCGTGCTTATGTTGTGACCGGGTTTCAGCATTCATCAACGGAGGATTGCGATGTTTCGTCAGTTGCTTCGCCACACCACAACGATTGCCCTGATCAGTCTGCTCGGCGCCACGGCCGTGCAGGCCGCCGAAGCGCCCGGCATGCGCATGGGCGTGCGCGGCGAGATCACCGGGGTCAGCCCCGACTCGCTCAAGGTTCACGTCAACAGCGGTGAAAACGTCGTGATCCAGTTGACCCCGGACACCAAGGTCCGCGCGGTCACCCTGGCCAACATCGAAGACATCAAGCCCGGCAGCTACATCGGCTCGGCCGCCATTCCCCAAGAGGATGGCACGCTCAAGGCGCTGGAGGTTCACGTGTTCCCGCCAGAGCTGGCCGGCAGCGGCGACGGTCATCGGCCGTTCGACCTGGCCAAGGGCAGCAGCATGACCAACGGCAGCGTCGGCGATTTGGTGGTGAGCAACGGCCGGGTGCTGACCGTCAACTACAAGGGCGGCCAGCAGAAGATCCTGGTGCCGGAGGACGTGCCGATCGTCAACCTGACGCCGGGTGATCGCAGCCTGCTCAAGGTCGGGGTGAAGATCGTCACCTTCGTGACCCAGAGCGCGGATGGCACGCTGACTGCGCAATCGATCTCGGCGGGCAAGGATGGCGTCAAGCCGCCGATGTAGCCGGCCACAAAAAAGGCGACCTCTGCAGGTCGCCTTTTTCATGTCAGCTCAAGCCTTACTGGCCGCTGTAGATCTGGTCGAAGATCCCGCCATCGTTGAAGTGGGTCTTCTGCACGGTGCGCCAGTCGCCGAAGGTCTTCTCGACCGACAGGAAGTCGACTTTCGGGAAACGGTCGGTGTACTTGGCCAGCACCGCCGGGTCACGTGGACGCAGGTAGTTGGCGGCCGCGATTTCCTGACCTTCCGGCGACCACAGGAACTTCAGGTATTCCTCGGCAGCGGCGCGGGAGCCTTTCTTCTCGACCACTTTGTCGACCACCGACACTGGCGGCTCGGCTTCGGCGGAGACGCTCGGGTAGATGACTTCGAACTGGTCGCGGCCGAACTCGCGGGCGATCATTTCGGCTTCGTTTTCGAAGGTCACCAGCACGTCGCCGATCTGGTTGGTCATGAACGTGGTGGTCGCGGCGCGGCCACCGGTATCCAGCACCGGTGCCTGTTTGAACAGCTTGCCGACGAAGTCCTTGGCCTTGTTCTCGTCACCGCCGTTTTTCAGCACGTAGCCCCAGGCCGACAGGTAGGTGTAGCGGCCGTTGCCCGAGGTTTTCGGGTTCGGCACGATAACCTGCACGCCGTCCTTGAGCAGGTCCGGCCAGTCTTTCAGGGCTTTCGGGTTGCCTTTGCGCACGATGAATACGGTCGCGGAGGTGAATGGCGCACTGTTGTTCGGCAGACGGGTGACCCAGTCCTTCGGCACCAGTTGGCCGTTGTCGGCCAGGGCGTTGATGTCGGTGGCCATGTTCATGGTGATCACGTCAGCCGGCAAACCGTCGATCACGGAGCGAGCCTGTTTGCTCGAACCACCGAAAGACATCTGCACCGTGATGTTTTCGTTGTGTTCGGCCTGCCAGTGTTTCTGGAACGCAGTGTTGTAGTCCTTGTAGAAATCGCGCATCACGTCGTAGGACACGTTGAGCAGGGTCGGTGCGGCCTGAGCCACGCTGCCGAAGGCAAGACCTGCGGCGAGAAGTGAGGCGCCAAAGAGTTTTTTCACTGCGCATTCCTTGTTCTGTGGGGGTGTTTTTACAAAGATGAGGCCATTTGCCAGCGACTATAGCGGGGCGCGCATAGTCGTTTAAAGATTAAAAAGAACTTTGCTTATTCTATTTTCTTGAATAACTGATTGCCGCAGCGCGAACAGAATGCCGCGCCGCTTTCATGGCTCTTTTTCTGGCAAACCGGGCAGTCGTGTTGCAACTGTTCACCACGCATCGCATTGGCCAGTTCGGCGGTGAAGATTCCGGTGGGTACCGCGATGATCGAGTAACCAGTGATCATCACCAGCGACGAAATCACCTGGCCCAATGGAGTCTTCGGCACGATGTCGCCGAAGCCGACGGTGGTCAGGGTCACGATAGCCCAATAGATGCCCTTGGGAATGCTGGTGAAGCCGTGTTCCGGGCCTTCGATCACGTACATCAACGTACCGAACACCGTTACCAGTGTGCAGACGCTCACCAGAAACACCACGATCTTCTGCTTGCTGCCGCGCAGCGCCGACATCAGGTAGTTGGCTTGTTTGAGGTAGGGACTGAGTTTGAGGACGCGGAAAATTCGCAGCATACGAATGATCCGGATAATCAGCAGGTACTGCGCATCGCTGTAGTACAGCGCGAGAATGCCCGGCACGATCGCCAGCAGATCCACCAATCCATAAAAACTGAAGGCATAGCGCAGCGGTTTGGGCGAGCAGTACAGACGCAGAATGTACTCGCCGGCAAAGATGATGGTGAACCCCCACTCGATATACGCCAGCACATCGGCGTAATTGCGGTGAACGCTGTCGATGCTGTCGAGCATCACGATCACCAGGCTGGCCAGAATGATCAGCAGCAGAATGCCGTCGAAACGTCGCCCGGCGGGGGTGTCGCTCTGGAAAATCATGACGTAAAGCTGTTCACGCCAGTGCTGGTTACTGTCCATGGATCACGCCTGAATCAAAGATCAGCGCAGCCTAGGTTGATTCTCCCCGTGAGCGCAAGGCGCGCCGTTGATCTGCGGTTGCTGCATCAGGCGAATGCCGGTGCGCAGCAGCCAGCAGGCAAGAATGAACGGTGCAGTGAGAGTCGCCAGACCCAGGGCACTGAACAGCGGCGTCAGCAGCAGCGCCAGGCCGATGCCGAACAGCGGCAGCCACGGTTGCTGGCGCTGGGCGCTGAAGGCGAGGGCGGCGAGCACCGCGTTGTAGCCACCCAACCCCAGCAACGCGACCTGGCTGTCGTGGTGCAACAGACTGGAACCCAGACCGATTACCGAAGCCAGCAGCGCCCAGGCAAAGGCCCGGCGATCGGCGATCAGCAAACCGGCGGCGATCAATCCACCGGCCAACGGATGGTCGAGGAACATCACCTGACCGAAGCCTTTCAGGGCGGCACCGAGCAGGTTCACGGTGTTCAGCTCAAGCGCCGGAGCCGGCGTCGAAGGCTCGGCGAAACACAGGAACACCCAGCTCAGCAGCACGAACGGCGCGGTGTAGGCGGGCAGGTACTCGGTGAGGCGTGCGCGCTTGAGCCATTGCTGCGTGATCATCGCGCTCAGACCGCCGGCCGCCAGAATCAGCGGCGGCAGCATCGGCGACCAGGGGAAATACAGGCTCAGCAACAGACCGACCAGCACGCCGTTGTAGCTGAACAGTCCGGCCTGGCGATCCGCCTTGGCGTAGTTGCGCCGTTGCGCGGTGAGCAAACCGGCGACCGCGCCCAGCAGCGCGCCGGCAAACAGCACCGGCGCGGTGAATAAAATGGCCAGAAGGCACAGGAGTCCACACAGCGGATGACGCTGGAGGAAGATTTGACTGAAGCCGTTGAGCAAGGCCTCGGCCCAGTCAGGGCAGTGGGTGTTGAAATGATTGGCAGGCATGTCTGGAGAATCTGGGCAGTGGGAAAATCAAAAGGTCTTGCTTGAAGCGGTGGCGAGGAGCTCGTGCCCGGTGAATGCGGTGTCTCTTGTGGAAACCGTCATGCCGGGCGGCGGGAGCACGCTCCCTCGCCACACAGGTGTTGCTTAAATCAATGTTTCGATCCGCAGCGAATTAGTCGACCCCGGCTGCCCGAACGGCACACCCGCGGTGATCAGCAACGTATCGCCACGCTCGGCCATTCCTTGCGCCTGAGCGATTTCCAGCGCGGTCGAGCACACTTCATCCACCTGACGCAGGCGATCATTGACCACCGAATGAATGCCCCACGCCACGCTCAACCGGCGCGCGGTCTGCAGGTTCGGCGTCAGGTTGAGGATCGGCGCTTTTGGCCGCTCCCGCGCCGCACGCAGACTCGATGCCCCGGACTCGCTGTAGTTGACCAGCACCGCCACCGGCAGCACGTTGCTGATCCGGCGAATCGCGCAGCTGATGGCATCGGACACGGTCGCTTCGGCTTTCGGCCGGCTGACGTCGAGTTGGGTCTGGTAGTCCGGACCGTTCTCCACCTGACGGATGATCTTGCTCATCATCTGCACGGCTTCCAGCGGGTACTCGCCGGATGCGGTTTCGGCCGACAGCATCACCGCATCGGCGCCTTCGGCTACGGCGTTGGCGACGTCGGTGACTTCAGCGCGGGTCGGCGCCGGCGAGAAGCGCATCGACTCGAGCATCTGCGTCGCCACCACCACCGGTTTGCCGAGCTGGCGGCACGTGGTGATGATGTTTTTCTGGATCTGCGGCACGCTCTCGGCCGGCACTTCCACGCCCAGGTCGCCGCGAGCCACCATGATCGCGTCGCTCAGTTCGGCGATCTCGCGCAGTTGCTCGACGGCCGACGGCTTCTCGATTTTCGCCATCAGGAACGCCTTGTCGCCGATCAGTTCGCGGGCCTCGATGATGTCTTGCGGGCGCTGCACGAACGACAGCGCGACCCAGTCCACACCCAGCTCCAGACCGAAGCTCAGGTCGCGACGATCCTTGGTGGTCAACGGGCTCAGGTCGAGCACCGCTTGCGGCACGTTCACGCCTTTGCGGTCCGACAGTTCGCCGCCGTTGAGCACGGTGGTGTCGATCGCGTCGGAGTATTTGGTGACGACGCGCAGACGCAGTTTGCCGTCATCGAGCAGCAGATCCATCCCGGCTTCCAGCGCGGCGATGATCTCCGGATGCGGCAGGTTAACCCGGCGTTCGTCGCCCGGTGTTGCGTCCAGATCGAGGCGGAAGGCCTGACCGCGATGCAACTGAACCTTGCCGTCAGCGAACTTGCCGACCCGCAGTTTCGGCCCTTGCAGGTCCATCAGGATCCCGAGCGGGTAGTTGAGCTGGCGCTCGACTTCGCGGATCCACTGATAGCGCTTGGCGTGGTCGGCGTGATCGCCGTGGCTGAAGTTGAGGCGGAAGATATTGACCCCGGCCTCGACCAGCTCGCGGATGTCTTCGATGCCGTCGACGGCAGGCCCGAGGGTGGCGAGGATTTTGACCTTTTTATCAGGCGTCATGATTTAGAGCTCTCGAGGATCAGGATGGCGCGGAAGTCGTTGACGTTGGTGCGGGTCGGCTCGGTGACGATCAGCGCATCGAGCACCTCGAAGTAGCCGTAGCCGTTGTTGTTATCCAGCTCGTCGCTGGCGCTCAGGCCCAGGGCGGCGGCGCGGGCGTAGCTGTCCGGGGTCATGATCGCGCCGGCGTTGTCTTCCGAGCCGTCGATGCCGTCGGTGTCACCGGCCAGCGCATAAACGCCGGGCTGGCCCTTGAGGCTGTCGGTGAGGCTGAGGAGGAATTCGGCGTTGCGGCCGCCACGGCCATTGCCGCGCACGGTCACCGTGGTTTCACCGCCGGAGAGAATCACGCACGGCGCTGCCAGCGGCTGGCCGTGATGAATGATCTGGCGCGCGATGCCGGCGTGGACTTTCGCCACTTCGCGGGATTCGCCTTCCAGGTCGCCGAGGATCAGCGTGCTGAAACCGGCCTGACGGCATTTCACTGCCGCGGCATCCAGCGATTGCTGAGGGCGGGCGATCAACTGGAAGTGACTGCGGGCCAGGCTCGGATCGCCGGGTTTGACGGTTTCCGATTCAGGGCTTTGCAGCCAGGTGCGCACTGAGGCCGGAATCTCGATGCCGTAGCGCTTGATGATCGCCAGCGCTTCGGCGCTGGTGCTCGGGTCGGCCACGGTCGGGCCGGAGGCGATGACCGTGGCGAGGTCGCCCGGTACATCGGAAATCGCGTAGGTATAAACAGTCGCCGGCCAGCAGGCCTTGCCCAGGCGTCCGCCCTTGATCGCCGAGAGGTGCTTGCGCACGCAGTTCATCTCGCCGATGGTCGCGCCGGATTTGAGCAGGGCTTTGTTGATCGATTGTTTGTCGGCCAGGGTGATGCCTTCGGCCGGCAGCGCCAGCAGGGCAGAGCCGCCGCCGGACAACAGGAAGATCACGCGGTCGTCTTCGGTCAGGTTGCTGACCAGTTCCAGCACGCGTTTGGCCACGGCCAGACCGGCAGCGTCCGGTACCGGGTGCGCGGCTTCGACCACTTCGATTTTTTCGCACGGGGCGCCGTGACCGTAGCGGGTCACCACAAGGCCCGAGACTTCACCTTCCCAGCAGCGCTCGACCACTTGCGCCATGGCAGCGGCAGCCTTGCCGGCGCCGATGACGATCACGCGACCTGTGCGATCAGCCGGCAGATGCGCTTCGAGGACCTGGTTCGGATGGGCCGCGTCGATGGCTGTGGCAAACAGCTCGCGCAGCAGTTGTTGCGGATCGACCGACATGGCGGGCTCCCAATCTTATTGTTCTTGGTTAGTGCAGGTGATCGTTCCCACGCTCTGCGTGGGGATGCCTCAATGGACGCTCTGCGTCCGCTTCGGAAGGGACGCGGAGCGTCCCGGGCTGCATTCCCACGCAGACGGTTCGACGCCTCGACGTGGGAACGAGCGACGGGGCAGGGCTTACTTCTTGTCGCGAATCGAGAAGTTGGCCATGTGTTCCAGGCCCTTGATCAGCGCCGAGTGGTCCCAGTTGCTGCCACCGATGGCCGCGCAGGTGCTGAACACTTGCTGGGCGTTGGCGGTGTTCGGCAGGTTGATGTTCAGCTCCTTGGCGCCTTGCAGGGCCAGGTTCAGGTCCTTCTGGTGCAGGCTGATGCGGAAGCCCGGATCGAAGGTGCCCTTGATCATGCGCTCGCCGTGCACTTCGAGGATCTTCGAGGAGGCGAAACCGCCCATCAGCGCTTCACGCACCTTGGCCGGATCGGCACCGTTTTTCGAAGCGAACAGCAGGGCTTCGGCGACAGCCTGAATGTTCAGGGCAACGATGATCTGGTTCGCCACCTTGGCGGTCTGACCGTCGCCATTGCCACCGACCAGGGTGATGTTCTTGCCCATGGCCTGGAACAGCGGCAGTGCGCGTTCGAAGGCATCGGCATCGCCACCGACCATGATGCTCAGGGTCGCGGCTTTGGCACCGACTTCACCACCGGACACCGGGGCGTCGAGGTATTGCGCGCCTTTCTCGTTGATCTTCGCAGCGAAAGCCTTGGTGGCGGTCGGCGAGATCGAGCTCATGTCGATCACGACCTTGCCTTTGCCGATGCCGGCCGCGACGCCGTCGGCGCGGAACAGCACGTCTTCGACCTGCGGGGTATCCGGCACCATGACGATGATGAATTCGGCTTCTTGAGCCACGTCACGCGGGTTGGCCAGAGCGACGGCGCCAGCGGCGACCAGGTCGGCAGGGGCGGCGTCGTGGTGCGCCGACAGGAACAGGCTGTGACCGGCTTTCTGCAGGTTCGCCGCCATTGGGTGGCCCATGATGCCGGTGCCGATGAATCCGATTTTAGCCATGAGAAATTCCTCTTGTTTTTGTCTTGCTCAAGCAAATAGGGGTCAGATCGCGTTGTGGGTCTTCAGCCAGCCGAGGCCTGCTTCAGTAGTGGTCAGCGGTTTGTACTCGCAACCGACCCAGCCCTGATAACCGATGCGATCGAGGTGTTCGAACAGGAAGCGGTAGTTGATCTCGCCAGTGCCCGGCTCGTTGCGGCCCGGGTTGTCGGCCAGTTGCACATGGTTGATCTCGGCCAGGTGCGATTGCAGGGTGCGGGCCAGATCGCCTTCCATGATTTGCATGTGATAGATGTCGTATTGCAGGAACAGATTGGCGCTACCGACCTGCTCGCGAATCGACAGGGCCTGCGCCGTGTTGTTCAGGTAGAAGCCCGGGATGTCGCGGGTGTTGATCGCTTCCATCACCAGTTTGATGCCCACGGCTTGCAGCTTGTCGGCGGCGTACTTGAGGTTGGCGACGAAGGTCTTTTCAACAGTGGCATCGTCCACGCCCTGCGGACGGATACCGGCCAGGCAGTTGACCTGGGTGTTGCCCAGAACCTGTGCGTAAGCGATGGCCAGATCGACCCCGGCACGGAACTCGTCGACCCGGTCCGGCAGGCACGCGATACCGCGCTCGCCCTTGGCCCAGTCGCCGGCCGGCAGGTTGAACAGCACTTGGGTCAGACCGTTGGCGTCGAGTTTGGCCTTGATTTCGGCAGAGCTGAAATCGTACGGGAACAGGTACTCGACACCGCTGAAGCCAGCCTTGGCGGCGGCGTCGAAACGGGCAAGGAAATCCTGTTCGGTGAACAGCATGGACAGGTTGGCTGCGAAACGCGGCATGGTGGTCTCCTAAAACAGTTTTGACACGGTTGGTCAGACTGAACGCGATCAAGTCCCCTCTCCCGGAGGGAGAGGGAGCCGGTTACGTTCAGTCGAGCAACGAAATCGCCGTAGGCGCATCGTTGCCGACCAGCGCCAGGTCTTCGAATTCGTTGACGGCGTTGATCTCGGTCCCCATGGAGATGTTGGTCACACGCTCCAGAATGATCTCGACGATCACCGGCACCTTGAACTCTTCGATCAGCTCTTCGGCCTTGCGCAGGGCAGGGGCGATGTCAGCCGGTTCGAACACACGCAGCGCTTTACAGCCCAGGCCTTCGGCGACTGCGACGTGGTCGACACCATAACCGTTGAGTTCCGGCGCGTTCAGGTTATCGAAGGACAGCTGCACGCAGTAGTCCATATCGAACCCGCGCTGGGCCTGACGGATCAGACCCAGGTACGAGTTGTTCACCACGACGTGGATGTACGGCAGTTTGAACTGAGCGCCGACCGCCAGTTCTTCGATCATGAACTGGAAGTCATAGTCCCCCGACAGGGCCACGACTTTACGGTTCGGATCGGCCTTCACCACGCCCAGCGCTGCCGGAATGGTCCAGCCCAACGGGCCGGCCTGGCCGCAGTTGATCCAGTGACGCGGCTTGTAGACGTGCAGGAACTGCGCGCCGGCAATCTGCGACAGACCAATGGTGCTGACGTAGCAGGTGTCCTTGCCGAACACCTGGTTCATTTCTTCGTAAACGCGCTGCGGCTTGACCGGCACGTTGTCGAAGTGGGTCTTGCGATGCAGGCTGGCCTTGCGCTGCTGGCAGTCCTGCAGCCAGGCAGAACGGTTTTTCAGCTTGCCGGCGGCTTGCCATTCACGGGCGACTTCGATGAACACGGTCAGCGCGGCTGCGGCGTCGGAAACGATGCCCAGGTCCGGGGTGAACACGCGGCCGATCTGGGTCGGTTCAATGTCGACGTGAATGAACTTGCGGCCTTCGGTGTAAACGTCGACCGAACCGGTGTGACGGTTGGCCCAGCGGTTGCCGACGCCCAGTACCACGTCGGATTTCAGCATCGTGGCGTTGCCGTAGCGGTGCGAAGTCTGCAGACCGACCATGCCGACCATCAGCGGGTGATCGTCAGGAATGGTGCCCCAGCCCATCAGGGTCGGGATTACTGGAATGCCGGTCAGCTCGGCGAACTCGACCAGCAGTTCGCTGGCGTCGGCGTTGATGATGCCGCCGCCGGCGACCAGCAATGGACGCTCGGCCTGGTCCAGCATCGCCAGGGCTTTTTCGACTTGCACACGGGTCGCGCTCGGCTTGGCCAGCGGCAGTGGCTGGTAAGCGTCGATGTCGAATTCGATTTCAGCCATCTGCACATCGAACGGCAGGTCGATCAGCACCGGGCCCGGACGGCCGGAGCGCATTTCGTAGAAGGCTTTCTGGAAGGCGTAAGGCACCTGGCCCGGCTCCAGAACGGTGGTCGCCCACTTGGTCACCGGCTTGACGATGCTGGTGATGTCGACGGCCTGGAAGTCTTCCTTGTGCATACGGGCGCGGGGGGCTTGCCCGGTGATGCAGAGGATCGGGATCGAGTCCGCGGAGGCGCTGTACAGACCGGTGACCATGTCGGTACCGGCCGGGCCGGAAGTACCGATGCACACGCCGATGTTGCCGGCCTTGGTGCGGGTGTAGCCCTCGGCCATGTGCGAGGCGCCTTCAACGTGGCGAGCGAGGACGTGATCGATGCCACCGACTTTCTGCAAGGCGGAGTACAGCGGGTTGATTGCAGCGCCTGGAATGCCAAAAGCGGTATCAACCCCTTCACGGCGCATCACCAGAACGGCGGCTTCGATTGCTCTCATTTTGCTCATGGTTTTGTGCCTCTTTACGTTTTGTAATTGTATACAAGTGGCTTTGCGCAGAGTGTATTCACGGCGGACGGCGCAGGTCAATCCATTTTCTCAAGCGCCTGTTTCATTCGTCGGAAGCCTTTTCTGCTGTGGCTTTTCGTCGCATGGGGCGCTTTTCGAGAATTATTGTATACAAAAAAATAATTCATTGTGTTCTATTTGTTGCATCGGGCTGCGGCAGAAAAGCGCAGCCCAACGACTTTCCCAATAACAAAATGAGGACGGCACCATGAGCGCTTTAACCTTGAAAGTCGCAGTCAAGCTGGTCAACGAAGCCATCAATGCAGGGCGGGGCATCTCCGCCGCGCCGCTGACCATCGCGGTACTGGATACCGGCGGCCATCTGGTCACCTTGCAACGCGAAGACGGCGCCAGCCTGCTGCGCCCGAACATCGCCATCGGCAAAGCCTGGGGCGCCATCGCGCTGGGCAAGGGCTCACGCCTGCTGGCGCTGGACGCGCAACAACGCCCGGCGTTCATCGCCGCACTTAACAGCATGGGGCAGGGCAGCGTCGTGCCGGCACCGGGTGGTGTGCTGATTCGTGATCAGGCGGGGAACGTGCTGGGTGCGATCGGCATCAGCGGCGATCTGTCGGATATCGATGAGCAGGTGGCAATCAAGGCCGTGGAGGCCCTGGACCTGCGGGCGGATGCGGGGGTGGCTGCGTGATTTGCGGCGTTTGATCGAAAGTCATCGCTGGCAAGCCAGCTCCCACACATTGTGCGTTGCATTCAAACTCTGCGAACGGCACCAAACCCTGTGGGAGCTGGCTTGCCAGCGATGGCGGCCTGACTGACACATCAAGAAAAAAGACTTACCCAGTCAAACAGCACACTGAGGTCTAGCCTTCTGATGAACTCATCATGAAGGGGCAACGGATTGCCTGATCTTCCTGCTTCGCATCGGCTGCGAACCGGTCGCTATGCCGAGCCGAATCAAATCTATTTACTGACTTCAAACACTCTTGATCGAGAACCGATCTTTGCCGATTTCGCGTTGGGCAGACTGGTTGTTCATCAACTTCGTCGCGCACAGGACCACGGAATGGCGAAATCGTTGGCGTGGGTTGTGATGCCCGATCATTTTCACTGGCTGGTCGAGCTGGAAAATTGCTCTCTCCGCAAACTGATGCGCGAGACCAAATCCCTGATTGCGCGAGAGGTGAATCTGCACAGTGGCAGACATGGGCCGTTATGGCAGCAGGGTTACCATGACCGGGCGTTGAGGCGGGAAGATGACTTGGTGAAAATGGCACGGTATGTAGTGGCCAACCCTTTGCGCGCTGGGCTGGTGGGTAAAATCGGCGACTATCCGCTGTGGGATGCAGTTTGGCTTTAGCAACTTTGAACCGAGTTGCCTTCATCGCTGGCAAGCCAGCTCCCACAGGGGATTTGTGTTGTTTGCTAAATCTGAATTCAGCACAGAAACCTGTGGGGGCCCCGGTGCGACGATTCGACTTGCTCGAGATAGTCGCACCGCGAATTTTCAGTCCGGCTCGCAGCCCTTGAGCACCAACCGGATGATGGTTTGTGCTGCCGCTTCATAGTCGGCTTCGTCGAGCTTGTCCTTGCCGGTGACGGCGGAGATCTGCCAGTCGAAGTCGGCGTAGGTCTGGGTTGCGGCCCAGATGCTGAACATCAGGTGGTTGGGGTCGATCGGGGCGATCTGGCCGCGGTCGATCCAGGTCTGGATGCAGTCGATGTTGTGCTTGGCCTGGCCGTTGAGCTGCTCGACCAGGTCGGCGCTCAGGTGCGGGGCGCCGTGCATGATTTCGCTGGCGAACACCTTGGAGGCGAAAGGCAGGTCGCGGGAGATGCGGATCTTCGAGCGGATGTAGCCGCTCAGCACTTCGCTCGGTACGCCGTCCGGGTTGAACGGGGTCGAGGCCTGCAGGATCGGCACGATGATACTTTCCAGCACCTCGCGGTAGAGGTTTTCCTTGGACTTGAAGTAGTAATAGACGTTGGGCTTGGGCAGTCCTGCCTTGGCGGCGATGTCGCTGGTTTTGGTGGCAGCGAAGCCCTTGTCGGCAAACTCTTCACTGGCTGCACGCAGGATCAGTTCTTTGTTGCGCTCGCGGATTGTGCTCATAAACCCGGTGGTTCCTTGCCTGTTCTGGCGGTTGCGCATGGTAGCACCGGCCTCGCGCGGCGCTCAACAATGCCCCGTGTGGCCTGCAGTCGCGGTATGCTGCGCGGCATTATTCACATAAGGAAACAAGATTCATGGCAGGAAGCAGTTTGCTGGTGCTGATCGACGACATCGCCACCGTTCTGGACGACGTTGCGTTGATGACCAAAATGGCTGCCAAGAAGACCGCCGGCGTGCTCGGCGACGACTTGGCGCTCAACGCCCAGCAGGTCTCCGGCGTACGCGCGGAGCGGGAAATTCCCGTCGTTTGGGCGGTGGCCAAGGGCTCGTTCGTCAACAAACTGATTCTGGTGCCGTCGGCGCTGGCGATCAGTGCGTTCGTGCCGTGGCTGGTGACGCCGCTGCTGATGGTCGGTGGCGCCTACCTGTGTTTCGAGGGTTTCGAAAAGCTCGCGCACAAGTTCCTGCACAGCAAGGCCGAAGACGAGGCCGAGCATGCGCAACTGGTCGAGGCCGTGGCTGATCCGGCAACCGATCTGGTGGCGTACGAGAAGGACAAGATCAAAGGCGCGATCCGCACCGACTTCATCCTCTCGGCGGAAATCATCGCCATCACCCTCGGCACCGTGGCCGATGCTTCGCTGACCCAGCAAGTGATCGTGATGTCGGGCATCGCCATTGTCATGACCGTGGGCGTTTACGGCCTGGTGGCCGGTATCGTCAAACTCGATGACCTCGGTCTGTGGCTGACTCAGAAGCCCGGCCAGATGGCCAAAAGTATCGGCAACGGCATCCTGCGCGCCGCGCCCTACATGATGAAAAGCCTGTCGGTAATCGGCACCGCAGCGATGTTCCTGGTCGGTGGCGGCATCCTGACCCACGGCGTGCCGGTGGTGCATCACTGGATCGAAAGCGTCGGCGCAGCGGCCGGTGGCGCCGGGTTTGTGGTGCCGATGCTGTTGAACGGCGTGGCGGGGATCATCGCGGGTGCGGTGGTGCTGGCGGGCGTGTCCGTGATCGGCAAAGTCTGGAAAGCGCTGAAGGGTTGAATCCTGAGGCAAACAAAAAGGCCATTCGACTCGCATCGAATGGCCTTTTTTGTGGCCGGCGTTTTTACTCGGCGATCTGCAACTTGCGCGACTCGGTGTAGACGTAGCGCACCTTCTCGTACTCGAACGGTGAGTTCAGCTGACCGTAGCGGAAGCTGGTCTGGTAACGCTTGTCGATGCCACGCAGTACCCACACTTCCGGATGGTTGGAGCTGACTTCCGAGACGTTGAGGAAGTTGATCGCGGACTCGGCGGTGTAGTCCACGGCCAGACCTGCAGTATCCCGCAGATTCGACGGGCCGAGGATCGGCAGCACGAAGTAGGCGCCGCCCGGTACGCCGTAGAAGCCCAGGGTCTGGCCGAAGTCTTCGTTCTGACGCGGCAGGCCCATGGCGGTGGCCGGATCCCAGAGCCCGGCGATGCCGATGGTGGTGTTGAGCAGCAGGCGCGCGGTGGTTTCCATCGAGCGCTTGCCCTTGAACTGCAACAGGCTGTTGACCAGGTTCGGCACGTCGCCAATGTTGTTGAAGAAGTTGCTCACGCCGGTGCGCACGAAGCTCGGAGTGATGTAGCGATAGCCATCGACCACCGGCAGGAACACCCATTGGTCAAAGCGGTAGTTGAAGTGGTAGACGCGGCGGTTCCACTCTTCCAGCGGGTCGTAGACGTTCAGCGCGTTGAGGGTCGAGCGCTCGAACTCGCGCTGATCCAGCCCCGGGTTGAACTTGAGTTTGGACAGCGGCTCCTTGAAGCCGTCGCTGTCGATGACCACCGGTGCATTGGCTTTGCTGTTGTCGGCCTGGGCCATACCTGCACTGAGGAGCGCTGCAATCAGCAGGAGATATTTAGCCACGGAAGAACTCCAGCATGGCGTCGCTGTTGACGCGGTAGTTAAGGTTGCCGCAATGGCCGCCCAGCGGGTAAACGGTCAGGCGATCGCCGAAGGTGCGGCGCAGGAAACCGAGGTCGCCCGGGCCGAGGATCACGTCGTCGGCGTTGTGCATGACGGCGATTTTCGGGCTGTCGTGCAGGTAATCCTTCAATGCGTACAGGCTCACCTGATCGATCAGTTGCAGCAGGCTGCCGCCGTCGGTGCGGGCGCGCCACATCGGGATTACCTGTTCGGTGAGGTAGCAGTCGAAGTCGCATTGCAGCGCACGCTTGAGGAACGGCGTGAGGCTGGTGCCTTCGGTGATCGGGAATTTCGGCGGGGTGATCAGGCCGCGACGGTTGATCAGGTCCGAAGTGAACGCGATATCCGCCGCCGAGAAGCGGAACGAAGTGCCGATCAGCATCGCCATCTGCTCGTTGCTCAGGTGCTGCTTGGACTGCTGGAAGTCGTAGAGCAGCGCATCGTTGAGGTCGATGTAACCCTTCTGCTGGAAGTAACGGGTCAGTTTGCTCAGCACCAGTTCATAGAAGGTGGTGCTGTTGTTGATGCCCTTGACCTCGGTCTGCACCAGCTTGTCGAGGTTGGTGATCGAGGTGTAGAGGTTGACCGGCGGATTCAGCAGCAGGACTTTCTTGAAGTTGAAGCTGCGGCGGGTTTCATCCAGGTGGGCAACGAACGCCGCGTCCAGCGCGCCGAGGCTGTAGCCGCTGAGGTAATAGTCGGTGACCGGCAGTTTCGGGTTCTGCGCCCGCACGGCCTGCATCACCCGGTACATGTCTTCGGCGTCTTCCTTGGTCACGCCGGGGGTGGCGAAACGCGAGGCGGCGCTCATGAAGTCGAAGCTGGTCGGCGATGACAGCTGCACCACGTGGTAGCCAGCCTTGTAATAAAGCTTCTTCAGGTATTCGTTGAGCGTGCTGTCGTAGCGCGCGCCGGTGCCGGCGATCAGGAAGATCAGCGGCGCGGCCTTGTCCTGGGTGGCGATGCGGTAGGTGAGTTTTTTCACCGGCCAGAAATTGTCCGGCAGGATGAATTCGCGCTCGGGGCGCAGGGTGACGCTGCGATCGGCCTGATCGATGTCGTCATCCAGTGGCAGTTCAGGGCGCAAGTCCGGCGGCGTGGTGGCGATGGTCGCCTCGAACGGATTGGTCAGGGGATAGCCATAGCTGGCGGCGTCGATATCCACCGCCAGCGCGGACGCACTCAGAATAAGGCCGCCAAACAGGGCGGCGAAGCGCAAGGAACGGAGCATGACTAGATCCCTTAGAGGAAGGTGCCGAATGAGGTTCGCAGGCTATGACCACCGGGTTTGCGCCAAAGTGCCATGCCACGGCACCAAACTGACGGAATTCGGAGTAATAGTAGCCGGACGATACACTTTGCAAGGAAGGAATGACCAGTTAAGAGTTGTTAGTCCTTGCGTATGCGCGGCGGCAGATTAAGCTGGCCGCCGATTTCATCGATTGGAGTGTTCCATGTCCCGCCGCTTGCCCGTGATTCTGCTGCTCGTTCTGTTGCCGTTGTGGCTGGCCGCCAGTTATGGCGCGCGTTATGGCTTCATGGAAGATGCGCAGTGGGTGGGCATCTGCGTGGATGAGGCGAGCCGCTGGGAATGCTCGGTGCGCTCGAACCTGGGCCTGATGATTCATTTCCAGATGCTGGGCTGGGCGGCGGTCGCGGCTGCGGTGATCGGTTTTGTCGTGCCGGGATGGGCAGGGTGGTGGCTGGCGGTGCTGGCGCTGGTGTTCGGGTTGCCGGCGCTGGCGCTGTACAACACGACGCTGGCGGTGTTTGCGGTGGTGATTGCCGGGTTGCGACTGGTGCGGGAATCGCGCGACGCCAAGTAGTCATGCATCGCGGGCTCGCCCGCGATGCAATGCTTTCAGATGCTGAAGGTCAGCCCTTGCGAGCCCGCAGGCAGCGCCAAAGTGCAGCCACCATCAACACGCTGACCAGCGCCCAGCCCCACGCCTGCTGATTCTGCAGTCCTTCACGGAACAACTGCGGCGCAATGCCGGGGCCGATTATGAATGTCAGCAGGGCGATCTCCCGACGGGCCACGGGCACCGGGCGGCACAGGTAAACCAGCGCCGGCAGAATGAACGCCACGCTCGGAAAGCTGCGATAGCGCGGATCGAACACCAGCTCCAGCATCATCACGGCAGCGGCGAAACCGGCTGCCGCCACCAGCCAGCCGGCCCGTCGCTCGAAAGCGTTGAACGCCTGTTCACGCCAGCCACTGCGGGCGCTCAAGGTCAGCGCGGCATGGGCCAGCACCAACAGATTCAGAGCCGTCAGCAACCCGACCCACAGCCATTCGCTGGCAAATCGCGTGGTCACCCGGGCCAGATCACCCCAGGCACCAATCGAGCAGGCGGCGAGGGCGCCGAGCAGCGGCAGGATCAGCGCCGAACGCGTCGTACGAACCCGACCACCCAGCAGCAGTGTTCCGAGGAAAATCAGTCCACCGACCGCCAGCCACTGCGACCAGTAGGGTACGTTCGACACTGGACCGGCCAACACGCCCTTGTCCTGGCGATTCGCATCGAACAGCCCCCAGTAACCGCCGACCGCGCCTTCGCTGCCGCGCTTCCACGGCTGGTCGAACGCTTCGATCAGGTTGTAACGCCAGCCTTCCTGTTCGGCGAGGGTGACAAAACCACGAATGAACTTGGCCTCGTTGACCCGGCTCGGCAGCGCGGTCTCACGCTGGCGGCCTTCGCTCGGCCAGCCGGTTTCGCCAATCATCACGTCTTTTGGGGCGAACTTGTTGCCGAACACCTGACGCACTTCGGCCACATGATGCAGGGCCGCGTCGATGTTCGATGGATCGTCTTCCCAGTACGGCAGCAAGTGAATGGTCAGGAAATCCACCGCCGGCGCGACTTCCGGGTGCTTGAGCCAGAATTCCCAGACATCGGCGTAGGTCACCGGCTGCTTGATGTGGCTCTTGACCTTGTTGATCAGCTTCACCAACTGGGTCGCGGTGACCTCTTTGCGCAGCAAGGCCTCGTTGCCGACGATTACGGCGCTGACCACGTCCGGGTTGGCGTTGGCCGAGGCAATCAGCAGATCGACTTCCTTCTCGGTGTCCACCGGATTGCTGTTGACCCACGCGCCGATCATCAACTTCAAACCGTGCTTGCGCGCCAGATCCGGCAGCGCTTCGAGGCCCGTCATTGAGTAGGTGCGGATGCATTCGAAACGGGTGGCGAGCAGGGCGAGGTCGGCGTCCATGCGCTCCGGGCGCAGCTTGAACGGCACGTCGAACGGCGACTGGTCCTTGTCGAACGGGGTGTAGGAGGCGCATTGCAGCTTGTGGCTCGGGGTGGCGACGTCCGGCAGGATCACCGGTTTGCCGAGGCCGTACCAGAAACCGCACAGGGCAAACAGCCCGAGCAGGCAGGCGAACACATAAGGAAGAAAGGGGAAGCGGGAAGTCGCGGACATGGTCAGGCCGAGTGGCTGCAAAGCGACGCATGTTACCTGCATTTATAAGCAGGTTGGTGGCCCGCACGATTTTGACATGCAAAGTTCGGGCGGATTGTCTGGCGCCAAATATCCTGACGCAGTTAATGGCTTTCTGATGTCGTTTCTCGTTGCTTCGAGGTCGCTGGCAGAGCAGGTCTTAACGGGCGTCAGGTTGATGATCGGACTCATCAGTACTCCGCTGATGATCTAACGAGTTTGCGGTCAGGCGTGATGGGGGCGCTGTGCACCATAACAATACGTTGACGATGCCCGGCATTCGTCGGGCGCAGCATTTCGGGGAAGTAACGATGAAGATGCGACGACTTTTAGGCGCAGGTGCCGCTTTGGTGCTTGCGATGAGCTCCACTTTCGCCAGCGCTGAAAAACAGACCCTGAACATCGGTTACGTTGACGGCTGGTCCGACAGCGTCGCGACCACCCACGTGGCGGCCGAAGTGATCAAGCAGAAACTCGGCTACGACGTGAAACTGCAAGCCGTCGCTACCGGCATCATGTGGCAGGGCGTTGCCACCGGCAAACTCGACGCCATGCTCTCGGCCTGGCTGCCGGTGACCCACGGCGAATACTGGACCAAGAACAAGGATCAGGTCGTCGATTACGGTCCGAACTTCAAGGACGCGAAAATCGGTCTGATCGTGCCGGAGTACGTCAAGGCCAAGACCATCGAAGACCTGAAAACCGACGACTCCTTCAAAAAGCGCATCGTTGGCATCGACGCCGGTTCAGGCGTGATGCTCAAGACCGATCAGGCGATCAAGGATTACGACCTGACCGGCTATCAACTCAAGGCCAGTTCCGGCGCCGGCATGATTGCCGAGCTGACCCGTGCCGAGAAGAAAAACGAATCCATCGCCGTCACCGGCTGGGTGCCGCACTGGATGTTCGCCAAGTGGAAACTGCGCTTCCTCGACGACCCGAAAGGCGTGTACGGCGCGGCTGAAACCGTGAACAGCATCGGCAGCAAGGAACTGGCGACCAAGGCGCCGGAAGTGGCCAAGTTCCTGAAGAACTTCCAGTGGGCTTCGAAAGACGAAATCGGCGAAGTCATGCTGGCGATTCAGGACGGTGCAAAACCTGACGCAGCGGCCAAGGATTGGATTGCCAAACACCCGGAACGTGTTGCCGACTGGACCAAGTGATTTAAGCCGAAGCGTCTAATCTGCGCTTCCCGGGGCCGCCCGACATGACAGTCGGGCGGCCTTTTTTGTTTGCCCACTATTAATAAGCAGCGTTGGCCGTTTTCGGCTTGTCTGGAAATTGGCAAAAACGTCATGGCGTTCTACTACTAAGGTCGTCTGGAACCCGGCTCGCAGCCGCATACAGTGGATATGTTCCAAAAATAAAAATCTGTGCTGCGAGGATAAAAACAATGAACGACAGCATTTACCTCTCGATTCAGAACAGCCCGCGCTTCAAGGAGCTGGTCAAGAAAAGAGAAAGGTTCGCCTGGATACTCTCGGCGATCATGCTCGGGCTCTACTCCGGCTTCATCCTTCTGATCGCGTACGGGCCGCAAGTGCTCGGCACGAAAATCAGTCCTGAATCGTCCATCACCTGGGGCATCCCGATCGGTGTCGGACTGATTATCTCGGCCTTTATCCTGACCGGCATTTACGTGCGCCGCGCCAATGGCGAGTTCGACGACCTGAACAACGCGATTCTCAAGGAGGCTCAGCAATGATCCGGCGTCTACTGGCTCTTTTGAGCATCGCAGCGTTCGCTCCAGCCGTCTGGGCCGCTGACGCCCTGACCGGCGAAGTCCACAAACAACCACTCAACGTTTCCGCGATCGTCATGTTCGTCGCGTTCGTTGGCGCAACCCTGTGCATCACTTACTGGGCGTCCAAACGCAACAACTCGGCGGCCGACTACTATGCGGCGGGCGGCAAGATCACCGGTTTCCAGAACGGTCTGGCGATTGCCGGTGACTACATGTCGGCGGCGTCCTTCCTGGGTATTTCCGCGCTGGTGTTCACCTCCGGCTACGACGGCCTGATCTACTCGATCGGCTTCCTGGTGGGCTGGCCGATCATTCTGTTCCTGATCGCCGAGCGTCTGCGTAACCTGGGCAAATACACCTTTGCCGACGTGGCGTCCTACCGCCTCGGGCAAACCCAGATTCGCACCCTGTCTGCCTGCGGTTCGCTGGTGGTGGTGGCGTTCTACCTGATCGCGCAAATGGTCGGTGCCGGCAAGCTGATCCAGCTGCTGTTCGGTCTCGACTACCACGTTGCGGTGATTCTGGTCGGTATCCTGATGTGCATGTACGTGCTGTTCGGCGGCATGCTGGCGACCACCTGGGTGCAGATCATCAAGGCGGTGCTGTTGCTGTCCGGTGCCTCGTTCATGGCGCTGATGGTGATGAAGCACGTCAACTTCGACTTCAACACCCTGTTCTCCGAAGCCATCAAGGTTCACGCCAAGGGCGAAGCGATCATGAGCCCGGGCGGTCTGGTCAAAGATCCGATCTCGGCGTTCTCCCTGGGTCTGGCGCTGATGTTCGGTACCGCCGGCCTGCCGCACATCCTGATGCGCTTCTTCACCGTTAGCGACGCGAAAGAAGCCCGTAAGAGCGTGCTGTACGCGACCGGTTTCATTGGCTACTTCTACATCCTGACCTTCATCATCGGCTTCGGCGCGATCCTGCTGGTCAGCACCAACCCGGCCTTCAAAGATGCGGCGGGCGCTCTGCTCGGCGGCAACAACATGGCAGCGGTGCACCTGGCCAACGCCGTGGGCGGCAGCGTGTTCCTCGGCTTCATCTCGGCGGTGGCGTTCGCGACCATTCTGGCAGTAGTGGCCGGTCTGACTCTGGCCGGTGCTTCGGCGGTGTCTCACGACCTGTACGCCAGCGTGATCAAGAAGGGCAAGGCCAACGAGAAGGATGAGATCCGCGTTTCGAAGATCACCACCATCGCACTGGGCGTTCTGGCCATCGGCCTGGGCATCCTGTTCGAAAGCCAGAACATTGCGTTCATGGTGGGTCTGGCGTTCTCCATCGCGGCGAGCTGCAACTTCCCGGTGCTGCTGCTTTCGATGTACTGGAAGAAGCTGACCACCCGTGGCGCCATGATTGGCGGCTGGTTGGGTCTGGTGAGTGCGGTGGGTCTGATGATCCTTGGCCCGACCATCTGGGTGCAGATTCTGCATCATGAGAAGGCGATCTTCCCTTACGAGTATCCGGCGTTGTTCTCGATGATCATTGCGTTTATCGGGATCTGGTTCTTCTCCGTTACCGACAAGTCGGCGGCGGCTGAGAACGAGCGTGCGGCGTTCTTCCCGCAGTTTGTGCGTTCGCAGACTGGGTTGGGGGCTAGTGGGGCGGTTTCGCACTGAGGCTTTGTAAGTTGAGTTGAATGGAAAATGCCCTGGTCGAGAGATTGGGGCGTTTTTTTGTGGGCGGTTATCGGGCTTTCTTTGGGGTGGTTTTGGTTTGTGTGTATATCCGTTGCTGCGGTAACGGCTTCTTAGGGTTCCGCCCTTACGGCGGGTCACTTTTGGCAAACGCCCCAAAAGTAACCAAAAGGTCTTTAACCCTGACGTACGGCCCCTCGCTAAGGCTCGGGGTTCCTTCGCTCCGGGATCGATCCGGGGGCATCGCCTACGGTTTGCTTCGCTGCACCTCCTCTCGATGCATGCGGCTGCGCCGCACGGTCGCTGCGCTCCCACCCCCGGATCAATCCCTCCACTCAGCCTGCCGACGGGCCCTGCGATCAAAAGCGGTACTCGAGCTAACGCTCATCGTGTTGAGTGGTGAGGGGCGGGTGTTCGGCTTTGGTTTTGTGGTGGGTTTACCCCTCACCCCAGCCCTCTCCCCGAGGAGAGGGGGCCGATTTTTGTGCTTTTCAAAACTTGAGTTCGACTCGGTATTGCACGTCGGCGTAGCTCTGCCATACACCTCGATCAGTTCCCTCTCCCTACGGGCGGTCCGACGTTTCGGGAGGGATAGGGTGAGGGGGGGGCTCTTGATCTGGCTTTTGCTCTGGCTTTTGATTTTTTGCCCCTTCGGCAGGCCGAGCGGAGGTGTCCATCAGGGGGGAGGCGCGCAGCGCCGTGCGGCGAAGCCGCATACATCGAGAGGAGGTGCAGCGAAGCAAACCGTAGGCGATGCCCCCTGATGGACACCGTAGCGAGGGAACACTGAGCCTAAGCGAAGTGCCGTACGCCGGGGCTCAGCCTTTTTGGTTACTTTTTCGGCGTTTGGAAAAAGTGACCCGCCGTAAGGGCGGAACCCTAAGAAGCCGTTACCGCAGCAACGGATATACACCCAATCCAAAGATCGCAAAAAAACCGCAAAAACAAAAAACGGCCCCCATTCTCATGGAGGCCGTTCCCGGTACAACGCTAAGAGGCTATCGCAAGACAGCTCTTATTTGCGGTCTTCCAGCTTGGTGATATCCCGCGACTCGTAGCCAGTGTAAAGCTGACGCGGACGGCCAATCTTGTACGGGCTGGAGAGCATTTCCTTCCAGTGCGAAATCCAGCCGACAGTACGTGCCAGGGCGAAGATCACAGTGAACATGCTGGTCGGAATGCCGATCGCCTTGAGGATGATCCCCGAGTAGAAGTCGACGTTCGGGTACAGCGAGCGCTCGATGAAGTACGGATCGGTCAGAGCGATCTCTTCCAGACGCATGGCCAGTTCGAGTTGCGGATCGTTCTGGATGCCCAGTTCCTTCAACACTTCGTCGCAGGTCTGCTTCATTACAGTCGCGCGAGGGTCGCGGTTCTTGTAGACGCGGTGACCGAAGCCCATCAGCTTGAACGGATCGTTCTTGTCCTTGGCCTTGGCGATGAACTTGTCGATGTTCGAAACATCGCCGATTTCATCGAGCATGGTCAGCACGGCTTCGTTCGCACCGCCGTGGGCAGGGCCCCACAGTGCGGCGATGCCGGCGGCGATACAGGCGAACGGGTTGGCACCCGAAGAGCCCGCCAGACGCACGGTGGAGGTCGAAGCGTTCTGCTCGTGGTCGGCGTGGAGGATGAAGATCCGGTCCATGGCCTTGGCGAGTACCGGGCTGATCGGTTTGATCTCGCACGGGGTGTTGAACATCATGTGCAGGAAGTTTTCCGCGTACGACAGATCGTTGCGCGGGTACATCATGGGTTGGCCCATGGAGTACTTGTAAACCATCGCGGCCAGGGTCGGCATCTTGGCAACCAGGCGGATCGCGGAGATTTCGCGATGCTGCGGGTTATTGATGTCGAGGGAGTCGTGGTAGAAGGCCGAGAGGGCGCCGACTACACCACACATGACGGCCATCGGGTGGGCGTCACGGCGGAAGCCGTTGAAAAAGGTTTTCAGCTGCTCGTGAACCATGGTGTGGTTCTTCACGGTGCCGACGAACTGGGCCTTTTGCTCTGCAGTCGGCAGTTCGCCGTTCAGCAGCAGGTAGCAGGTTTCCAGGTAGTCCGACTTTTCAGCCAGCTGTTCGATCGGGTAGCCGCGGTGCAGCAGGATGCCGTTGTCGCCGTCGATATAGGTGATCTTCGATTCGCAGGAAGCGGTCGACATGAAACCGGGGTCGAAAGTGAAGCGGCCCGTGGCCGTCAGGCCCCGAACATCGATAACATCGGGACCAACGGTGCCGGTTAAAATGGGCAGCTCGACGGGGGCTGCGCCCTCGATGATCAACTGCGCTTTTTTGTCAGCCATGTGGCCTCCTATTTATGCTTGAAATCATCAGACAGACCCCCCACGCAGGGCCCGCACCACTATAGTGAGATAAATTCGAATGTCAATTTGCCTAAAGTCTTGCTCCAGAAGGCTTTAACCGTACTTTTTCCTCGAAATTGCCTGCCATTTACGCCTTTTATACGACTTGTGCAATCCGCTATTGGGGGTAGGCGATTGCGTTGTCATTAGTAGCCTAACTGTCTATACTCGGCGACCGACCGCCAAGGGCTTTTGGGCTTGCTTTCATTGGGGGTCGCATCCCTGGGTGGTGGTTACCTGACCAGTGCACTCCCCAACAACTTTGCCCTGATTGTTAGGGGCTCTTCAGTGTGAAAAAAAAGCCGTGAAAAGCCAACGACCTGTAAACCTAGACCTAAGGACCATCAAACTCCCCATCACCGGCGTTACGTCGTTTCTTCACCGTGTTTCCGGCATCATCCTCTTCCTGGGCCTTGGCATCATGCTCTATGCATTGGGCAAATCCCTGGGTTCCGAGGAAGGTTATGTCGAGGTGAAGGCATGCTTGACCAGCCCGCTGGCCAAGTTCGTAGCATGGGGCCTCCTGTCCGCTCTTCTGTATCACCTGGTTGCCGGTGTGCGCCACTTGATCATGGACATGGGCATCGGTGAGACGCTGGAAGGCGGCCGCCTGGGCTCGAAACTGATCATCGCCGTTTCCGTGGTGCTGATCGTTCTGGCAGGAGTTTGGATATGGTAACCAGCGTTACAAACCTTTCGCGTTCGGGCCTCTATGACTGGATGGCACAGCGTGTGTCTGCGGTCGTTCTCGCGGCTTATTTCATATTCCTGATCGGCTACCTCGCCGCGAACCCGGGCATTGGCTACGACCAATGGCACGGCCTGTTCGCCCACAACGGAATGCGTATCTTCAGTCTGCTGGCACTGGTTGCCCTGGGCGCTCACGCCTGGGTCGGCATGTGGACCATCGCGACCGACTACCTGACGCCAATGGCGCTGGGCAAGTCCGCGACTGCAGTACGTTTCCTTTTCCAGGCAGTATGCGGCGTCGCGATGTTCGCTTACTTCGTCTGGGGTGTGCAGATTCTCTGGGGTATCTGATTCATGGCTAACATTCCAACGATTTCTTTCGACGCCATCATTATTGGTGGCGGCGGTGCCGGCATGCGCGCAGCGCTGCAACTGGCACAGGGCGGTCACAAGACTGCGGTGATCACCAAGGTTTTCCCGACCCGTTCGCACACTGTGTCCGCGCAGGGCGGCATCACATGCGCCATCGCGTCGGCCGACCCGAACGATGACTGGCGCTGGCACATGTACGATACCGTCAAGGGTTCCGACTACATCGGTGACCAGGACGCTATCGAATACATGTGTCAGGAAGGCCCGGCTGCCGTTTTCGAGCTGGACCACATGGGTCTGCCGTTCTCGCGTACCGAGCAAGGCCGTATCTACCAGCGTCCGTTCGGCGGTCAGTCGAAGGATTACGGTAAAGGCGGGCAGGCTGCCCGTACCTGCGCCGCTTCCGACCGTACCGGTCACGCGCTGCTGCACACCCTTTATCAGGGCAACCTGAAAGCCGGTACCACGTTCCTGAACGAGTACTACGCTGTCGACCTGGTGAAAAACCAGGAAGGCGAATTCGTCGGTGTGATCGCGATCTGCATCGAAACCGGTGAAACCACCTACATCCGCGCCAAAGCCACCGTACTGGCTACTGGCGGTGCAGGTCGTATCTATGCATCCACCACCAACGCCCTGATCAACACCGGTGACGGCGTCGGCATGGCTCTGCGTGCTGGCGTGCCGGTACAAGACATCGAAATGTGGCAGTTCCACCCGACCGGCATCGCCGGCGCCGGTGTGCTGGTTACCGAAGGTTGCCGTGGTGAAGGTGGTTACCTGATCAACAAGCACGGTGAGCGTTTCATGGAGCGTTATGCTCCGAACGCCAAAGACCTTGCCGGTCGTGACGTTGTTGCCCGTTCGATGGTTAAGGAAATCATCGCCGGCAACGGTTGCGGTCCGAATGGCGACCACGTGATGCTCAAACTCGACCACCTGGGCGAGGAAGTGCTGCACAGCCGTCTGCCAGGCATCTGCGAACTGTCGAAGACTTTCGCCCACGTTGACCCGGTTGTTGCGCCGGTTCCGGTTGTTCCGACTTGCCACTACATGATGGGCGGCGTTGCCACCAACATTCACGGCCAGGCGATCACCCAGGACGCCGAAGGCGTGGATCAGATCATTCCTGGTCTGTTCGCGGTAGGTGAAGTGGCTTGCGTATCGGTTCACGGTGCCAACCGTCTGGGCGGCAACTCGCTGCTCGACCTGGTGGTATTCGGCCGCGCTGCCGGTCTGCACCTGGAGAAGGCGCTGACCGACGGCATCGAATACGACGACGCTACCGAAGCCGACATCGACGCTGCCCTGGCGCGTCTGAACGCCCTGAACAACCGTACCGACGGCGAAGATGTCGCTACCCTGCGTCGCGAGCTGCAAAGCTGCATGCAGAACTACTTCGGTGTATTCCGTACCGGCGAATACATGCAGAAGGGTATTGCCCAGCTGGCCGATCTGCGCAAGCGCATCGCCAATGTGAAGATCAACGACAAGTCGCAGGCGTTCAACACTGCACGTATCGAAGCGCTGGAACTGCAAAACCTGCTGGAAGTGGCTGAAGCTACTGCCATCGCTGCCGAAGTACGTAAAGAGTCCCGCGGCGCTCACGCCCGTGAAGACTTCGAAGACCGTGACGACGAAAACTGGCTGTGCCACACCCTGTACTTCCCGGGTGAGAAACGCGTCGCCAAGCGTGCCGTGAACTTCTCGCCGAAGACTGTTCCGACTTTCGAACCTAAAGTCCGGACTTATTAAGGGTGACCGCCATGTTGCAAGTCAGTGTTTATCGTTACAACCCTGATCAGGACGCTGCGCCGTTCATGCAGGAATTCCAGGTCGATACCGGTGGTAAAGACCTGATGGTGCTGGACGTGCTCGCCCTGATCAAAGAGCAGGACGAAGGTTTCTCCTATCGTCGCTCCTGCCGTGAAGGCGTCTGTGGCTCCGACGGCATGAACATCAACGGCAAGAACGGCCTGGCGTGCATAACGCCGCTGTCCGCTGTCGTCAAAGGTAACAAGCTGATCGTTCGTCCGCTGCCAGGTTTGCCGGTTATCCGTGACCTGGTTGTCGATATGAGCATCTTCTACAAGCAATACGAGAAGGTTAAGCCATTCCTGCAGAACGACACGCCGGCTCCGGCCATCGAGCGTCTGCAGTCCCCTGAAGAGCGTGAAAAGCTCGACGGTCTGTACGAGTGCATCCTGTGCGCCTGCTGCTCGACCTCTTGCCCGTCCTTCTGGTGGAACCCGGACAAGTTCCTGGGTCCAGCTGCACTGCTGCAAGCGTACCGCTTCCTGGCAGACAGCCGTGATACCAAGACGTCCGAGCGTCTGGCGTCCCTCGATGACCCGTTCAGCGTCTTCCGCTGCCGGGGCATCATGAACTGCGTCAACGTATGTCCGAAAGGCCTGAACCCGACTAAGGCCATCGGTCACATCCGTAACATGCTGCTTTCGAGCGGCGTGTGATTCAGCTGCTGTAACCGCTGTACCCGCAGAGGGCTTAGGCGCGGGCTTCAACCCGCGCCATGGCTATAACCAGAGCAGCAGCCATAAGCTGCGGCTCTTATTTTGAAGAAATGAGACAAGCAGGGGCATCCGGGCTGGTACCCGGACTATCAGTGTGATCCTAAGTGGCTTGTTTTGGTCGCTGCATTCGGACTTCTGCAAGCTTGCTCGGTGTCGGCACCGATGGTGTTCCCCTAACCGAGGGTGACCAAGCATGCAAGAAAGCGTGATGCAGCGCATGTGGAACAGCGCCTACCTTTCAGGTGGAAACGCTGCCTATGTGGAAGAGCTCTACGAGCTCTACCTGCACGACCCTAACGCTGTGCCAGAAGAGTGGCGCACCTACTTTCAGAAGCTGCCTGCCGACGGCAGCTCTGCCACCGATGTTTCGCACTCCACAATTCGCGATCATTTCGTGCTGCTGGCAAAGAACCAGCGCCGCGCCCAACCGGTTTCCGCCGGCAGCGTGAGCAGTGAGCACGAGAAGAAGCAAGTTGAAGTGCTGCGATTGATCCAGGCCTACCGTATGCGTGGCCACCAGGCAGCCCAGCTTGACCCGCTGGGGCTGTGGCAGCGTCCTGCACCTGCAGACCTGTCGATCAATCACTACGGCTTGACCAATGCCGATCTTGATACGACCTTCCGTGCCGGCGACCTGTTCATCGGCAAAGAGGAAGCGAGCCTACGCGAAATTCACGAAGCGTTGCAGCAGACATATTGCCGCACCATCGGCGCTGAATTTACGCACATCACCGATTCCGAGCAGCGCCAGTGGTTCCAGCAGCGTCTGGAAAGCGTGCGTGGCCGTCCGGAATATTCCGCGGACATCAAGAGCCACCTGCTCGAGCGCGTGACGGCCGGTGAAGGCCTGGAAAAATACCTGGGCACCAAATACCCGGGCACCAAGCGTTTCGGTCTGGAAGGCGGCGAAAGCCTGATTCCGATGCTCGACGAACTGATCCAGCGTTCCGGTTCCTACGGCACCAAGGAAGTCGTCATCGGCATGGCCCACCGTGGCCGTCTGAACGTACTGGTCAACACCTTCGGCAAGAACCCGCGCGAGCTGTTCGACGAGTTCGAAGGCAAGAAGAAGGTCGAGCTGGGTTCCGGTGACGTTAAATACCACCAGGGCTTCTCGTCCAACGTAATGACCACCGGCGGTGAAGTTCACCTGGCCATGGCGTTCAACCCGTCCCACCTGGAAATCGTTTCCCCGGTGGTCGAGGGTTCGGTTCGCGCCCGTCAGGATCGTCGCAACGACCCTACCGGTGAGAAGGTTCTGCCGATCTCCATCCACGGTGACGCGGCATTCGCCGGTCAAGGCGTGGTGATGGAAACCTTCCAGATGTCGCAGACCCGCGGTTTCAAGACCGGCGGTACCGTGCACATCGTGATCAACAACCAGGTTGGTTTCACCATCAGCAACCCGCTGGACTCGCGTTCCACCGAGTACGCGACCGACGTTGCGAAAATGATCCAGGCGCCGATCCTCCATGTGAATGGTGATGATCCGGAAGCCGTATTGTTCGTGACCCAGCTGGCCATCGACTACCGCATGCAGTTCAAGCGTGACGTGGTGATCGACCTGGTCTGCTACCGCCGTCGCGGCCACAACGAGGCCGACGAGCCGAGCGGCACCCAGCCTCTGATGTATCAGCAGATCACCAAGCAGCGCACCACCCGTGAGCTGTACGCTGATCGTCTGACCCAGGCCGGTGTGCTGGACGCAGAGCGTGTTCAGGCGAAAGTCGACGAATACCGCAACGCGCTGGACAACGGTCTGCACGTAGTGAAATCGCTGGTCAAAGAGCCGAACAAAGAGCTGTTCGTGGACTGGCGTCCGTATCTGGGCCACGCCTGGACTGCGCGTCACGACACTCGTTTCGACCTCAAGACCCTGCAGGAACTGTCCGCCAAGCTGCTGGAAATTCCGGAAGGCTTCGTGGTTCAGCGCCAGGTCGCGAAGATCTACGAAGACCGTCAGAAGATGCAAGCCGGCGGCCTGCCGATCAACTGGGGTTACGCCGAAACCATGGCGTACGCGACCCTGGCGTTTGAAGGTCACCCGATCCGCATGACCGGTCAGGACATCGGTCGCGGTACGTTCTCGCACCGTCACGCTGTGCTGCACAACCAGAAAGATGCCGGTACCTACATTCCGCTCAAGCATCTGTATGAAGGTCAGCCACGCTTCGACCTGTACGACTCGTTCCTGTCGGAAGAAGCCGTACTGGCGTTCGAATACGGTTACTCGACCACCACGCCGAACGCGCTGGTGATCTGGGAAGCCCAGTTCGGCGACTTCGCCAACGGTGCACAGGTCGTTATCGACCAGTTCATCACAAGCGGCGAGCACAAGTGGGGCCGTCTCTGCGGTCTGACCATGCTGCTGCCACACGGCTACGAAGGTCAGGGCCCTGAGCACAGCTCGGCACGTCTTGAGCGTTACCTGCAGCTGTGCGCCGAGCACAACATTCAGGTGTGCATGCCGACCACTCCGGCCCAGATCTACCACTTGCTGCGCCGTCAGGTGATTCGCCCGCTGCGCAAGCCATTGGTCGTTCTGACTCCAAAGTCGCTGCTGCGCCACAAACTGGCCATCTCGACCCTGGAAGATCTGGCCGAAGGTTCGTTCCAGACCGTTATCCCGGAAATCGATGCCCTGGACCCGAAAAAGGTCGAGCGCGTTGTTCTGTGCAGCGGCAAGGTTTACTACGACCTGCTGGAAAAACGTCGTGCCGAAGGCCGCGAAGATATCGCCATCGTGCGTATCGAGCAGCTGTACCCGTTCCCTGAGGACGACTTGAAAGAAGTCCTGGCTCCTTACACCAACGCCAAAGCGGCCGTGTGGTGTCAGGAAGAGCCGATGAACCAGGGCGCCTGGTACTGCAGCCAGCACCACCTGCGTCGCAGCATCAGCAACCTCAACAAATCTCTCGTACTCGAGTACGCGGGCCGTGAGGCTTCTGCTGCCCCAGCATGTGGTTACGCATCGATGCACGCCGAGCAGCAGGAACAACTGCTGCAAGACGCGTTTACCGTTTAACGCCTTCGCGCACCTGAAACCGAATTTAAGGAACCACAGATAATGGCTATCGAGATCAAAGCCCCCACTTTCCCGGAATCGGTTGCCGATGGCACCGTTGCCACCTGGCACAAACAACCGGGCGACGCCGTCAAGCGTGACGAACTGATCGTCGACATCGAAACCGACAAAGTCGTACTGGAAGTGCTGGCTACCGCCGACGGCGTGCTGGGCGCAATCGTCAAGGGCGAGGGCGAAACCGTCCTGTCCGACGAAGTGCTGGGCTCCATCGTTGAAGGCGGCGCTGCTGCTGCCGCCCCGGCTGCCGCTGCTGCTCCGGCCGCAGCCGCCGCTGCACCTGCTGCCGCTGATGGCGAAGACGACCCGATCGCCGCTCCTGCCGCGCGCAAGCTGGCTGAAGAGAACGGCATCAACATCGCTTCCGTTGCCGGCACCGGCAAAGGCGGTCGCGTGACCAAGGAAGACGTGGTTGCAGCCGTTGCTGCCAAGAAAGCCGCTCCGGCTGCCGCGCCTGCCAAGGCTGCTGCTCCGGCCGCCGCCGCTCCTGTGTTCGCCGCTGGCGACCGCATCGAGAAGCGCGTTCCGATGACTCGCGTTCGTGCCACCGTTGCCAAGCGTCTGGTTGAAGCTCAATCGAACATGGCGATGCTGACCACTTTCAACGAAGTCGACATGACCGAAGTCATGGCCCTGCGTTCGAAGTACAAGGACCTGTTCGAGAAGTCCCACAACGGCGTACGCCTGGGCTTCATGTCGTTCTTCGTGAAGGCTGCCACCGAAGCGCTGAAACGCTTCCCGGCGGTCAACGCTTCGATCGACGGCAACGACATCGTTTACCACGGTTATGCCGACATCGGCGTCGCAGTTTCCAGCGACCGTGGCCTGGTAGTTCCGGTTCTGCGTAACGCCGAACACATGAGCCTGGCTGAAATCGAAGGCGGCATCGCCACCTTCGGCAAGAAAGCCCGTGACGGCAAACTGTCGATGGACGAAATGACCGGCGGCACCTTCACCATCACCAACGGTGGTACCTTCGGTTCGATGATGTCGACCCCGATCGTCAACCCGCCGCAGGCAGCGATTCTGGGCATGCACAACATCATCCAGCGTCCGATGGCCATCAACGGTCAGGTCGTGATCCGTCCGATGATGTACCTGGCACTGTCCTACGATCACCGTCTGATCGATGGCAAAGAAGCTGTAACCTTCCTGGTGACCATCAAGAACCTGCTGGAAGATCCGGCTCGTCTGTTGCTGGATATCTGATAGAAGCAGTCACGCGCTGCAAGCTTCAAGCTGCGGGAAAACGCAGCCTGGCTTGCAGCGCGCGGCTTGAAGCTTTTCGCTAAAGAGGATTTTTTGAATGTCGCAGAAATTTGACGTAGTAGTGATCGGTGCGGGCCCTGGCGGCTACGTGGCTGCCATCAAGGCCGCGCAACTCGGCCTGAGCACTGCCTGCATCGAGAAGTACACCGATGCTGAAGGCAAGCAAGCCCTGGGCGGCACCTGCCTGAACGTAGGCTGCATTCCTTCCAAGGCGCTGCTGGACAGCTCCTGGAAATACAAGGAAGCGAAAGAAAGCTTCAATGTCCACGGTATCTCGACCGGCGAAGTCAAAATGGACGTCGCTGCGATGGTTGGCCGCAAGGCTGGCATCGTCAAGAACCTGACCGGCGGTGTTGCCACCCTGTTCAAGGCCAACGGCGTAACTTCGATCCAGGGCCACGGCAAACTGCTGGCTGGCAAGAAAGTCGAAGTCACCAAGCCGGACGGCTCGGTTGAAGTCATCGAAGCCGAAAACGTCATCCTGGCTCCAGGCTCGCGTCCGATCGACATTCCACCGGCTCCGGTCGATCAGAAAGTCATCGTCGATTCGACTGGCGCACTGGAATTCCAGACCGTACCCAAGCGTCTGGGCGTGATCGGTGCTGGCGTGATCGGTCTGGAACTGGGTTCGGTCTGGTCGCGTCTGGGTGCAGAAGTAACTGTCCTGGAAGCACTGGACACCTTCCTGATGGCAGCGGACACCGCTGTTTCCAAGGAAGCGCTGAAAACCCTGACCAAACAGGGTCTGGACATCAAACTGGGCGCTCGCGTAACCGGCTCGAAAGTGAACGGCGACGAAGTCGTTGTGAACTACACCGACGCCAACGGCGAACAGACCATCACTTTCGACAAGCTGATCGTAGCCGTTGGTCGCCGTCCGGTGACCACTGATCTGCTGGCTGCCGACAGCGGCGTGACCCTGGACGAGCGCGGTTTCGTGCACGTTGACGATCACTGCGCCACCACCGTACCGGGCGTTTACGCTATCGGTGATGTGGTTCGCGGCATGATGCTGGCTCACAAGGCCTCGGAAGAGGGCATCATGGTTGTAGAGCGCATCAAAGGCCACAAGGCCCAGATGAACTATGACCTGATCCCTTCGGTTATTTATACTCACCCGGAAATCGCATGGGTCGGTAAAACCGAGCAGGCCTTGAAAGCTGAAGGCGTTGAAGTTAACGTCGGCACCTTCCCGTTCGCAGCATCCGGCCGTGCCATGGCCGCCAACGATACCGGTGGTTTCGTCAAGGTCATCGCCGATGCCAAGACTGACCGCGTATTGGGCGTGCACGTGATTGGCCCGAGCGCCGCAGAACTGGTTCAGCAGGGCGCGATCGGTATGGAATTCGGCACCAGCGCTGAAGACCTGGGCATGATGGTTTTCTCCCATCCGACCCTGTCTGAAGCCTTGCACGAAGCAGCTTTGGCAGTGAATGGCGGCGCCATCCACATTGCCAACCGCAAGAAGCGTTAAGACACAATAAGAAACCACGGCGGTACGGCCCGTCGTGAGCCTTGCGTGCAAGACTCACCGCGGAATGTCCGCTGGACGCAGCCTTGCGTAGCTGCACCGGGTATCCGGAAAGGCTACGCAAGCAGCAGTCACAGGTGGCGCGGCACTCATAAAGAGCGCAGCGCCGAATGCGCAGTACCTAACGAAGACGGTAAAAAGCATGAATCTTCACGAGTATCAGGGTAAGCAGCTGTTCGCTGAATACGGCCTGCCAGTTTCCACTGGTTTCGCAGTAGACACCCCGGAAGCAGCAGCAGAAGCTTGCGACAAAATCGGCGGCAACGAGTGGGTTGTCAAAGCCCAGGTTCACGCCGGTGGTCGCGGTAAAGCGGGCGGCGTCAAGCTGGTTCGCAGCAAAGAAGACGCCAAAGCCTTCGCACAGCAGTGGCTGGGCAAGCGTCTGGTGACTTACCAGACTGACGCCAACGGCCAGCCAGTCACCAAGATCCTGGTTGAATCGTGCACTGATATCGCTAAAGAGCTGTACCTGGGCGCTGTCGTTGACCGTTCGAGCCGTCGCATCGTGTTCATGGCTTCCACCGAAGGTGGCGTGGACATCGAGAAAATCGCTCACGACACTCCAGAAAAAATTCTGAAAGCCACTATCGATCCACTGGTTGGCGCTCAGCCATTCCAGGGTCGCGAGCTGGCATTCCAGCTGGGTCTGGAAGGCAAGCAGGTTGCTCAGTTCGCCAAGATCTTCGTAGGTCTGGCCAAGCTGTTCAAGGATCACGACCTGGCTCTGCTGGAAGTGAACCCGCTGGTGATCAAGGCTGACGGCGATCTGCACTGCCTGGACGCCAAGATCAACATCGACGCCAACGCAATGTACCGTCAGCCTAAGCTGAAGACTTTCCACGATCCGTCGCAGGACGATCCGCGCGAAGCGCACGCTGCCAAGTTCGAACTGAACTACGTAGCGCTGGAAGGCAACATCGGCTGCATGGTGAACGGTGCCGGCCTGGCCATGGGTACCATGGACATCGTCAACCTGCACGGCGGCAAGCCAGCCAACTTCCTCGACGTAGGCGGTGGTGCTACCAAAGAACGCGTAACCGAAGCTTTCAAAATCATTCTGTCCGACAGCAATGTCGCTGCAGTACTGGTTAACATCTTCGGCGGCATCGTTCGTTGCGACATGATTGCCGAAGGCATCATCGGTGCAGTGAAAGAAGTCGGCGTGAAAATCCCGGTTGTTGTTCGTCTTGAAGGCAACAACGCTGAACTGGGCGCTAAAGTACTGGCAGAAAGCGGTTTGAACATCATCGCTGCTACCAGCCTGACCGACGCTGCTCAACAAGTCGTTAAAGCTGCGGAGGGCAAGTAATGAGCGTCCTGATCAATAAAGACACCAAAGTAATCTGCCAGGGCTTCACCGGTGCGCAGGGTACTTTCCACTCCGAGCAAGCCATTGCCTACGGCACCAAAATGGTTGGCGGCGTGACTCCAGGCAAAGGTGGCACCACTCACCTGAACCTGCCTGTGTTCAACACCGTGAAAGAAGCTGTAGAAGCCACTGGCGCCACCGCCAGCGTCATCTACGTTCCGGCTCCTTTCTGCAAGGACTCGATCCTGGAAGCTGCTTTCGGCGGCATCAAGCTGATCGTCTGCATCACCGAAGGCATTCCTACCCTGGACATGCTGGACGCCAAAGTTAAGTGCGACGAACTGGGTGTTACCCTGATCGGCCCTAACTGCCCAGGCGTGATCACCCCAGGCGAATGCAAGATCGGCATCATGCCAGGTCACATTCACTTGCCAGGCAAGGTCGGTATCGTTTCCCGTTCCGGCACCCTGACCTACGAAGCTGTGAAGCAGACTACTGACGCCGGTTTCGGTCAGTCGACTTGCGTCGGCATCGGCGGTGACCCGATCCCGGGTTCGAACTTCATCGACATCCTGAAGCTGTTCCAGGAAGACCCGAAGACCGAAGCGATCGTAATGATCGGCGAGATCGGCGGTTCGGCTGAAGAAGAAGCGGCTGCCTACATCAAGGCACACGTGACCAAGCCGGTTGTTTCCTACATCGCTGGTGTGACTGCTCCTCCGGGCAAGCGCATGGGCCATGCTGGCGCAATCATCTCCGGCGGCAAAGGCACTGCAGACGAGAAGTTCGCTGCTCTGCAAGACGCAGGCGTGAAAACCGTGCGTTCGCTGGCAGACATCGGCAAGGCCCTGGCCGAGCTGACTGGTTGGGAAGTGAAGAAGTAAGCTTCGGCTGACTTCTCTGCTCCAGCAACAAAGGCCACCTTAGGGTGGCCTTTGTCGTTTCTGGCGTTCGGGTGGACGATGGCAATTTATAAGCACTCACCCAATAACATGCAAAAACGCGACACAGAAACGTCGCGTATCGGATAGTTCGCCCTCTAACAGTGCGTTTGTCGGGCAAATTCGTTAGGCTAGCCGCCATTTTGCGTCTGCCGCCCACAAGGCATGCAACGCGCTAAACGGGTCAGTCTTATACGGATTGACAGCATTTCCCTAACCCCACAGGGAAATCCCCCTCTAAATTCCGATTCAGTAGTGTGGTATTTCCTTAATGAAAGTTTTGAAAGGTCAGGACATCCTGGCACTTGGCTTTATGACATTCGCCCTGTTCGTCGGGGCCGGCAACATCATCTTCCCGCCTATCGTCGGTTTGCAGTCCGGGCCAAACGTCTGGATGGCGGCGCTGGGCTTCCTGATCACGGCGGTCGGTCTGCCGGTGGTCACTGTGGTCGCACTGGCCAAGGTTGGTGGCGCAATGGACGCCCTGAGCAGCCCGATCGGCAAGATCGCCGGTGGTGTACTGGCTGCAGCGTGCTATCTCGCGGTCGGTCCGCTGTTCGCCACCCCGCGTACCGCGACCGTTTCCTTTGAAGTGGGGCTGGCGCCGTTGACCGGCGAGAGCCCGCTGGCACTGTTCCTCTACAGCTCGGTGTACTTCCTGCTGGTGTTCTTCATTTCGCTCTACCCTGGGCGTCTGCTGGACACCGTCGGTCGCTTCCTCGCGCCGCTGAAGATCATCGCCTTGGCTGTGCTCGGCATCGCCGCATTCGCACTGCCGGCCGGTGATATCGGTGTGGCTACCCCGGAATATGTCGCAGCACCGTTCTCCCAAGGGTTCATCAATGGTTACCTGACCATGGATACCCTCGGCGCGCTGGTGTTCGGCATCGTCATCGTCAACGCGATCCGCTCCCGTGGCGTCGAGTCGCCGGCGCTGATCACCCGTTACGCGATCATCGCCGGGCTGATTGCCGGTGTCGGTCTGGCGCTGGTGTATGTCAGCCTGTTCCGTCTGGGTTCCGGCAGCCATGAAGTGGCGGCGGGCGCGACCAACGGCGCGGCAGTGCTGCACGCTTACGTGCAACACACCTTCGGTTCGCTGGGCAGTGGCTTCCTTGCCGTGCTGATCTCCCTGGCGTGCCTGGTGACCGCTGTCGGCCTGACCTGCGCCTGTGCCGAATACTTCAGCCGCGTACTGCCGCTGTCGTACAAGACCCTGGTGATCATCCTGGCGGCGTTCTCGCTGCTGGTGTCCAACCTGGGCCTGACCAAGCTGATCGCGTTCTCGATCCCGGTGCTGACCGCAATCTACCCGCCGTGCATCGTGCTGGTGGCGCTGAGCTTCTGTGCAGGGTTCTGGCATGAGCAGAGCCGCATCATGGGCCCGGTGATGCTGGTGTCGTTCGTGTTCGGCACCATCGATGCGTTGAAAGGCGCCGGTCTGGCGGACTGGATGCCATCGCAATTGGCCCACCTGCCGCTGAGCGAGCAAGGTCTGGCGTGGCTGGTGCCGTGCGTGATGACCCTGGTGGTTGCCGTGGTTTGCGACCGCCTGCTGGGCAAGCGCGCCGAAGCACTCGCCTAAGATTGCCGGGCCGCCACGAGCGGCTGCCGAGCGATTAAACAGAAATGCCCCGTATCAATCGATACGGGGCATTTTTTATGGGCTTCAGGCAGTGTCTTTTTCCCTCGACTAACGTCGAAGGGGAGCCGAAATCTTCATCACAGGGAATTGCATGTCGTTCATCCAAGCCAACCTGATCCACCTGCTGGCCGCGCTCTGGTTTGTCATCTGCTGGGGCGGTTACACCCGTTATGCCACCTGGAAGGCCCGTGACACCGCGTGCCTGGCCAGCGTGCTGCATCTGTACCGCGAAGACTGGATGCGCCGCATGCTGCTGCGTGACAACCGTATTGCCGACGCCAGCGTGATCGGCAACCTGGAGCGCAACGCCTCGTTCTTCGCCTCCAGCACGCTGATTATCCTGGCGGGCATCCTGACCGTGCTCGGCGCGTCCGAGCGCGCGGTGTCGCTGCTGGCGGACATTCCGATGGTGCAACAGGCCTCGCAGGGCATGTCGGAGATCAAGTTGCTGTGCCTGGCGCTGGTGTTTGTCTATGCCTTCTTCACTTTCAGCTGGTGCATGCGCCAGTACAACTTCGCCGCCATTCTGGTCGGCTCGGCCCCGATGATCGGTGAGCGGCAAGTGTCGGAGCAGGAGCGCAAGGCGTTCGCCTCGCGGGCGGCTCGAGTGATTTCGATGGCGGCCAACCAGTTCAACTTCGGTCTGCGTTCCTATTACTTCGGCATGAGCATGCTGGCGTGGTTCGTCAGCCCGTGGCTGTTCATGTTGATGAGCGCCGGTGTGGTGCTGGTGTTGTATCGCCGGGAGTTTCATTCCGACGTGCTCGATGTAATGGTCTATACCCCTACAGAGGCGCCATTGCCCGAAGCGAACAAAGAGGCCGCTTGATGAGTATTCCGTTCTGGTGTGTGTTTATCAGTGCATTGTTGATCTACGTGGCGCGGATGCCGGTCGGCAAGGCCATGAAAGAGCAGGGCGGTTACAACAACCATCTGCCGCGTCAGCAACAGGCGCAGCTTACCGGTTACGGCGCCCGTGCGCTGGCGGCGCATCAGAACAGCATCGAAGCGTTCATCCTGTTTGCGGTTGGCGTGCTGATGGCGCATACCACGCAGACGGCGGGATGGCTGATCGATACATTGGCGATCATCTTCGTGATCTCACGGATTTTCTATTTGTGGTTTTATCTGGCGGATATTCCAAAATTGCGCAGTCTGGTCTGGCTGGTCGGCTTAGTGTGTTCATTGTTGCTGATGATTAGTCCGACTTTTTAGAACAGTCTTGCTCTAAGACGGCACTGGCAAAAAATGACAGGCAAAAGAAAACCCGCACTTGGCGGGTTTTCTTTTTTGCCAGCCAGAAGCGGCTTATTGCTTCTTGGCAGCTTCTTCTTGCGCTGCAGCGTTCGATTCGGCCTGAGCTTTGGCAGCTTCGGCGTTTTCTTTCGCTGCGTCGTTCACTTTATCCTGAGCTTTGTTCATGTCTTGCTGAGCTTGTTCAGCATGTTGGTTGGCATCTTGAGCTTTGTCCTCGGATTTTTTATCGCAGGCAGCGAGACCGAGGGAAGCGGTCAACATCAAGGCAATAGCTAAAGTCTTACGCATGGGGTGTTTCTCCTTATGGAAAATAACTACTGGCCTTAAGAGCTCAGGCCCAAGGCTTAAGTTCCTCATTTCTTTCAGATATATAAGTTTGTTTTGCAATGGAACTTTTGCTGTTCTTTCCACTACTGGGAATGACGACTAACAAGAGTAATTATCAAATGGCCGAAAACCCCGTTTTTGAGCGTGCGACACGGTTTCTCTCGGCCTTGCGCCACTGTCAGGTGCTGGGATTGAAGGTGCACAGCGCAAGTAGCGAAGGCCTGACGGTGGTGCTGCCGTACAGTGAGCAAATCGTCGGCAACCCGCTGACTGGCGTCATCCACGGCGGGGCGATCACGTCGCTGATGGACACCGCGTGCGGCATGTCGACCCTGTGCGTCCTGCCGGAATTCGAAGTCTGCCCGACCCTCGATCTGCGCATCGACTACATGCACGCCGCCGAGCCGCATAAAGACGTCTATGGCTTCGCCCAATGTTATCGAGTCACCACCGATGTGATCTTCGCTCGCGGCTTCGCCTATCAGGATGATCCCGAGCAACCGATTGCCCACGTCGTCGGCACCTTCATGCGCATGGGCAAGGGCCTTAAAGGCACCAAAGGCTTCGGTGGCGCGATCAAGGGAGAAAACCCATGAGCGATGATTTCAAGCAGCAATTGCAAGAAGCCCACGAGAAGGGTGACTACGCACCGCTGTTGAAACTGATCCCCTACGCCGGGCTTATCGGCGTCGAGTGTTCGCGGGTCGGTGATGACTTGCTGTTCAAGCTGCCGGCCAACAAGGACAACATTGGTAACCCTTTATTGCCGGCGATCCACGGCGGGGTGATTGCCGGGTTCATGGAGCTGTCCGCCGCCCTGCACCTGCTGATTTTCACCGGCGCGCCGGGTGTGCCGAAGATTATCGATTTCTCCCTCGATTACCTGCGGGCCGGGCAGTTTCGCGACACCTGGGCCCGGTGTCAGGTCTGCCGTCAGGGCCGGCGGGTGGCCAACGTCGCGGTCACGGCGTGGCAAAGCACCGAAAGCGAACCGATTGCCACTGCCCGCGCGCACTTCAAAATCGATGAGCCCTTGAAATCCTGAAGCACGCCCCCAACTCACAGAACAACCCGCCGCCGACCAGCAAGGTCGCGGCCAATGCCATCTGATTGGAGTTTGATGACCATGAGTGTGGAAACTCAAAAGGAAACCCTGGGCTTCCAGACCGAGGTGAAGCAACTGCTGCACCTCATGATCCATTCGCTGTATTCCAACAAGGAAATCTTCCTTCGCGAATTGATCTCGAACGCCTCTGACGCCGTCGACAAATTGCGCTTCGAAGCCCTGGCCAAGCCTGAGTTGCTCGAAGGTGGCGATGAACTGAAAATCCGTGTGAGCTTCGACAAGGACGCCAAGACCGTCACCCTCGAAGACAACGGCATCGGCATGAACCGTGACGATGTGATCACCCACCTGGGTACCATCGCCAAATCCGGCACCGCCGATTTCATGAAAAACCTGTCCGGCGATCAGAAGAAGGATTCGCACCTGATCGGTCAGTTCGGTGTGGGCTTCTACTCGGCCTTCATCGTCGCTGACAAAGTTGACGTGTACAGCCGTCGCGCCGGCACCGCCGCCAGCGAAGGCGTGCACTGGTCGTCGAAAGGCGAGGGCGAATTCGAAGTCGCCACCATCGACAAGCCGGAGCGCGGCACCCGCATCGTTCTGCACCTGAAATCCGGTGAAGACGAGTTCGCCGATGGCTGGCGTCTGCGCAACATCATCAAGAAGTACTCCGACCACATCGCGCTGCCGATCGAGCTGCCGAAAGAAGTGGCCGCTACCGAAGGCGAAGAGAAGCCTGAAGTTGAATGGGAAACCGTCAACCGCGCCAGCGCTCTGTGGACCCGTCCTCGCACCGAAGTGAAGGACGAGGAATACCAGGAGTTCTACAAACACATCGCCCACGACTTCGAAAATCCGCTGTCGTGGAGCCACAACAAGGTCGAAGGCAAGCTCGAGTACAGCTCGCTGCTGTATGTGCCGGCCCGCGCACCGTTCGATCTGTACCAGCGTGAAGCGCCGAAAGGCCTGAAGCTGTACGTGCAGCGCGTGTTCGTGATGGATCAGGCCGAGTCGTTCCTGCCGCTGTACCTGCGCTTCATCAAAGGCGTGGTCGATTCCAACGACCTGTCGCTGAACGTGTCGCGGGAAATCCTGCAGAAAGACCCGATCATCGACTCGATGAAGTCGGCGCTGACCAAGCGCGTGCTGGACATGCTGGAAAAACTGGCGAAGAACGAGCCTGAGCAATACAAGGGCTTCTGGAAAAACTTCGGTCAGGTCATGAAAGAAGGCCCGGCAGAAGATTTCGCCAACAAGGAAAAAATTGCCGGTCTGCTGCGTTTCGCATCGACCAACGGCACCGATGGCGAGCAGATCGTCGGTCTGGCCGAGTACCTGGCGCGCGCCAAGGAAGGTCAGGACAAGATCTACTACCTCACCGGCGAAACCTACGCGCAGGTCAAGAACAGCCCGCACCTGGAAGTCTTCCGCAAGAAAGGCATCGAAGTGCTGCTGCTGACCGACCGTATCGACGAGTGGCTGATGAGCTACCTCAGCGAATTCGACGGCAAGACGTTTGTCGACGTCGCGCGCGGTGACCTGGACCTGGGCAACCTGGACTCGGAAGAGGACAAGAAGGCTGCTGAAGAAGTCGCCAAGTCGAAAGAAGGTCTGGTCGAGCGTCTGAAAACCGCACTGGGCGATTCCGTTGCCGAAGTCCGGGTTTCCCATCGCCTGACCGATTCGCCAGCCATTCTGGCCATCGGCGAGCAGGATCTGGGTCTGCAAATGCGTCAGATCCTCGAGGCCAGCGGGCAGAAAGTGCCGGATTCGAAGCCGATCTTCGAATTCAACCCGAGCCACCCGCTGATCGAGAAGCTCGACAACGAGGCCAGCGAAGATCGCTTCAGCGACCTGTCGCACATCCTCTTCGACCAGGCCGCCCTGGCGGCGGGCGACAGCTTGAAAGACCCGGCCGCTTATGTGAGCCGTCTGAACAAGCTGCTGGTCGAGCTGTCGGCCTGATCAAGCTGTAGAAAAACCCGCTTCGGCGGGTTTTTTCATTCTGGAATTCAACCAATCTGGAGTCAGAAATGAGCCAAGTCACTGTACGTTCCGTGGTCTATCAGATTGACGGCCAGCCTTATGAAGGTCGCCTGGCGTTCGACGCCGAGCACAAAGGCGCGCGTCCGGGTCTGTTGATGGCGCCGAACTGGATGGGTGTCAGCGCTGGCGCTGAAGAGATCGCCAAATCGGTGGCGGCCAAGGGTTATGTGGTGCTGATCGCTGACGTGTACGGCCAGGCGGTGCGTCCGCAGAATGCCGATCAGGCCGGTGCGGCGATGATGCCGCTGAAGGACGACCGCGCGCTGCTGCGCAAGCGTATGCAGGCCGCGTTCGAACAATTGCAGAAGCAGGGCGAGGCGGCGGTCGATACCTCGAAACTGGCGGTGTTCGGCTTCTGCTTCGGCGGTTGCTGTGCGCTGGATCTGGCCCGCACCGGTGCGCCGGTGAAAGCGGCGGTGTCGTTCCACGGCACGCTGGATTCGCCGAACCCGGCGGACGCGAAGAACATCAAGGGCTCGGTGCTGGTGCTGCACGGTGCTTCCGATCCGCTGGTGCCGAAAGAGCAGTTGCCGGCATTCGAAGACGAGATGAACGCTGCTGGTGTGGACTGGCAGTTGCTGAGCTACGGCGGCGCGGTGCACTCGTTCACCGATCCGCACGCCAATGTGCCGGGCAAGATGATGTACGACGCGAAGACCGCAGCGCGTGCGTTCAAGTCGATGCATGACTTGCTGGAAGAAGTGTTCAAGGGCTGAAGCCTAAGAGCAAAAGCCCCTCACCCTAACCCTCTCCCAGAGGGAGAGGGGACTGACCGTAAGTTTCTCGAGAGTTGCATCGACCTGAAAGTGAATCACCGAATCCATAATCGACTCGGTGTTTCAGGTCGATGTATGACATAAGACACCTCGGTCGGCTCCCTCTCCTCCTGGGAGAGGGCTGGGGTGAGGGCAGGCGGTTTAACGCGGTAATTCAATCCGCTCGACTTCCCCCGGCACGGTCGGCCAATCCCCGGCCGCCCACTTGCGCCGCGCTTCATCGATCGCCGCCGGATCGCTCGCGACAAAATTCCAGTTGATCCTCCGTGGCCCGTCCAGTGGCGCACCGCCGAACAACACCGCGTGGCTGTCGCTCTCGGCAAACAGGCTCATCTCTTCCCCGGTCGGCAACACCACCAGTGCATGGGGTTCGACCGCTTCGCCATTCAGCTGCACATCACCACTCAACACGTACAGCGCCCGCTCTTCATGCTCGGTCGGGATCAGCAGTGTGGTCGCGGTTTGCATCTTCAATTCGGCATACAGCGTAGGAGAAAGCACCGGCACCGGCGATTCCAGGCAAAAGCCTGACCCGGCGATCATGCGGATCTGCACGCCGAGGTTATCGCTGACCGGCAAGGTCGAGGCCGGGTGGTGGCTGTAATGCCCCGGGCCTTGTTCGTGATCCTTGGGCGAGGCGAGCCAGATTTGCAGGCCGTGCATCTTGAAGCTTTGCTCCCACAGCGGTTCGGGCGTGCGCTCGACGTGAGCGATCGCCGTGCCGGCGGTCATCCAGCTGACATCGCCGGCGCTGACCACCTGATCCGAACCCAGGCTGTCCTTGTGCTGGATCTGCCCGTCGAACAAATACGTAAGGGTCGACAGACCGATGTGCGGATGCTGTCGGATGTTCATGCCTTTGCCCGCCGGATAAACCGTTTCGAGCATGTGGTCGAAAAACACGAAAGGCCCGACGCTGCGGCATTTGGCTGACGGCAGCGGGCGCAAGATCGGCTGGCCCTCGACGTCTTCGGCGCGCGGGCGGATGATCAGGGGTTGGGTGTCCATGGTCCATTCCAGGCTGGGCGGGTGATGCGTGGAGCATAACCCGCCGGTGTCGTCGTGGTGATTACTGACTGTCGAAGCCGACTGGCGCGTGGGTTTCGATGGTGACTTCGCTGGTGGTCATCAGCTTGTGGATCGGGCAGCGATCGGCGACGCGCAGCAGTTCTTCGCGCTGGGCATCGGTGAGCACGCCTTTGAGGGTGAGGGTCACGTGCAGCGCGTACTTGCCTTTCTGTTCCTGGCTGTTGTCGCGTTTGACCTCAACGCCGACGCCGGTCAGCGGGATGTCCTTTTTCTTCGCGTACAGCTTCAGGGTCAGAGCCTTGCAGGCGCCGAGGGCGGCGTCGAAGTAATCGTGCGGCTCCGGAGCCGAGCCTTCGCCGCCGGCGGTCGTCGGGACGTCTGTAAACAGCTCATGCTCATCGATCTGTACGGTGTGGCGAAAACCTTCGGCGGACACGGTATTGACGGTAACGGTCATGTGAACCTCGCAAGCTGTAGGAAAAGGGATTCGATCAAAAAAGACCTTGCAGGTATAGAGCATTTCCCACACAGGCACGTTCCACTTTCTTGCCGGGTGAACCCTCATTGCCCGGCGAGGGTCTAGGCTATGCCTGTCTGCCGGAGAATGCTTGTGTCCGTGTTTCGTTTGAGCCTTGCCTGCCTGATGGCTTTCACCGGCGCCGCCAGTGCCCGGGAATACACCTACAGTGACGCGCACCTGCATTACGTGGATTTTTTCCAGGAAACCGCCGGCATGCCGAAATTGCTGACGGCCATGAAGGAAAACTCCATCGAGCACGTGATGATTTCCGGCATTCCCGTGGCGAAGAAATGGCACGAAGACGAGCCGAAGCGCCCGCGTTATTACGCTGGCGATGATGCCGATGCCTATTGGTACAGCGCGACTGACGTGATCGTCGCCGACGCGGTGCAGAAGCTGACACCTGAGCAACGCCAGTACTTTCACCCGTTTCTTTCAGGCTTCAACCCCAACGACAAGAACTCCGCCACGCACATCCAGCGCATGCTCGATCTGTATCCCGGCTTGTGGCAGGGCATCGGCGAGGTCTTCACCCGTCACGACGACCTCACCGCACTGACCTCCGGCGATACGCCGCGTGCCAATAACGAAGCCATGACCCGCATCTATCACCTGGCCGCCGAGCACGATCTGCCGGTGATGCTGCATTCCAACATCACCTCCAAGCGTGAGAAGAATCCGCTGTACCTGAAGGAAATCGAAGAGCCGCTGCGTAATCATCCGCACACCCGGTTTATCTGGGCGCATGCCGGCACCAGTGCTGAAATCCATCGTCATCAGACGCAGCTGGATTTTCTGCTGCCGACCCTTACCCGAATGCTGGAGGCGTATCCGAACCTGTTCATCGATCTGTCGTGGAGCCTGCTGACGCCTTATCTGCTGGACGAAAAGAGCCAGCCGCGAGCCGAGTGGGTGCAATTGGTGGAGCGCTATCCGGATCGCTTCATGATCGGTTCGGACGTGGTCGGGCGATTCAACAAACTCGGCAAGGAAATCCATGGTTTCAAGCCGTTTCTCGACGCCTTGCCTGAGGCGGTCGCGAAAAAAGTCGCACGGGACAACTTCCTGGGGATATTGCCGCGAACAGCGCTCAAGTCCGGCAAAACCGCGCTGAATCGTTAATGCTTTAGGTTCGAAGTATTAAGGCCTTTTGATATCACGTTTTGGTCTTACGCAATTTTCCAAAGGGCCGATACCTTCTAGAGCAACCAGCTGCAGGGTTGATGCAGCGCTTTTGGAAGGAACCAGAGCAATGAGTATCCGTAGTCTCAATATTGCGCCCCGAGCCGGGCTGGGTTTTGGCGTACTGGCGCTGATGGTGTTTGCCCTTGGCGCGTTTGCCCTGCTGCAGATGTCGAACATGCGCGCGCAATCCGACGAGGTCGACAATAACTGGCTGCCCAGCGTGATGGCGGTGGGCGAGATGAGCCAGGACATGTTGCGCCTGCGTGCGCTGACCATGCGCCTGTTGCTCAATCGCGATCCGCAGGCGCTGGATCAGAATGTGGCCAAGCTCAATGATTTGCGCGGTGTGCTGAGCGAAGCCCAGCAGCGTTACGACATCCTGATCGTATTGCCCGAAGAGCGCGCGCTGTTCGACCGCTTCAAGGTTGCCGAACACAAGTACCTGGAGTTTCAGGCGCAGGTGATGACGTTATCTGCTCAGGGACGAGTGGAGGAGGCGGCCGCCATTCTCAACGGGCAGATGAGTCCGCTGGCGGATGAGATTGCAGTGACCCTGCGTGAATTGGTCGAACTGAACAAGCACAACGCCAACCTCGCCACAGAGGCCGCACGGCTGGTGTTCACCAGCTCGCGGGTGTGGGTCGGGGTGATGATCGGCATCACTGCGCTGATTACCATCGCGCTGGCGTTATTGCTGACCCGCAGCATCGTGCTGCCGCTGTCGCAATCGCTCAATGTGGCGGAAGTGGTGGCCGGCGGCGATCTGACCGGGGATATCAGCATTTCCGGCAAGGACGAGCCGGCGCGGCTGCTGCACGCGCTCAAGAGCATGCAGCACAACCTGCGTGACACCATCCGCCGGATCTCGGAGTCCTCCAGTCAACTGGCTTCGGCCTCGGAGGAGTTGAGCTGCGTCACCGAAGACGCCACGCGAGGGCTGCACCAGCAGAGTCTGGAAATTGAACAGGCGGCCACGGCGGTCAATCAGATGACCGCCGCGGTGGAGGAGGTGGCGAGCAATGCCGTCGCGACTTCCGAGGCTTCCCGTGAGTCTGATCGCATTGCCCAGCATGGTCGCGAGCAGGTCCAGCAGACGGTATCGTCCATCGAGTTGCTGGCGGACGATGTCACCGCCAATGCCGCGCAGGTGGAGGATCTGGCGCAGAAGGTCTACAGCATCAGCAAAGTACTGGATGTGATTCGCTCGATTGCCGAGCAGACCAATCTGCTGGCGTTGAACGCGGCGATCGAGGCTGCGCGGGCGGGGGATGCCGGGCGGGGTTTTGCGGTGGTGGCGGACGAAGTGCGGGCGCTGGCCCATCGCACTCAGCAGTCGACGCAGGAAATCGAACAGATGATCGGCGGCATCCAGCAGGGCACCGATTCGGCGGTCAGCTCGATGCAACAGAGCAATGTCCGGGCGCGCTCGACCCTGGAGTTGGCGAAGGCGGCTGGCGTGGCGCTGGAGGAAATTGCTTCGGCGTTCACCTTGATCAACGAGCGCAATCTGGTGATCGCCAGTGCGTCGGAAGAGCAGGCGGCCGTGGCGCGGGAAGTTGATCGCAACCTGATGAACATCCGTGACCTGGCGATGCAGACGTCTGCAGGGGCCAATCAGACCAGCGCCGCGAGTCAGGAGTTGTCGCGGCTGGCGGTGGACCTGAACAGCATGGTCGCCAAGTTCTCGGTTTGATCAGCGTTCGACAGGCGAAAAAAAAGCCCCGCGTTTGCGGGGCTTTTCGTTGAATCAGCTGCCTTTGACCGTCTTGCCGTTGACCGTGCCGTCGAGGAGCATGATGTTGTACTCCTTGCCGTCGGTTTCGACCTGTTGCAGGCGAACCAGCAGGTAATCCCAGTCCTTGGCGAACCACAGGACGGTGATGCGCTTGCTTTGTGTCGGATCGCGGACGCGCTCGACCTTGATCGCATCGATCTGGCCAGCCTTGGTTTCGACTTTCTCCGAACCCAGCACGCGGAAGTCGTAGGTATCGACTTCACCATCATCGACCACCTGATAGCTCATGCTTTTCTTGCCGGCGGCCACGTCATGCTGCAGCGCCAGTTGATAGGTGGATTTGTCGACCATGCCGCGGTTGAGCGGGATTTTCACCGCGTCGCCGCGGTCGGTGCCGGTCACCAGCTTGTTGGCCCAGTCGAAGTCCAGGTCAGCCTTTTTCGCCTTGCCCAGACCACCGCGTTCGAAGTGGTAGGACTGTGGCAGCAGGGTGTCCTTGTCCAGGGTGAGGGTGCTTTCCTCGGACAGGCTGGCAATCATCATCGAGGCCTTGAAGCTGAGCTTCCAGACGCCGTTGGCCTCCTTGGTCAGACTGCGTTCTGCAGTGCCGCTCATGGGCAACTGCTTCCAGTCTGCGGTGTAGCTGGCGGAGAACGGTTGAAGGTCTGCCGCCTGGGCAAAAGGCAGGGCGAGCAGAGCGCAAGCGAAGAGCAGGGCGCGACGCATAAAATCTCCTAGTTTCGAATCAAGTGACCGCTGGCCCCGAGTAGCTGGCCATCCAGTAAAGCACCTTGCTCGCCGAGGCTCAGCCGTCCTTCGGCGAACCAGCGTACGGCCATCGGGTAGATCAGGTGTTCCTGAACGTGAACCCGTTGCGCCAGACTTTGCGGCGAATCGTGCAACTCTACCGGTATTACTGCCTGTACGACCAGTGGTCCGCCATCGAGTTCCTCGGTGACGAAGTGCACGGAGCAGCCGTGTTCGGCGTCGCCGGCTTCCAGCGCGCGCTGATGCGTGTGTAACCCTTTGTATTTGGGTAGCAGCGACGGGTGGATGTTGAGCAGGCGACCCTGGTAGTGACGGACGAAGTCAGCGCTGAGAATGCGCATGAAGCCGGCCAGTACCACGAGTTTGGGGTTGAATTCGTCGATCAGTTCGATCAGCGCGGTATCGAAGGCCTCGCGGCCCTCGAATCCCTTGTGATCCAGCGAGCGGGTGGCGATACCCGCGTCACTGGCGCGTTGCAGGCCGTAGGCGTCGGCGCGGTTGGAAATCACCGCAGCGATGCGGACCGGGCTGTCGCCGGTCCGCGTGCTGTCGATCAGGGCCTGCAAGTTACTGCCGGTGCCGGACAACAGCACCACGACATCACAGGTCTGGGACATCAGTGAGCCTTGAGGTTCTTCAGTTCGACCTGAGCCGCGCCTTCGGCAGCGACAGCGATCTGACCGATGACCCAAGGCTGCTCGCCGGCGTCACGCAGGGTGTTCAGGGCCACTTCAACGTGTTCCTGAGCCACGCAGATCACCATGCCCACGCCGCAGTTCAGCACGCGGTGCATTTCGGTTTCGTCGACGTTGCCTTTCTCTTGCAGCCAGTCGAAGACGGCCGGGCGGTTCCAGCTGGCCACGTCAACCACGGCTTGAGCGCCTTTTGGCAGAACGCGCGGGATGTTGTCCAGCAGGCCGCCACCGGTGATGTGGGCCATGGCCTTGACGGCGCCGGTGTCCTTGATCAGCTTGAGCAGCGGCTTCACGTAGATGCGGGTCGGGGCCATCAGCAGTTCGGTCAGTGGCTTGCCGTCGAGCTGAACGGTTTCGATGTCGGCACCGGACACTTCGATGATCTTGCGGATCAGCGAGTAGCCGTTGGAGTGCGGACCGGACGATGGCAGGGCGATCAGGGCGTCACCGGTGGCGACTTTCGAGCCGTCGATGATTTCGGCTTTTTCCACGACGCCAACGCAGAAGCCGGCCAGGTCGTAGTCTTCGCCTTCGTACATGCCAGGCATTTCAGCGGTTTCGCCGCCGACCAGCGAGCAGCCAGCCAGTTCGCAGCCTGCACCGATACCGGTGACCACAGTGGCGGCCACGTCGACGTTCAGCTTGCCGGTGGCGTAGTAGTCGAGGAAGAACAGCGGCTCGGCGCCGCACACCACCAGATCGTTGACGCACATGGCGACCAGGTCCTGGCCGATGCTGTCGTGCTTGTTCAGGTTAAGCGCCAGGCGCAGCTTGGTGCCCACGCCGTCAGTACCGGAAACCAGCACCGGCTGTTTGTAACCGGCCGGGATCTCGCAGAGGGCGCCGAAACCGCCCAGGCCGCCCATGACTTCCGGGCGCGCAGTGCGCTTGGCGACGCTCTTGATGCGTTCGACCAATGCTTCACCGGCGTCGATGTCTACACCGGCGTCCTTGTAGCTCAGGGAGGGTTGCTTGCTCATGATCCAGGCCTTTAGGGGAGGGGATTCAGGGGTAACGACCGAGTTCAGCGGGAACGCCGAATCCGACAGGGGCGATTGCCTCACGCGAAGTTCGGGGTGCCCGGCTGTTGCCGGTCTGCGAAGGCGCGCGATTTTATCAGGCTTGAGGGGCAGCGGCCATCCTCACGCCGACGGGCAGGGGCATATCGGTGGAAAAATTTTGCAATTGACGCTGTGGGCGACATCACGGGTGCCTGTATAAGGAACCGTCTATCGTTAGGACTGTGCAAAAACTTACCGACCGCGTGTGAATGTTTTGCGACGGCCTGTGGTCACAGGCTTGCCACAACGGTGCACGCGGCCTGTTCCAGCCGCTCTTGTCGACGGGAATTCTCCATGCGTTTTTGTAAATGGCTGTTAGTAGGTGGCTTGTCTCTGATCAGCCTGGCGAGCCAGGCCGAAAATCTCAAAGGTCTTTATCAGGTGCGCGAACCGGTCACGGGTCAGTCGCCGGAGGAGCGTGATCGCGCGACCCAGGCTGCGCTGGATACGCTGGTGCTGCGGCTGACCGGCGACCCGAAAGCCCCGCAGAACCCGGGGCTGGCGCCGGTTCGCAAGGATCCGCAGCAGATCATCAGTCAGTTCGGTTTCGATGCTGGGCCGCCGGAAGTGCTGAAAGTCGATTTCGATCCGGGAACCACCGAGCAGGCGTTGCGCCGCGCCGGGCTGGCGCTGTGGGGTGCCAACCGGCCCTCGATCCTGAGCTGGTGGCTGAACGATTCGACCGAGGGTTCGAGTCTGGTGGGTGACGGTCAGGCCAGCGCCGCGCCGTTGCGCCGTGCGGCCCAGCACCGTGGATTGCCTTTGCGCCTGCCGTTGGCGGACTTGAGTGAGCAATTGGTCGCTACGGCGCCGGCGCTCGAGGGAGCCGACCCGGCGCCGCTGCGCAACGCTTCCGAGCGCTACAACGCTGACGCCTTGCTTGCTGTGCATGCCCGCGAAGAAAGCGGGCAATGGCAGGCCAAATGGCAATTGTGGCTGGGCGACAAAAAAGAGGCGGGCAACGTGCAGGGCGCGGATCAGGCCGCGGTGGCCGATGCGGTGATGCTGGCGGTCACTGAACGTCTGGCGCCACGCTTTGTTGCCAAACCGGGCGCGTCCGGCCAGCAGACCCTGGAAGTGCAGGGCATGAATCTGGAGCACTACGCAGCGCTGCTGCGGTTACTCGAACCGTTCGGCGTGCGTCTGCAGAGTGTCGATGCCGATCGCATCCTCTATCGGGTCAACGGCAGTGCCGATCAATTGCGAGCGCAATTGTCGCTGGCGAAGTTGCAGGAACTTCCGGCCGAGGCGCCGGCTCCGGTCGCTGCGCCTCAGCCTGCGGTCGCCGGGGCGCCGCCAGTTGCTGCGCCGACGCCGACACCGGCGGCGCCGTCCTTGCGGTTCCGCTGGTAGGTTTTCTTTCTTATATATAAGCAATGGAGTGTTACATGGCCGATACGCGGCGTTGGTTCTGGCTCGGTGGGGTGCTCCTGCTTTGCGCGTTTGTCTGGTTGCTGCATCCGATCCTCACGCCGTTTCTGGTGGCGCTGTTGCTCGCGTATCTGTTCGATCCGCTCGTTGATCGTCTGGAGCGCCTGGGGTTGTCCCGCACCTGGGGTGTGATCACGGTGTTCGCCTTGTTCACCCTGATCGTCACCGCGCTGTTGCTGGTGCTGGTGCCGATGCTCGCCAAGCAATTGCTGCGGCTGTATGAGCTGGCGCCGCAAATGCTCGACTGGTTGCAACACACCGCCGTGCCGTGGGCGCAATCGAAGCTGGGGCTGTCGGACGGCTTCTGGAAGTTCGACAAGGTCAAGGCCGCGATCAGCGAACACATGGGCCAGACCACCGACATCGTCGGTGTAGTGCTGAGTCAGGCGACGGCTTCGAGCCTGGCGCTGATCGGCTGGCTGGCGAATCTGGTGCTGATCCCGGTGGTGAGCTTTTACCTGCTGCGCGACTGGGACGTGATGATGGCCAAGATCCGCGGCCTGTTGCCCCGTGATCGCGAAGAGCGCGTGGTGGCGCTGGCGGGTGAGTGTCATGAAGTGCTGGGCGCGTTCGTGCGCGGGCAGTTGCTGGTGATGCTGGCGCTGGGCGTGATTTACGCGGCCGGCCTGATGATTGTCGGGCTGGAACTGGGCCTGTTGATCGGTCTGATCGCGGGGCTGGCGGCGATTGTGCCGTACATGGGGTTCGTGATCGGCATCGGTGCGGCGTTGATTGCCGGGCTGTTCCAGTTTGGTGGCGATCTGTATCCGATGATCGGAATCGTGGCGGTGTTCATGGTCGGCCAAGCGCTGGAAGGCATGGTGCTGACGCCATTGCTGGTGGGGGACCGGATCGGTCTGCATCCGGTGGCCGTGATCTTCGCGATTCTGGCCGGTGGCGAGCTGTTCGGCTTCACCGGGGTGCTGCTGGCTTTGCCGGTGGCGGCGGTGATCATGGTGCTGGTGCGACACGTTCACGATCTGTACAAGGATTCCGACATCTATAGCGGGGTGGATGAGCCGGAGTTGTAATCGTGACGCGCGGGCTGCCCGGTGGATTGCCGGGTTGGCCCGTCTCATGCAGGCCATGGCGCCAAAGAAACTGTCATAAAACCAGCACGTTAACGCAAACCTTTGATTTTGCTTGGGGTCTGTCGCATTGTGCGCTCCGCTTCACGGGTATAAACTTCGCTCACTTTACACAGAGGCCACTAACGGTTCCTTGGGAACTGTTCAGTCAGCATGAAACCGATTCAGCTGCCCCTAGGTGTGCGTCTGCGTGACGACGCCACCTTCATCAACTACTACCCAGGCGCCAATGCCGCTGCACTCGGCTATGTCGAGCGTCTATGCGAAGCCGACGCCGGCTGGACCGAAAGCCTGATCTATCTGTGGGGCAAGCACGGGGTAGGGCGTACGCATCTGTTGCAGGCCGCGTGCCTGCGCTTCGAGCAGATGGGGGAACCTGCGGTGTACCTGCCGCTGGCCGAGTTGATGGATCGCGGCATCGAAATTCTCGACAACCTCGAACAGTACGAACTGGTCTGCCTGGATGACTTGCAGGTGATTGCCGGCAAGGCGGACTGGGAAGAGGCGATGTTTCATCTGTTCAACCGTCTGCGTGACAGCGGTCGGCGTCTGCTGATTGCGGCGTCCACTTCGCCGCGTGAACTGCCGATCAAACTCGCCGACCTGAAATCGCGCCTGACCCTGGCGCTGATCTTCCAGATGCGTCCGCTCTCCGATGAAGACAAATTGCGTGCCCTGCAATTGCGCGCATCCCGTCGCGGTCTGCATCTGACCGACGAAGTCGGGCATTTTATTTTGACTCGCGGTACCCGCAGCATGAGCGCGCTTTTCGATCTGCTGGAGCAGCTCGATCAGGCCTCTTTGCAGGCTCAGCGCAAGCTGACCATTCCCTTCCTGAAAGAAACCCTGGGCTGGTAAAACCGGGGCTTTCAGCCGGTTTCGGCATATTTCAGGCGCCAGAAAACCCGCTTTCCTGTGGGTTGCACAGGCCGCGTCTCGATTCAAATAGGCTTAAGCGCTTAGATGTTAACGAGAAACCGGGAAGTCACAAAAAGATCGATTGAATTTGCAAATGAGGCTGATAGCGGGCATAGTCTCGGCTTCTTTACAACTATCAGCCACGGTCGTGCCCATGCTAAAGCGCTTCGCACCCCTCGTGCCTCTCGCACTCGTCACCCTGTTGTTCGGTTGCGCTGCTCATTCACCTGTTAATCAAGAGCAGCAACAACAGGCTAAAAATTCTGCCACCGCCCAGTCTTCCGTTATTTACCAGGAAGAGCTGGACACCGAAAAAGAACTGGCCGACTTCAACGGCAAGAAGCCTTACCAGCTTCCGGTTCTGGCCGACAGCATCCTCGAACGCGGCATGTCCCTGATCGGTACCCGTTACCGTTTCGGCGGTACCTCTGAAGCCGGTTTCGATTGCAGCGGTTTCATCGGCTACCTGTTCCGCGAAGAAGCCGGCATGAACCTGCCGCGCTCCACCCGCGAAATGATCAACGTTGATGCGCCGCTGGTTTCGCGCAGCAACCTCGAGCCGGGCGACCTGCTGTTCTTCGCCACCAATGGTCGTCGCGGTCGTGTAAGCCACGCCGGGATCTACCTGGGCGACAACCAGTTCATCCATTCCAGCTCTCGTCGCAGCGGCGGTGTTCGCATCGACAGCCTGGGCGACAGCTACTGGAGCAAGACCTTCATCGAAGCCAAACGCGCTTTGGCGAACGCTCCAACCGTGGTTACCGCTCGCAAGTAATCACTCGATTGTCGCCACGCTCGTGGCGACAAAGCGGCCCTTCCGAGGCAATAAACTTAAACTTTACAAGGTGAAGTTAAAGTCTTACTTGAAGTTTGCCGCGTAGCCGCTAGAATCCTGTTCTATATTGATGGCAAACCGCCTGCGTCCCAACGCAGGCGGTTTTGTTTTCTGTCGAATCGGCAGTCAAAGCCTCAGCCAGATCAGGATGTTCTGCATATGACGATGTCGGCCCGCTTTGCCTTGATGTTCTTCGCAGCGCTGCTCAGCGGCTGCGCCAGCCGCACTCCGCCACCTGCGCCGGTGGTTCGTGCTCCGATCGTGTTCGGATCCTCTCAGACCTTTTCACCCGCTGCCGAAGACGTGCTGTTCCGCGCGCTCGGGCTGGTGGGTACGCCTTATCGCTGGGGCGGCAATACCCCGGACTCCGGATTTGATTGCAGTGGCTTGATCGGCTTTGTCTACCGCGATGCCGCCGGCATCAGCCTGCCGCGTTCGACCCGCGAGATGATCGTCATGCAGGCGCCGAATGTCGGCAAGGAAGGGCTGCAGACCGGCGACCTGATTTTCTTCGCCACCAATGGCGGCTCACAGGTCAGCCATGCGGGGATCTACGTCGGGGAAGGGCGCTTCGTTCATGCGCCGGCCACCGGCGGCACGGTGAAGCTGGACAGCCTGTCGAAATCGTATTGGCAGAAAGCCTATCTGAGCGCCAAGCGCGTTTTGCAGCCAGAGCATCTGGCGCATAACCCGTAACCCAGATACATAAAAACCCGAGGGAGCTGAATGGCTCCCACGGGTTTTTTATGCCGGCAACACACTAGCGGGTCGCTGACACCCGCCACACCTTGTTACCCACGTCATCGGCTACCAGCAATCCACCTTGTTGGTCGATCACTACGCCGACCGGGCGACCCAAAGCGTTCTCGTCCTTGTCGAGGAAACCTGTCAGCACGTCCACTGGCGTTCCGCTCGGCTTGCCGGCGGCAAACGGCACAAAGATCACCTTGTAACCGCTATGCGGCTTGCGGTTCCACGAGCCGTGCTGGCCGATGAATGCGCCTTCCTTGAACTGTGCCGGCAAGCGATTGCCCTCGGCGAAGGTCAGCCCCAGTGATGCGGTGTGCGGGCCGACGGCGTAGTCCGGAGCGATGGCCTTGGCCACCATGTCCGGCCGCTGGGGTTCCACGCGCACATCAACGTGCTGGCCGTAGTAGCTGAACGGCCAGCCATAGAAACCACCGTCCTTGACCGATGTGATGTAGTCCGGCACCAGATCGCTGCCAATCTCATCGCGTTCGTTGACGGCAGTCCACAGCGCACCGCTTTGCGGCTCCCAGGCCAGGCCGTTGGGGTTGCGGATGCCCGAAGCGAAAATCCGGTGGTTGCCGGTGGCGCGATCCACTTCCCAGATCGCCGCGCGGCCTTCTTCCTGATCGAGGCCGTTTTCGCCGACGTTGCTGTTCGAGCCGACGGTGACGTACAGCTTGCTGCCGTCTTTGCTGGCGATGACGTTTTTGGTCCAGTGATGGTTGAGCGTCCCGCCCGGCAGGTCGACGACCTTGATTGGCTGGCTCTTGATTTCGGTCGCGCCGGGCTCGTAGTTGAAGCGCAGCAGGCGATCGGTATCTGCCACGTACAGATCGTTGCCGACCAGGGTCATGCCGAACGGCGAGTTGAGGTTCTGCAGGAACACCGTGCGGGTCTCGGCCACGCCGTCATGATCGGCATCGCGCAGCAGGGTGATGCGGTTCGGGCTGGGAACGCCAGCACCGGCACGCCCCATGACCTTTTTCATCACCCAGCCACGAATGCCCTTGCTGTCGTCCGGTTTTGGCGGGGCGTTGGTTTCTGCCACGAGTACATCGCCGTTCGGCAGTACGTAGAGCCAGCGCGGATGATCGAGATTTTCGGCGAAAGCCGCCACCTGAGTGCCTGCCGCTGCCGTCGGCTTCGCGCCGGCCGGCCAGCCAATGGCCGGGGCGATGTTCACCGTCGGGATCAGGGTCTTGTTCGGTTCGGGCAGTTTCGGTGATGGACCGGTGCCGTCGGTAACTTGCAGGCTGGAGGATTCACCACAGGCGGCGAGCCCTCCGGCGATCATGATGACGAAAACGAGCTGGGGCTTGCGCATTGCTGATCTTCCCTATGAATGCATTCCTAAACATAGAGAAGCGCACAAGCCCGATGGTTCAACCCTCAGCCGCGGGCTTCCTTGAACAGCACGGCAATGCCGGGGTGATAGTTGCCGGCTTCGCTGCGCAATTTGCGGTAGGCGTAAGGGAAGTACCAGGCGACGGCGCAGGAGTGTTCCTTTTGCAGGTCGTCGACCATGTCCTGCAGTTCTTCCGGGCTGGCGCTGTGCTGGGCCTTTTGCGGGGCCACGAACAGGCAGCCGAGTTTCAGGTCGCTGGCGTAGCTGATGCGCTTGGCGTCGCTGGTGATATCCGCCAGGGCCTGCGTCAGATTCAGGCTGGTGACGCGTGGCCAGCGTTGGGTGGCCTGAATGAAGGCGCGATCCTCGGCGCCAGCGATAAACAGGTCGGCGCGGGCATTGCGCTCGCCTTCTTCGTTTTGTTTGCGGGTGGCGGTGTCGCGCAGGGTGACCAGTTCGGCCATCCAGGCAGCGGCCGACAGCAGGCCGAGGTTGGCTTTTTCGTCGTGCCAATAAGGTGTGTCATTGTCGCCGCGCACGGCGTTGTAGCGGTCGATACAGTCAAACCAGCGTTCCAGCACCGGGCGCAGGAATTCCAGCCGCGGATTGCTGATGATCATGCCTTGCATGGTGCTCTCCCTTGTTATTGTGATGTGCTCTCTGCAGTCAAAAAGCATGGCTCTTTGATATCATTCATGGCAGTGTGGCACAAGATTGGCGTCAGTTAATTGATCGGCGGCAGTTATTCGCCGCACAAGCCCCTCTTCAATTGACGCTCCACCCCCAACCCTCTAACCTTCGCGGCTTGTTTCAGGTGCTCTGTGGCGCATGTCGACAGAGTGAAACAGGGAAGCCGGTGAGGCGGGTCTGCAAGCGAAGAACCCTCACGATCCCGGCGCTGCCCCCGCAACGGTAAATGAGTAAAAGCTGCGTCTGATGCCACTGCTTAACAGCGGGAAGGCGCGCAGCCAGGCACCAGCCGCTCATGAGCCCGGAGACCGGCCTGATCCATCCAGCGGCATCACGGTGGGCGATGCCAGGCTTGTTGCCGTCTATTCTTGTGCCTGCCCGCCGTTATCCAGCCTCAACGGAGAGCTCCCCCATGACTGATTCCCCCGAACGCGACGAGCGCCACCTGGCGCGCATGCAGCGCAAAAAAGCCGTGATCGACGAGCGCATCGCCAATTCGCCAGACGAATGCGGTCTGGTGCTGGTGCTGACCGGCAACGGCAAAGGCAAAAGCAGCTCGGCATTCGGCATGCTCGCCCGCGCCATGGGCCACGGCATGCAGTGCGGCGTGGTGCAGTTCATCAAGGGCCGCAACAGCACCGGCGAAGAACTGTTCTTCCGCCGCTTCCCCGAGCAAGTGCGTTTTCATGTGATGGGCGAGGGCTTCACCTGGGAAACCCAGGACCGCCAGCGCGACATCGCCGCCGCCGAAGCGGCCTGGGAAGTCTCCCGCGAACTGCTGCGTGATCCGTCGATCGGTCTGGTGGTGCTCGATGAACTGAACATCGCCCTCAAGCACGGTTACCTCGATCTGGATCAGGTACTCAGCGATCTGCAAGCGCGTCCGCCGATGCAGCACGTGATCGTCACCGGCCGCGCTGCCAAGCCGGAAATGCTCGAGATGGGCGACACCGTCACCGAAATGGGCATGATCAAGCACGCCTTCCAGGCCGGCATCAAAGCGCAGAAAGGCGTCGAACTTTGAATCAACCACGTCACTGCCCGGCGGTACTGATCGCCGCGCCGGCTTCCGGTCAGGGCAAGACCACCGTCACCGCCGCGCTGGCCCGTCTGCATCGCAATCAGGGTCGCAAGGTCCGCGTATTCAAGTGCGGCCCGGACTTTCTCGACCCGATGATCCTCGAGCGCGCCAGCGGTGCGCCGGTCTATCAACTGGACATGTGGATGGTCGGCGAGCAGGAAAGTCGTCGCCTGTTGTGGGAAGCCGCCGCGGAAGCCGATCTGATCCTGATCGAAGGCGTGATGGGTTTGTTTGACGGTACGCCGTCGAGCGCCGATCTGGCGCGGCATTTCGGTGTGCCGGTGCTCGGCGTGATCGACGGCACGGCCATGGCGCAGACCTTCGGCGCACTGGCGCTAGGCCTGGCGCGCTATCAGCCGGACTTGCCGTTCGCCGGCGTGCTGGCCAACCGCGTCGGCACCGTGCGCCATGCGCAATTGCTTGAAGGCAGCCTCACCGAAGGCCTGCGCTGGTACGGCGCGTTGTCCCGGGAAACCGGAATCGAACTGCCGAGCCGCCATCTCGGCCTGGTGCAGGCCAGCGAACTCAATGACCTCGATGTGCGCCTCGACGCCGCCGCCGAAGCGCTGGCCGGCACTTGCGAGGTAGCGTTGCCACCGGCCGTGGAATTCGCCGCGCCAGCAATCGTTGAGACCGAAAAGCTGCTCGAAGGCGTGCGCATCGCCGTCGCCCGCGACGAAGCTTTCGCCTTTACCTACGGCGCCAGTCTTGATCTGTTGCGGGCGATGGGCGCCGAGTTGAGTTTCTTCTCGCCGATCCGCGATACGCAATTGCCCGATGCCGACAGCTTGTACCTGCCCGGCGGATATCCGGAATTGCACCACGTTGCCTTGTCGCAGAACGCCGACATGCTCGAAGCGATCCGCGCGCATCACGCCGCTGGCAAACCGCTGCTTGCCGAATGTGGCGGCATGCTCTACCTGCTCGACTCACTGACCGATGTCGAAGGCACCCGCGCTGATTTGGTCGGCTTGTTGAGTGGCGACGCCGTGATGCAAAAGCGCCTCGCCGCACTGGCGCTGCAAGAGGTCGACCTGCCGGAAGGCATGCTGCGCGGCCACACCTATCACCATTCCCTGACCACCACCGAACTGACGCCGATTGCCCGTGGCCACAGCCCCAACGGCGGGCGCGGTGCCGAAGCGGTGTATCGGCAAGGACGGATGACCGCGTCGTACGTGCATTTTTACTTCCCGTCGAATCCGTCGGCGATTGCCGCACTGTTGGTGCCATGACCGACAACGCCTTCACTGACGCCGAGCGCGAAGCGGTCTACCGCGCCATCGCCGAACGCCGCGACATGCGCCACTTCAGCGGCGGCACGGTCGAGCCTGAACTGTTGCGCCGTTTGCTTGAAGCCGCGCATCAGGCGCCGAGTGTCGGCCTGATGCAGCCGTGGCGCTTCATCCGTATCAGCGACCGCGCGCTACGTGGCCAGATCCAGAACCTTGTTGAAGAGGAGCGCGTGCGCACCGCCGAAGCCCTCGGCGAGCGCAGTGACGAATTCATGAAGCTCAAGGTCGAAGGCATCAACGACTGCGCCGAAGTGTTGGTCGCGGCGTTGATGGACGATCGCGAGCGGCATATTTTCGGTCGTCGCACGCTGCCGGAAATGGACATGGCGTCGTTGTCCTGCGCAATCCAGAATCTCTGGCTCGCCGCGCGTGCCGAAGGCCTGGGCATGGGCTGGGTGTCGCTGTTCGAGCCACAGGCGCTGGCCGATCTGCTGAAACTGCCGGCCGGGGCCAAGCCGCTGGCGGTGCTTTGCCTGGGGCCGGTCAAGGAATTCTATCCGGCGCCGATGCTGGTACTCGAAGGGTGGGCGCAGGCGCGTCCGCTCAATGAGCTGCTGTATGAAAATTTTTGGGGAGTGAGTCAATGAGTGTGGCGTTGTTGAGTGTCGCCGCGGTTGCGCTGGATGCGCTGCTGGGTGAACCGAAACGCTGGCATCCGCTGGTGGCGTTCGGCAATTTCGCCGGGCGCATCGAGCAACGTTTCAATAGCGCTGGTCGTGGTTGGCGCAGCCATGGTGTCACCGCGTGGGTGATCGCGGTGTTGCCGCTGACCCTGCTGGCTACGGCGTTTTCATGGGCGCCTTACGTGGGCTGGATCGTCGAGATTCTTGCGCTGTATTGCGCCCTCGGCATGCGCAGCCTGGGTGAGCACGTCGAGCCGGTCGCCAAGGCCTTGCGCGCCGATGATCTGGAAGAGGCGCGCAAGCGCGTGGGTTATCTGGTCAGCCGTCAGACCGATGAGCTGGACAGTACCGCCGTCGCCCGCGCCGCCACCGAATCGGTACTGGAGAACGGCAGCGATGCGGTGTTCGCTGCGCTGTTCTGGTTTGCCGTGGCTGGTGCGCCGGGCGTGGTGCTCTATCGTCTGAGCAATACGCTCGACGCGATGTGGGGCTATCGCAACGAACGCTTCGAGCGTTTCGGCTGGGCGGCGGCAAAAATCGATGACGTCCTCAACTACATTCCTGCGCGGCTGGTGGCGTTGACTTACGCGCTGCTGGGCAAAACCCGACTCGCGTTGAAATGCTGGCGCACTCAGGCGCCGAAATGGGACAGCCCGAACGCCGGCCCGGTGATGGCCGCCGGGGCGGGTGCCTTGGGCGTCGAGCTGGGCGGTCCGGCGATTTACCACGGCGAGCTGCACGAGCGTCCGCAACTGGGCGAGGGCGTGCCGGCGGATGCCGATTCCATTGATCGCGGCTGGCAATTGGTCCAGCGCGGGGTATGGTTATGGCTGCTGATTCTCTGCGTGGGGGCTGAATTCTATGCTTGAGCACGGTGGCCGGTTGCGCAGGGCGGCGCTCGAATACGGCATCGCGGAAGAAGACTGGCTCGACCTGTCCACGGGTCTGGCGCCATGGCCGTTTCCGGTCCCGGAGATTCCGCTGCGGGCGTGGGCGCGCCTGCCGGAAAACGATGACGGTCTGGAGCAGGCCGCCTGCGATTATTACGGTGCCAGCCAGGTGCTGCCGGTGGCCGGTTCGCAGATGGCCATTCAACTGCTGCCGCGATTGCGCCGCGCCGGTAAGGTCGGTGTGCTCTCACCGTGTTACGCCGAGCATGCCGAAGCCTGGCGGCGCAGCGGCTATATCGTGCGTGAGGTGCTGGAGCAGGAAGTCGATTTCTTTCTCGACAGCCTCGACGTGCTGGTGGTGGTCAATCCGAACAATCCCACCGGCCTGAACCTGACCCCGGCGCGTCTGCTCGACTGGCACGCACGGCTGGCCCAGCGCGGCGGCTGGCTGGTGGTCGACGAAGCGTTCATGGACAACACGCCGCAGCTGAGTCTCGCCCCGCATGCGCATCAAGTGGGGTTGATCGTGCTGCGTTCGTTCGGCAAGTTTTTCGGTCTGGCCGGTGTGCGGCTGGGCTTCGTGCTGGCCGAGCGCAAAATGCTCAGGTTGCTGGCCGAACAGGTCGGGCCCTGGGCAGTCAGCGGGCCGACCCGGGTACTCGGCCAGGCCTGTCTGCGCGACACCGAAGGCCATACCCGCCAGCGGATCCGCAGCGACGAGGCCAGCGAACGATTGGCTGCGCTGCTTGAGCGCCACGGCTTCAAACCGCAGGGCGGCTGCGCGCTGTTTCAGTGGCTGATCACCGAACAAGCCGCCGCGCTGCACGAATTCATGGCTCGTCGCGGCATTCTCCTGCGCCTGTTCGCGCACAACAGCAGCCTGCGTTTCGGGCTGCCCGCCGATGCCGCCGACGAGGCGCGCCTTGAGCAAGCCCTGCAAGCATTCGCCAAGCATTGCTCCATGGAAAAACCAGCATGACCACATTAATGGTGCAGGGCACCACCTCCGACGCCGGCAAAAGTACGCTGGTGACGGCGCTCTGCCGCTGGGCCACCCGTCAGAGTGTCGCCGTTGTGCCGTTCAAGCCGCAGAACATGGCGCTCAACAGCGCGGTGACTGCCGACGGCGGCGAGATCGGTCGCGCGCAAGCGGTGCAGGCCCAGGCGGCGTTTCTCGAACCGCACACCGACATGAATCCGGTGCTGCTCAAGCCCAACAGCGACACCGGCGCCCAGGTCATCATCCACGGCCGCGCGGTCACCAGCATGAACGCCGTCGCCTATCACGACTACAAAGCCATCGCCATGCAGGCCGTGCTCGCTTCCCACGAGCGCTTGAGCGCCGCCTATCCGCTGGTGATGGTCGAAGGTGCGGGCTCGCCAGCCGAGATCAATTTGCGTGCCGGCGACATCGCCAACATGGGCTTCGCCGAAGCGGTGGATTGTCCGGTGCTGCTGATCGCCGATATCAATCGTGGCGGGGTGTTTGCCCATCTGGTGGGCACGCTGGAACTGCTGTCGCCGAGCGAACAGGCGCGGGTCAAAGGCTTCATCATCAACCGTTTTCGCGGCGACATCGCCTTGCTGCAACCGGGCCTCGACTGGCTGGAACAGCGCACCGGCAAACCGGTGGTGGGCGTGCTGCCGTACGTGATGGACCTGCATCTGGAAGCCGAGGACGGCATCGACCAGCGCCAGACCGACAAGGTCGAGCAAGTCCTGAAAGTGGTGGTGCCGGTGCTGCCGCGCATCAGCAACCACACCGATTTCGATCCGCTGCGTCTGCATCCACAGGTGGATCTGCAATTCGTAGGGCCCGGACAAACAATTCCACCCGCCGACCTGATCATCCTGCCGGGCTCGAAAAGCGTGCGCAGTGACCTGGCGTATCTGCGCGCCAATGGTTGGGAATCGGCCATCCGCCGTCACCTTCGTTACGGCGGCAAGCTGTTGGGGATCTGCGGCGGTCTGCAAATGCTCGGCGAGCAGGTGCACGATCCGCTGGGCCTTGAAGGCGCGCCAGGTTCCAGCGCCGGTCTGGGGCTGCTGGCGTTTGAAACGCAGCTCGAAGCCGAGAAGCAATTGCGCAATGTGCGCGGGCGTCTGGCGCTGGAAGATGCCGAGGTCAGCGGTTATGAAATTCATGCCGGCGTGACGACAGGAACTGCGTTGGAAAATGCTGCTGTGCATCTGGACGACGGTCGTTGCGACGGCGCGCAAAGTCTCGACGGGCAGATTTTCGGCACCTACCTGCATGGCCTGTTCGAATCGCCGGCGGCCAGTGCGGCGCTGTTGCGCTGGGCCGGCCTGAACGATGTACAGGAAGTGGATTACCACGGCCTGCGCGAACGCGATATCGAGCGGCTGGCGGATCTGGTGGAGAAGCACCTGGATACCGGGCTGTTACGTGAACTCTGTGGAATCTCCCCATGCTCCAGTTGATCCTCGGCGGCGCCCGCTCCGGCAAAAGTCGTCTGGCCGAAAAACTCGCCACTGACAGCGCGCTGGCCGTGACATACATCGCTACCAGCCAGCCGCTGGATGGCGAGATGAATGATCGTGTCGCTCATCATCGCGCCCGCCGTCCCGCTGAATGGGGGCTGATCGAAGAACCGCTGGAACTGGCCCGTGTCCTGCGCGAAACCGCCAGTGCCGAGCGTTGCCTGCTGGTGGATTGCCTGACGCTGTGGCTGACCAATCTGCTGATGCTCGACGACGCCGAACGCCTCGCCGCCGAACGCGAAGCCCTGCTCGAATGCCTGGCGTCGCTGCCGGGTGAAATCATTTTTGTCAGCAACGAGACCGGAATGGGTGTCGTGCCGCTGGGCGAATTGACTCGCCGCTACGTCGATGAAGCCGGTTGGCTGCATCAAGCTCTGGCCGAGCGTTGTCAGCGAGTCGTCCTGACGGTCGCCGGCCTGCCCCTGACTCTGAAAGGACCTGCGTTATGACCCAAGCCTGGTGGCTGAACCCATGCAAACCGGTGGATACGGACGCCGTTCAAAACGCCGCGGCGCGTCAGCAGCAATTGACCAAACCCGCCGGCTCTCTCGGGCAGCTTGAATCGGTGGCGGTGCAACTGGCCGGATTGCAGGGCCAGGTCAAGCCGACACTCGATCAGGTCTGGATCGCGATTTTTGCCGGCGACCATGGCGTTGTCGCCGAAGGGGTTTCCGCGTTTCCTCAGGAAGTCACCGGGCAGATGCTGCTGAACTTTGTCAGCGGCGGCGCGGCGATCAGCGTGCTGGCGCGGCAACTCGGCGCGCAGCTGGAAGTAGTGGATCTGGGCACTGTGAACCCGTCGTTGAACTTGTCGGGCGTGCGTCACCTGAACATCGGCCCGGGCACGGCGAATTTCGCCAAGGGCGCGGCGATGACTCAGGCCCAGGGCGAACTCGCCTTGCAGGGCGGTCGCGACAGCGTGCTGCGCGCGAAGGCTGCGGGCGCGCAATTGTTCATCGGCGGTGAAATGGGCATCGGCAACACCACGGCCGCCAGTGCGCTGGCGTGTGCCTTGCTCGATTGCCCGGTGGCACACCTGACCGGCCCCGGCACGGGGTTGAATGCCGAAGGCGTCAGCCACAAGGCGCAGGTGATCGAGCGCGCGCTGGCGCTGCATGCGGCACGGCGCGGTGATGCACTGCAGACTCTGTTCAATCTCGGCGGCTTCGAGATTGCGGCTTTGGTCGGCGCGTATCTGGCCTGTGCGCAGGAAGGTGTGGCGGTTTTGGTGGACGGTTTTATCTGCACGGTCGCCGCGCTGGTGGCGGTGCGTCTGAATCCGGCTTGCCGTGAGTGGCTGCTGTTCGGTCACCGCGGTGCCGAGCCGGGCCATCGCCATGTGCTGGAAACCCTTGGCGCGGAGCCGCTGCTTGAACTGGGTCTGCGTCTGGGCGAGGGCAGTGGCGCGGCGCTGGCGGTGCCGTTGCTGCGTCTGGCCTGTGACCTGCACGGGCAGATGGCGACCTTCGCCGAAGCCGCAGTGGCGGATCGCCCGGCATGACCTTGCGTCTGGACCTGCTGCGCCACGGTGAAACCGAACTCGGCGGCGGCCTGCGCGGCAGCCTCGACGACGCGCTGACCGAAAAAGGCTGGACGCAGATGCGCGAGGCGGTGAGCGGGCAGGGGCCGTGGGATCGGCTGGTCAGTTCGCCGTTGCAGCGTTGCGCGCGGTTTGCTGAAGAGTTGAGCGCGCAACGTGATCTGCCGGTGTCACTGGACAAGAATCTGCAAGAATTGCATTTCGGTGCCTGGGAAGGGCAGAGCGCGGCGGCGCTGATGGAAACCGATGCCGAGGCGCTGGGTTTGTTCTGGGCTGATCCCTATGGTTTTACCCCGCCGCAGGGGGAGTCGGTCAGCGATTTTTCTGCGCGGGTGCTGGCGGCGGTGATGCGACTGCATGCGGCACACGCGGGCGAGCGGGTGTTGTTGGTCAGCCACGGCGGCGTCATGCGTCTGTTGCTGGCGCGGGCCCGTGGTTTGCCCCGTGAACAACTGCTGAATGTCGAAGTCGCTCACGGCGCGCTGTTTTCGCTGATCGTCGAGGCCGACGGTTCGCTCAGGGAAGTGCTCTGACATGTTGCCTCTGTGGATCGCCCTGCAATTTCTCAGCAGTCTGCCGATTCGTCTGCCGGGCATGCCGGCGCCTGAACAGCTCGGCCGCTCGCTGCTGTTTTATCCGCTGGTGGGCTTGCTGTTCGGGGTGATTCTCTGGGCGCTGAACATTGCGTTGGCGGGCGCGCCATTGCTGCTGCACGGGGCGCTGTTGCTGACGGTGTGGGTGCTGCTCAGTGGCGCGCTGCACCTCGATGGGCTGGCGGACAGCGCTGACGCGTGGCTCGGCGGTTTCGGTGATCGTGAGCGTACGCTGACGATCATGAAGGATCCGCGCAGCGGGCCGATCGCGGTGGTGACGCTGGTGCTGGTGTTGCTGCTCAAGTTCGCCGCGTTGCTGGCCTTGATCGAACAACAGCAGGGCATGGCGTTGATCATCGTGCCGCTGATCGGGCGTGCGGCGCTGCTCGGACTGTTCCTCACCACGACTTATGTGCGGGCCGGTGGATTGGGGCAGGCGCTGGCCGATTATCTGCCACGCAAGACGGGTTGGCAGGTGCTGGCGGTGAGTGCGGCAGCGTGCGTGGTGATCGCCGGGTTCAATGCTGTCGTGGCGTTGCTGCTGGCGGTCGTCGTGTTCATCTGGCTGCGGCATTTGATGGTGCGGCGACTGGGCGGAACCACCGGTGATACGGCCGGTGCGTTGCTGGAATTGCTGGAGATGTCAGTGCTGGTCGGGCTGGCCTTGTTTTGATAAGTAACTTTGATCTGTAACTTGATTTAACACAGTCGCGGGTATATACACGCATCATGCTTCCTTCTCAGTGTTTGTGCACCAACCTGCGACGCGCCGCGCGTGGCGTCAGCAGGCATTACGACGGCGCTCTCGACGGCTTCGGGATCAACGTTGCCCAGTATTCTTTGCTGTGCAACCTGCAGCGTCTGGATCAGCCGAGCATTTCCGAACTGGCCGAGGCGATGGGCCTTGATCGCAGCACCCTCGGGCGCAATCTGCGGGTGCTGGAAGGCGAGGGGCTGGTGGCGCTGGCCGAGGGCGAGGACATGCGCAACCGCATCGTCCGGCTCACCGAAACCGGTGCACAACGCCTGGCAGCAGCTTTGCCGGCCTGGGAAGCGGCGCAACAGCGGTTGATCGACCGACTGGGTGCCGAGAAGCGTGAAACCTTGCTGCGGCTGTTGGATGAACTGGCCTGAGGGCCGGTTTTTTCCGAATCTAAGCGGGTATATACCCGCGACTGGAGAATAACAATGAGTTCGATGTGGCGTACGTGCGGTTGGGTGTTGCTGGGGAGTGCGCTGATTCTGGCGTTGTCGTTGGGCGTGCGGCACGGTTTCGGGCTGTTTCTGTCGCCGATGAGTGCCCAGTTCGGCTGGGGCCGTGAAGTGTTCGCCTTTGCCATCGCCTTGCAGAATCTGATCTGGGGCCTGGCGCAACCGTTCACCGGCGCACTGGCCGACCGCTTCGGCGCGGCAAAAGTGGTGCTGATCGGCGGTGTGCTCTACGCCTTGGGCCTGGTGTTTATGGGGCTGTCGGAAACGGCGTTGGGTCTGTCCCTGAGCGCCGGCTTGCTGATCGGCATCGGTCTGTCCGGCACCTCGTTCTCGGTCATCCTCGGCGTGGTCGGCCGCGCTGTGCCGCCGGAGAAACGCAGCATGGGCATGGGCATCGCCAGTGCTGCCGGTTCTTTCGGCCAGTTCGCCATGCTGCCGGGTACCCTCGGGCTGATCGGCTGGCTCGGCTGGTCGGCGGCGTTGCTGGTGCTGGGCTTGCTGGTGGCGCTGATCGTGCCGCTGGTGAGCATGCTCAAGGACAAGCCGCTGCCGGTGCTCGGCCATGAACAAACCCTGTCCGAAGCCCTGCGCGAGGCGTGTTCGCACTCCGGGTTCTGGCTGCTTGCGTTCGGCTTCTTCGTCTGCGGATTTCAGGTGGTGTTCATCGGCGTGCACTTGCCTGCGTATCTGGTCGATCAGCATCTGCCGGCGAGTGTCGGCACCACCGTGCTGGCGTTGATCGGTCTGTTCAACATCTTCGGTACTTACACCGCCGGTTGGCTCGGTGGGCGCATGTCTAAACCGCGTCTGCTGACCGGACTTTATCTGCTGCGCGCCGTGGTGATCGTGCTGTTCCTGTGGCTGCCGGTGACGACGACCTCGGCCTATCTGTTCGGCATGGCCATGGGCTTCCTGTGGCTGTCGACGGTGCCGTTGACCAACGGTACGGTGGCAACCTTGTTTGGCGTGCGAAACCTGTCCATGCTCGGCGGTATCGTGTTCCTGTTCCATCAGTTGGGGTCGTTCCTCGGTGGCTGGCTGGGCGGGGTGGTGTATGACCGGACCGGGAGTTATGACTTGATCTGGCAAGTAGCGATTCTTTTGAGCCTGTTGGCGGCAGCGCTGAACTGGCCGGTGCGCGAGCGTCCGGTCGAGCGCCTGCAACCGCGTGCGAGCGCTGCATGAACCGTTTCTGGCCGCAGATCGTCGTCACCGCACTCGGCGCCGCGTTGCTGGCGCTGGTGTGGTGGGGCTGGCATCAGGGCGGGCTGGCGCTGATGCAGTTGGGCATGGGTGCTTGCTAGACCGGCGGGAGGGCGAGTAACGTCGAGGTCTGACGATTGCTCAAGGATGCCCGACATGCTCAAGCGCTGGTGTGCTGTTCCCGCGTTGCTGATGGCGTTGACCGGACTGGCCCAGGCCGCGGACTGTCCGGATCTGTTGCAAGGTTCGTTGCCCAAGTTGCGGGCCAAGGAATCCATCGACCTGTGTCAGCGCTACGCCGACAAACCGCTGGTGGTGATCAATACGGCCAGCTTCTGTGGTTTCGCGCCGCAGTTCGAGGGCCTGGAAGCGCTCAATCAGCGCTACAAGGCCCAAGGCCTGGAAATGCTCGGCGTGCCCTCCAATGACTTCAAGCAGGAGTCCAAGGACAGCGCCGAGACCGCCAAGGTCTGCTACGCCAACTACGGCGTGACGTTTACCATGACCGAGCCACAGAAGGTCCGGGGTGACGATGCGACTCACCTGTTCCAGGTGCTGGCTAAACAGAGCAGCGCACCGAAGTGGAATTTCTACAAATACGTCATCGACCGCCAGGGCAAGGTGATCGCCAATTTCTCCAGCCTGACCAAACCGGATGATCCGGAATTTCTCGCAGCCATCGAGAAAGCCATTGCCTCCCAGCCGCTGAAACCCTGATCGACGCCCATCAAAAAGCCCCGCCTCTGTGAAGAGAGCGGGGCTTTTTAATGGGCGAGGCCTCAAATGGTAAGGAGCTCAGCCTCGCCGTACAGCATCAGAAGCGGTAGGTTGCGCCGACACCGAAGCCATTTGCCGAGTTTTCATACTGGGAGTTGTAGGTCTGGCCGCGATCGTTTTCGTTGCGGATGTTGACCTTCTCTTCCTTCAGGTACGAGTAGGCAACGTCGATGGTCAGGTCTTCGGTCGGGCTCCAGCCGGCACCGATGCTGAAGATGGTCCGGTCGCCGGTCGGGATGCGTGGCGAACGGTCGACGTTGTTGGTCGGCGACTGGTCGAACGTCAGACCGGTACGCAGTACCCATTCCTTGTTCAGCTGGTAGGACGTACCGATGGCGTAAGCCCAAGTGTCATGCCAGTTCTGTTCTTCGGTAATTTCGCCGAACTGGCCAGCCAGCAGCGGCTGTACACCGGAGTTCTTGACGGTGATCTTTTCCAGCTGGCTCCAGCGGGTCCAGGTGGTACCGGCGTAGACGTTCCAGCGATCGTTGATCGCCTGAGTGACCGAGAGGTCCACGGATTCTGGCGTGGTGATCTTCAGCGAAGCGTCGTACTTCTGGTTGGCACCCAGACCGACTGCCGCCAGTGCGCCGTAGTTGACCTTGGTGTTGCCTTCGAGCTTGTAGTCGACTTTCGAGTGGTAAGTCAGACCCAGGCGAGTGGTATCGGTAGCTTGTACCAGCACGCCGATGTTGTAGCCCAGCGCGGTGTCGTCACCCTTGATCTTGACCTTGCCGTCCGGCAGTGCCTGGGTAATCGACAGGTTGGATTCCAGCGACCCGTCGATGCGGTTGATGGTCGGGCCGAAACCGATCGACACGACATCGTTGAACTTGTAGCTGATCGTTGGCTGGAAGGTGATGATCTTGACTTCTGACTTGCTGCCGAAGTAACGGCCGGCGAAGCCGTTTTCATAGTCGGTGATCAGGCCGAAGGGTACGTACACACCCAGGCCGAATGCCCAATGCTCGTCGATCGGCTTGACGTAGTAGCCCATAGGTACGGAGGTGAAGGGCACCATATCGCCTTTGTTGCTGCCGCCGTTAGGGCTGGAGCTGCCATCGCTGATATCGGTTTTTGCGTCGAGGAATGCAACACCGCCAGTGACTTGTTCGCGCGTGATGCGCGACATGCCGGCAGGGTTGCCGTAAACAGTGCTTGCGTCGTCGGCAGAAGAAGATCGCCCGGCGTACCCAGTCCCCATCCCGCTGATGCTGTGTTCGTTGATGGCAAAGCCAGCTGCGAAGATCTGGGTGGATGCCACGGTTACGGCAAGGCTAAGGGTGGTTTTGAGCATGACTTTTTTCATTATTAGAACTCCTGGTGATCACCGGGGCGAAAATTACCAACATTTTCGTCCCAGCGCTATAGTCCGTATGCCTTGAGTTAGAGCGGTTTTGTAGGACAATCCGACCAGATTCGCGACCCGTTGGGCGATGTTGTGAAACCGGCGGGTCAGCAAGCGACCTGATTCAGCGGTGAAACACAGGTTTGCCAGGCGCAGGTGAAATCGCGCAGACGACCTTGAGGCTGGAAGGTCTGACGCCAGATGCGCGCCATGCCCAGCAGATCGTCCGGCTCGGGGAGGATGGGGTTTTGTTCTTCCACCAGAAGCCATGCAATGGCCGTGGCGTAACGCAGGTTGACCGTCAGTTCGAGGTGCGGCCCGCTGAGAAATGCATGTTGGCTGGCGAGGCCGCGAACCAGGCTGGCGCGTTCCGGGTCCAGCGCCAGGTAATGATCCCAGAGGGCCTGGTGACGGTGTTCGGCAATCCGGTACAGGCCGTGGCCACGGCGGTCATGCAGGGCGGAACCGAGGGCGGACTGGCTGGCAGCAATGCCCAGCAGAAGGGATTCGGCAGTTGCGCAGTGGCGTCCCAGGTAGATCAGCGTGGGACGGATCACGTAGCGGCACAGTTCGCTGGCAGCGATACCCATAAAACCCTCGGATCTTGTTATCGGGCGGCGAGACCTGAAGGGGAGCTTGGCAGCTGTGGATCGACTCAGGCTCGCCGGAAGCGGATCACGCCGCTTGAGTTGAAGTGTAGTGTCATATTCGCGACGTAAAGGCCTGTTTTTAAAATATTTCCGGCGAGGCGTTATAACCGTTATATCGGTTAGTGATTAGGCAGAAAGTGACAGAAGTGAAACATCGGGCAATAAAAAGCCCCGCGTTCTCAGCGGGGCTTTTGCTTTTGCAGCCATTTCGGCCTCTCAGGCGATCAATGCCTGACGGGTGCGATCAATCACGGCCTGCAGCGGTTCGGCGCTGGAGTATTGATCGGGGTACAGACGCTCGCTGTGGCGGGCGATCCCGTGTTCATTGACCACGGTGAAGCTGAAGCAGCCTTTGCGAGCGGCCATGATCAGGCAGTTCATTGGGGCAAAAGCGTTGGTTAGGGTGCGAATGGCATCCTGAGTCTGGATTTGAGTCGACATAGTTATTAGGTGTTCCTACAAATGACACGGATAAGAACCGTGCAACGTTAAAACGTTCCAGTAACGTCAACCACCATTGGTCGAACGAAGAACCCGACTGGAACAAGGCAGCCAGTTCGAGCGCTATAAAAGTTGGCGCGCTTGGGCTGGCAGGTAGGTACTTAGGAGGACAGGCAACACATCGAGGGCAGAGGTTCTGGGCCCTTGGTGAAGATCCTGATCAATTTGCAGGTTGGTTCGGTCAGAGTAAGTGGTCTTCGCAACACTCTTTGCATTCGATTCAAAGACTGTGTCGTCGCAAGATTTACCTGGAAACCATCGAGGGGTCGATCCCGCTTTTTTCAGTGAAGGTCTATGTAAGAGAAACTTGACTGTGGGGGTTTGTTCGACCGGAATTGACTTTCAGCTTGGTACTAACGCCGCGGATACTAACGGAACGGTCTGAAGAAGGCAAACCCGGTCATCAAAAAAATTCCCGGGCGCGGTGCCCGAACTCCGCGCCTGCCCCGATCTGGCTTGCTAAACGACCGTCGGTCGCCACTACCCGACAGATGCGAACGCTCGGCGCAGGCGCTTATCCCCAGTCCGAATGCCAAAACGACCCGAAAAGGCGCATCGATATAACCGCGTAACAGGTACTTGTGCACATTAGTTGCGCGGACTGTAACGGCGCTGTCACAACGATCCTGACCCTGATGGCTGCCTGCATCGAAAGTTTAAGTCAATGAAAAACATCGCTTTTTTTAACTGGTGAAAAAATCGTCAGTTTGACTGCGAGCCCCATTCCACAAGGCTTTGCGGCGACTGGAGGGCGGTTGTCCACTGAGTTATCCACAGCTTCTGTGGATTGTCCCGAGCGCTTGCTCTAGCACGGGCGTGCCGGGTTTTTTTCGACTTTACCTGTGCGAAAAAAAGAGTAGAGTGGCGCGCCTTCCGATCTGTCCCACAGTGCTTTATGAAGTTTCGTTCAGCTCCAGAATCTGTTACCTCCCAACCCCTTCGTGTTACCGCTCCCAAGCGATTTTCCGTGCGCGTGGCCGAATGGCTGCTGGACAGCCCGCGCCTGGGCGATAGCCAGAATGCCAAGCACCTCGCCGGCCGCCTGCTCAAGCAACCGGCCCGGGAAGGGGTGGTCGCCGCGCAAAGTCGCCTCGGCCAGTTGATGTGCCGCGAGTGCGGCAATGCCCGGGATCGCCGGATCGGCCAGGACCTGTTGCGTCAGGCCGCCCGCGCCGGTGACCGCCGCGCGCAACAGGAACTCGGCCTGATCGAAGACTGAGCTGTCCAAGACCAGACGCCTTGGTTAACCTTCAGGCTTTATCGGATCGGCGGGAATCACTATGGCGATGGACTTGACCAGCATCCTGCTGGGGCTGGCAGGCGCGGCCGTGCCGCTGCTGGCGCTGGCCTGGCAACTGCAACGCCGGGCCAGTCAGAACCAGTCTGAAGTCGCCTTGCTCGAAGAGCGGCTGGCCATGGCACAAATGGCCCAAGACGGCCTCACTGCTCAACTTGAAGCCTGCCGCGATGAAATCGCCGATCTCGGCCAGGCCAACGCCTCCAAACAAGCTGATCTCGCGGCCGTGCGCCGGGAAGTCGAGCTGTTGCAGATCGAGCGCGATGATGCCCGTGACGCTGCCCATGCCTGGAACCTCGAACGCGCCAACAAAGAAGCCGAGTTACGGCGCCTGGACGCCCAAGCGGCTTCGCTGAATGCCGAATTGCGCGAGCAACAGGAAAGCCATCAACAACGCCTGGATGACCTGCAAGGTTCCCGTGACGAGCTGCGCGCACAGTTCGCCGAACTGGCCGGCAAGATCTTCGATGAGCGCGAACAACGCTTCGCCGAAACCAGCCAGCAGCGCCTCGGCCAATTGCTTGATCCTTTGAAGGAACGCATCCAGTCGTTCGAAAAACGCGTCGAGGAAAGCTATCAGGCCGAAGCCCGCGAGCGTTTTTCGCTGGCCAAGGAGCTGGAGCGTTTGCAGCAACTGAACCTGCGCCTCAGCGACGAAGCGACCAACCTGACCCGCGCCCTGAAGGGCCAGAAGACTCAGGGCAACTGGGGCGAGCTGATTCTCGAGCGTGTGCTTGAGCATGCCGGGCTGGAGAAGGGCCGCGAGTACCAGACCCAGGTCAATCTCAAGGGCCCGGACGGCGAGCGTTTCCAGCCGGACGTGATCATTTATCTGCCGGGCGACAAGCAGGTGGTGGTCGACTCCAAGGTGAGCCTCACCGCGTATCAGCAATACGTCGCGGCGGACGACGATGCCATCGGCCAGATCGCCATGAAGCAGCACGTGCTGTCCTTGCGCAGCCACGTCAAAGGCCTGGCCGGCAAGGATTACAAACGTCTGGAAGGTTTGCACAGTCTCGATTTCGTCTTGCTGTTCGTGCCCATCGAAGCGGCGTTTTCCGCCGCGTTGCAGGCCGAGCCGACGCTGTTTCAGGAGGCCTTCGACCGCAACATCGTGATCGTCAGCCCGACCACGCTGCTGGCCACTTTGCGAGTCATCGACAGCCTGTGGAAGCAGGAGCGCCAGAGCCAGAACGCCCGGGAAATCGCCGAGCGCGCCGGTTGGCTTTACGACAAGTTCGTGCTGTTCATTCAGGATCTGGACGAAGTCGGCAATCGCTTGCAGCAACTGGACAAGGCCTACAGCGCGGCGCGCAACAAGCTGACGGAAGGGCGGGGCAACCTGGTCAGCCGCAGCGAACAGCTCAAGCTGCTCGGCGCGCGGGCCAGCAAAAGCCTGCCCGCAGACCTGCTGGAGCGCGCAATGACCGATGCCGACGGCCTGGTCGAACTGCCTGAATAAGCCGCTCTGCTAGAGCGGCAAATAGCGACTCAACAACGCCCGCAACGCCGCCGGTTTCACCGGTTTGGCCAGGTAATCCAGCCCCGCTGCGTGAACCTGGGCCACGGTTTCCGGATGCCCGTCGGCGCTGATCACCACGCCGGGCACCGGTTCGCCCAGCCTTGTGCGCAACCAGGCCATCAGATCGGTGCCGGTTTCGCCGTGATCAAGGTGATAGTCCACCAATGCCAATTGTGGCCGCACGCCGTCGTCGAGCAGTGCCGCACATTCTTCGCGGTTGCGTGCGGTCCAGACCTGGCAGCCCCAGCGCGTGAGCAGGCTGTTCATGCCGATCAGAATGCTGTCTTCGTTGTCGATGCACAGCACCTGCGCGCCGCTGTGCAATTTGCCATTGATTTCCACCGCCGCCGCCGGCTGTACCGTCTGCGCTTTGGCCAACGGTACGCGGACACTGAACACGCTGCCGCGCCCCGGCCATGAGCGCACGCGCAAGGTATGGCCGAGCACGCGGCAGAGACCATCGGCGATCGCCAGACCCAGGCCCAGACCTTTTTCGGCGCGGGTCTGGTGGCTGTCGAGGCGTTTGAATTCCTCGAAGATCACTTGCTGTTTGTCCTCCGGAATCCCCGGCCCGCGATCCCACACTTCCAGACAGATTTCGCCTTTTCGTCGACGCACGCCCAGCAGTACCGGGCCTTTTGCGTAGCGGAATGCGTTGGTGAGGAAGTTCTGCAGAATGCGCCGCAGCAGTTTGATGTCGCTGTCGATGCGTAACTGACTTCCGCGTACCCGGAAGCTCAAGCCCTGTTCCTGGGCGAGCGCCTTGAACTCCGCGCCGAGAATATCGAACAGCTCATTGACCGCGAACGGCTTGCGATCCGGGTTGATCTTGCCGTTTTCCAGACGGGAAATGTCCAGCAGATCGCTGATCAGGTCTTCGGCCGAACGCAGCGAGCTGTCCAGATGCTGCACCAGTTTCTGCGCTTCGCCGCTCAGGCCGTCTTCCTGATGGGAGAGGGCGGCAGAGAACAGCCGTGCGGCGTTCAGAGGCTGCATCAGATCGTGGCTGACGGCGGCGAGGAAACGGGTCTTGGACTGGTTGGCCGCCTCGGCATTGCCCTTGGCTTCGGTCAGCGCGACGTTGAGTTGCGACAGTTCCTGCGTCCGTTCGCTGACCCGTTGCTCCAGCCCTTCGTTGGCCTCGGTCAAAGCCTGCTCGGCTTCGCGGAACGCGGTGATGTCGGTGAAACTCATGACGAAACCGCCGCCGGGCATCGGGTTGCCGATCAGCTCGATCACCCGGCCGTTGGGGAACAGCCGCTCAGACGTGTGGGCGCGGCCCTGACGCATCCAGTGCAGGCGCCGGGCGACATGAACTTCTGCTTCACCGGGGCCGCACAAACCACGCTCGGCGTTGTGGCGAATGATGTCGGCAATCGGTCGGCCAACGCTGATCAAACCGTCCGGATAGTTGAACAGTTCCAGATAGCGCCGGTTCCAGGCCACCAGTTTCAGCGACTGGTCGACCACGCTGATGCCTTGGGTAATGTTTTCGATGGCGCCTTGCAGCAGCGCACGGTTGAACTGCAGCACTTCCGAGGCTTCGTCGGCGATCCGGACGACGTCCTCCAACTGCATTTCCCGACCTTCGATGGCGGCTTTTACTACAGCTCGCGTCGAAGAGGCGCCAAGGACACCGGCCAGTAATCGCTCGGTGTGGGCGATCCATTCGCCGTCAGCGTTCTGATTCGGGTTGAAGCCTTTGCCCTGGCGATAGGCAAAGCGGATGAAGCTCTGCCGCGCGCGTTCTTCACCGACAAACCGCGCGGCCAGTTGCAGCAAGTCATCAATCTGCACCGCCAGCATCGAGCGGGCGCTCGGCCGTGCGCTGATCTCCTGACCGATAAAACGTCCGGCCTGCCAGTGCTCCGACACCCGGGTGCGCGACAGCACAGATACCCAGGCAAACAACGTGAAGTTGCCCGCCAGCGACAGCACCACGCCTTGGGTCAGCGGGGTGATCGGCAGGTTCAGCGGGTTGCTGTGCAGCCAGGCGAGCCCGGGGAAACTGTCCAGCGACCAGCCGAGGCTGCGCGCAGCGATCGGCAGGATCAGGGTGTAGAACCACAGGAACGTGCCGGCGGCGAGGCCGGCGAACACGCCGCGGCGGTTGGCCTGTTTCCAGTACAGCGCGCCGAGCATCGCCGGGGCCAGTTGAGTGACTGCCGCGAAAGCGATCTGGCCGATGGTCGCCAGGCTCGCGGTCGATCCGAGCAAGCGGTAGCTGACGTAAGCCAGCAACAGAATCACCACGATGCTGACCCGGCGCACCGAGAGCATCCACTGGCGGAAAACTTCGAACGGCCGCTCGGCATTGTTGCGGCGCAGCAGCCACGGCAACAGCATGTCGTTGGAGACCATGGTCGACAGCGCCACACTCGCCACGATCACCATGCCGGTGGCGGCCGATGCACCGCCGATAAACGCCAGCATCGCCAGCGCCGGGTGAGCCTGGGCCAATGGCAGGCTGATAACGAAAGAGTCGGGGATGACCGAGCTGGGCAGCATCATCTGACCGGCCAGGGCGATCGGGACGACAAACAACGCGGCCAGTGCGAGGTAGGCCGGGAACACCCATTTGGCCAGGCGCAGATCCTGCGGGTCGATGTTCTCGACCACCGTCACGTGGAACTGCCGGGGCAGGCAGATGATCGCCATCATCGCCACGCCGGTCTGCACCACCATCGACGGCCAGTTGATGGTTTCTTTCCAGTATTCCTCAAGGCGCGGGGCGAGCATCGCCTGATTGAACAGGTCGTCGAAGCCGTCATACAGCCCGTAGGTGACGAAGGCGCCGACGGCGAGGAAGGCGAACAGTTTGACCAGCGACTCGAAAGCAATCGCCAGCACCATGCCCCGGTGGTGCTCGGTGGCATCGAGGTTGCGCGTACCGAAAACGATGGTGAACAGCGCCAGCACCAGTGACACGATCAGCGCCGTGTCCTGGGCGCGGGTGCCCATGGCGTCGGCGCCGGCACCGATCAGCAGGTTTACGCCGAGGACAATGCCTTTGAGTTGCAAGGCTATATAAGGGAGAACGCCGACCAGACAGATCAGCGCGACGACCACCGCCAACGACTGGGATTTACCGTACCGGGCGGCGATGAAGTCGGCGATGGAGGTGATGTTCTCCTGTTTGCTGATCATCACCATCTTCTGCAGCACCCACGGCGCACCGAGCAGCAGCAGGATCGGCCCCAGGTAGATCGGCAGGAACGACCACAGCTGTTCGGCCGCCTGACCGACCGCGCCGAAAAACGTCCAGCTGGTGCAGTAGACCGCCAGCGACAGGCTGTACACCCAGGCGCGCACCCGTGGCGGCAGCGGTGCGCTGCGACGGTCGCCGTAGAAGGCGATGGCGAACATGATGGCCATATAGGCCAGGGCGACGGCGGCGATCAGCCCGGTGGACAACGACATGGAACACTCCCGACAGAAAACGACCGGACTTGCGCCCGGTCAGACAGTCTCGCACGGGCGCGACGGTTAGTCAGTGTCGACCAAGGTCGTGGCGCGGCGGGGTGTCGCAGGAACAGAACCGGGCAGTTCTGGGGTCAGTCCGGTTTGAGCGCGATGTCGATCAAGCGGTGCAGTTCTTCGACTTCCAGCGGCGCTGCCGAAAACAGAATGCGGAACACCACCGGGGACACCACCAGATTGATCAGACGATCCGCGTTCGGCGCCGTTTCCTTGGGGTAGCGCTCGATGATGGTCTGCAGTTGCGCGCCGATGATCGTTACGCAATAGCCCGGCGTCGCGCTCGCCTGCACGTCGCGCATCATGTTGCGTCCGGGCTCCGAACTCATTTCGTCGAGATACTGTTCGGCCCATGCGCGGATGTCGCTACGCAGGCTGCCGGTTTCAGCCGGCTCACTATCAGGGCGCATGCGGGCGAGGGCGACATCAGCCAGCAACGCCGCCAGATCTCCCCAGCGCCGGTAAATCGTCGACGGCGTCACCCCGGCCCGCGCCGCGATTTGCGGGACGGTCACCGTCGAGCGCTCCTGTTCTTGCAGAAGCGCGCGGACTGCCGAGTGAATCGACTCCTGCACCCGGGCACTGCGACCGCCAGGGCGTAAACCTTCTTTAATAGCCATGCGGCAGACCTTAACACAAAGAATTTGCTTTAAGCGCAAGCCGAGAGCACACTCCGCAAAAGCAAAAAATTAGCTTTTGCGGAGTGTGCCCATGACCAGCCTTGCTTCCCATCGTTCCAGCCTGTGGTTTCTGGCGATCACCTTACTGAGTTTTCTCGCCGCTTCCACTGCGCCGACGCCGTTGTATCACCTGTATCAGGATCAGCTGCATTTTTCGGCAGCGGTATTGACCCTGATTTTCGGCGTCTACGCTCTCAGTCTGCTGGCCGCGTTGCTGACGGTCGGTTCGCTGTCGGATCACCTGGGACGCAAACCGGTGATCTTCACCGCCGTGACGCTCAATGCGCTGGCGATGCTGCTGTTTATCTACGCGGACAGCGTGGGCTGGCTGATCGGCGCGCGAGTGCTGCAAGGTTTCGCCACCGGCATGGCCACCGCGGTGTTGAGCGCGACGCTGCTGGACACTGATCGCCAGCAAGGACCGCTGATCAACAGCGTTGCGCCGTTACTGGGCATGGCATTGGGCGGCATGGGTTGCGGCTTGCTGGCCGAGTTCGCCCCGGCGCCGTTGCAGTTGACCTATTGGTTGCTGCTCGCGCTGTTTGTGTTGCAGGGCATTTATGTCTGGCGTCTGCCGGAAAGCGTCTCGCCGCAGGCCGGGGCATGGGCCTCGTTGCGGCCGACCCTGCATGTGCCGGTGCAGGCGCGTTCGACGCTTTGGCGGGTACTGCCGCTGAATACCGCGACCTGGGCGCTCGGCGGTTTTTATGCCTCGCTGGCACCGTCTCTGGTACGCACGGCCACTGGCTCCACCTCCAACCTGATCGGCGGCGCGACCGTGGCGGCGCTGACCGTGACCGGTGCATTGATGATCTTCACCTTGCGCAATCGTCCCGCCTCTCGGGCGCTACAACTTGGGGCGAGTCTGCTGCCGGCCGGTATCGTGCTGATTCTGCTGGGCGTGCACAGCGCCAGTCTGTCGCTGTTCTTCTTCGGCACGCTGGTGGCTGGTTGTGGCTTTGGCTCTGGTTTTCTCGGAGCGGTGCGCAGCCTGGTGCCGCTGGCGTTGCCTCATGAGCGTGCCGGTTTGATGTCGGCGTTCTATGTGTTGAGTTACTTGGCGTTCTGCCTGCCGGCGTTGCTGGCCGGGCACTTCACCCATAGCGTGGGCCTGCTGGCCACCACTGATGTATATGGCGCGGTGCTGATTGTGCTGGCAGTTGGTGCGCTGCTGATGAGTTTCCGCGCGCAAGCGGCCAAGACCTGCAGCGCTCCATAACACCTCTGGATTCGGTTAGCCTTGGCCAGCCCCTTCTTCTCACGGACCGACGCATGAAGATCATCCGCAGCAAGACCTTCACCGCCGAGCGCGCCTGGGGCGCGCTCGACATCGCCAACATGAACGGCATTACCACGCGTCTGCACTGGACTGATCAGCCGTACAAATGGCACGTCAATGACGGTGAAGAAGTGTTTGTGGTGCTCGACGGCAAAGTGCTCATGCACTATCGCGAAGAAGGTGAGGAGAAGCAGGTCTTGCTTGATGTTGGCGACATCTTCTACGCGTCCATCGGCACAGAACACGTCGCTCATCCTCAGGGTGCGGCTCGGATTCTGGTGATCGAAACCGAAGGCAGTGTCTGACTTCATATCTGCAAAACAGATAACAGTTAGAGATATTACCCGTTATATAGATATTCGATTCGGTTCTACCATGAGCTCAACCTCACCAGAGGACAGGAGTTCATGATGATTTGCCCCAACAGCGCCAAACCCGGCATCAAGCCATTCAGCCAGCTTCAGCACCCGCGTGAAGTGATTCGCCAATTCACCCCGAACTGGTTCGCCGCCACTATGGGCACCGGTGTGCTTGCGTTGGCGCTGGCGCAATTGCCGTTGTCCATTCCCGGCCTGCACGCCGTGGCCGAAGGGCTGTGGTTGTTCAACATTCTGTTGTTCGTGCTGTTTACCGTTGCCTACGCCGCCCGCTGGATTCTGTTCTTCGACGAGGCGCGGCGGATCTTCGGCCATTCCACGGTTTCGATGTTCTTCGGCACCATTCCGATGGGGCTGGCGACCATCATCAACGGTTTTCTGCTGTTCGGTCTGCCGCGCTGGGGTGAGGGCGTCATTCATCTCGTCGAAGTACTGTGGTGGCTGGACGTAGCGATGTCGCTGGCCTGCGGTGTGCTGATCCCCTACATGATGTTTACCCGTCAGGAACACAGCATCGATCAGATGACCGCCGTCTGGCTGCTGCCGGTGGTGGCGGCAGAAGTGGCGGCGGCCAGTGGTGGACTGCTGGCGCCGCATCTGGCCGATGCCCACTCGCAACTGGTGGTGCTGGTGACGAGCTACGTGCTGTGGGCTTTTTCCTTACCCGTGGCGTTCAGCATTCTGACCATTCTTTTGTTGCGCATGGCCTTGCACAAACTGCCCCACGAAAACATGGCGGCATCCAGCTGGCTGGCCTTGGGGCCGATCGGCACCGGTGCTCTGGGCATGTTGCTGCTGGGCGGTGACGCGCCAGCGATATTCGCAGCCAACGGTATGTCGGGCATCGGTGAAATCGCGTCGGGCCTGGGCCTGGTCGCCGGGATCACGCTGTGGGGCTTCGGTCTGTGGTGGATGTTGATGGCGCTGTTGATCACCGTGCGTTATCTGCGTGACGGCATCCCGTTCAACCTTGGCTGGTGGGGCTTCACCTTCCCGTTGGGCGTCTATTCGCTGGCAACCCTGAAACTGGGCAGCACGTTGCACCTGACGTTCTTCAGTGTGGTCGGTTGTGTGCTGGTGACGTTGCTGGCGGTGATGTGGCTGATCGTCGGTAAACGTACGCTGCAAGGTGCATGGCGCGGCGAGCTGTTTGTTTCACCGTGCATTGCAGGTTTGAAGAAATAACCTGCAAAGATTAGGTAATGTGTGGCCTGGATCGCGGTTCGAGATTCTTATAAGCGTAGCCAGGCCACTCGCTACCTTCTCTTTCCAAAAACAACAGGGTCACACGGAAGATGAGTCACCCCTCACAGTTCAACCTGCTGCGCACCCGGCGCTTCCTGCCGTTCTTCATTACCCAGTCGCTGGGCGCGTTCAACGATAACGTGTTCAAGCAGTCGCTGATCCTCGCCATTCTCTATCGGCTGACCATCGAAGGTGACCGCTCGATCTGGGTCAACCTGTGCGCGCTGCTGTTTATTCTGCCGTTCTTCCTGTTTTCGGCGCTGGCCGGGCAGTTTGGGGAAAAATTCGCCAAGGACGCGTTGATCCGTCTGATCAAGCTCGCAGAAATCGCCATCATGGCCGTGGGATCCGTCGGCTTCCTGTTCGATCACCTGTCGCTGATGCTGGTGGCGCTGTTCGCCATGGGCACGCACTCGGCGCTGTTCGGGCCGGTGAAGTATTCGATCCTGCCGCAGGCTTTGCGCGACGATGAACTGGTCGGCGGCAACGGGCTGGTGGAGATGGGCACGTTTCTGGCGATCCTGGCCGGGACCATCGGTGCCGGGGTGATGATGTCGTCGGCCAATTACGCGCCGGTGGTGTCCGCCGCGATTGTCGGCATCGCCGTGCTGGGTTATCTGGCCAGTCGCAGCATTCCCCGCGCCGCGGCGGCGACCCCGGAAATGCGCCTTAACTGGAACATCTTCAGTCAGTCCTGGGCGACCCTGAAACTCGGCCTGGGGCAGACACCTGCTGTGTCGCGCTCGATCGTTGGCAACTCGTGGTTCTGGTTCGTCGGGGCGATTTATCTGACGCAGATCCCGGCCTACGCCAAGGAATGGATGCACGGCGACGAAACCGTGGTCACCCTGATCCTTACCGTGTTTTCGGTCGGCATCGCACTGGGTTCGATGCTGTGCGAGAAGCTATCCGGACGCAAAGTCGAGATCGGCCTGGTGCCGTTTGGCTCGTTCGGCCTGACGGTTTTCGGGCTGTTGCTGTGGTGGCATTCCGGTGGAATTCCAGAAAGCGCTGTTGGCCATAGCTGGACCGAAGTGCTGAGTTTCGGCCATGCCTGGGCGGTGTTGATCGATGTGCTGGGCCTCGGGATCTTCGGCGGTTTCTATATTGTGCCGCTGTACGCGTTGATCCAGTCGCGCACTGCCGAGAACGAGCGGGCGCGGGTAATTGCGGCCAACAACATTCTCAACGCGCTGTTCATGGTGATCTCGGCGATTGTCACCATCGTGTTGTTGAGCGTGGTCAAGCTGTCGATTCCGCAGCTGTTTCTGGTGGTGTCGCTGCTCAACATCGGCGTCAACGCCTACATCTTCAAGATCGTCCCCGAGTTCAGCATGCGTTTCATGATCTGGTTGCTCAGCCATTCGATGTACCGCGTCGAGCATCGCAACCTTGAGGCGATTCCCGATGAGGGCGCTGCGTTGCTGGTGTGCAACCACGTGTCGTTCGTCGATGCGTTGCTGATTGGCGGCGCGGTGCGTCGGCCGATTCGTTTTGTCATGTACTACAAGATCTACAACCTGCCGGTGCTGAACTTTATCTTCCGCACGGCGGGGACGATTCCTATCGCCGGACGTCAGGAAGACATCCAGATCTACGAAAAAGCCTTCACCCGGATTGCCCAGTATCTGAAGGACGGTGAGCTGGTGTGCATCTTCCCGGAAGGCAAGTTGACCGCTGATGGCGAGATCAACGAGTTCAAGGGCGGGCTGACGCGGATTCTCGAAGAGACACCGGTGCCGGTGATTCCGCTGGCGTTGCAGGGGTTGTGGGGAAGTTTCTTCAGCCGCGATCCGAACAAGGGAGTGTTCCGGCGCTTGTGGTCGCGGGTGACGCTGGTGGCGGGTTCGCCGGTTGCTGTTGAAGCAGCGCAGCCAGCGGAGTTGCAGGCGTTGGTCGGGGAATTGCGCGGGACAGTCAGGTAGCTGTTGATTGTGCGGGCCTTATCGCGAGCGGGCTCGCTCCCACATTGGAACTGTAAATGCAGAACTACTGTGGGAGCGAGCCTGCTCGCGATAGCGGCAGTGAATCAGGCGCTGACCTTGAGCCCGATCAACCCGGTGACGATCAACGCCACGCTGGCCAGGCGAATCAACGCCATCGATTCGCCAAACAGAATGATCCCGGCAATCACCGTGCCCACGGCACCGACGCCAGTCCAGATCGCATAGGCCGTGCCCAGTGGCAATTCCTTCATTGCCAGACCCAGCAGGCCAAGGCTGACTGCCATGGCGGCAACGGTGAGAACGGTCGGAAGCGGACGGGTGAAACCGTCGGTGTATTTCAGGCCGACGGCCCAGCCGACTTCGAACAGGCCGGCGAAAAACAGAATGATCCAGGACATGAAAAACCTCCATCGATTGACGGGGCCGTCCCCAGATTGAAAACTCGATTGAGCCGCAGGGTCGTCCCCGCGTGGCGCACATACTACCGAAAATTGTGCGCCGCGCCTTGATCCGGGATCAGTCGGCCGCCTGTTGCGCCAGAGTCTCACGGTCTTGTTTTTCGCTCATCCGTCGGAAGTACGTCGAAAGCAGCGCCCCGGAAATGTTGTGCCACACACTGAACAGCGCGCTCGGCACCGCCGCCAGCGGCGAGAAGTGTGCACTGGCCAGCGCAGCCCCCAACCCCGAGTTCTGCATGCCGACTTCCAGCGCCAGGGACTTGCGCTGCGGCAGCGGCAGGCCGAACAGGCGCCCTGTGAAATAACCCAGCAGATAACCGAAACTGTTGTGCAGCATCACCACGGCCATGATCAGCAGGCCGGATTCGGCGATCTTCGCCTGACTGGCAGCAACCACGGCGGCAACGATGATCACGATGCTGACCACCGACACCAGCGGCAGCACTTCCACCGCGTGGCGGACCTTGTCACCGAGCACGCGTTGCGCGACCACGCCGAGGACAATTGGTAGCAGCACCACTTGCAGGATCGACCAGAACAACTCCATGAACGAAACCGGCAACCAGGCCGAGGCCAGCAGCCAGATCAGCGCCGGGGTCAGCAGCGGGGCGAGGAGGGTGGTGACGGCGGCGATGGCCACCGACAGCGCAAGGTCGCCACGGGCCAGCCAGGTCATGACGTTCGATGAGGTGCCGCTTGGGCAGCAACCGACCAGAATCACGCCGACGGCGATTTCCGGCGGCAGATGAAAGATCTGGCACAGCAGCCATGCCATCCCCGGCATGATCACGAAATGCGCGACCACGCCCAGCGCCACACGCCACGGATGGCGGGCGACGGCGGCGAAGTCGTCGAGTTTGAGGGTCAGGCCCATGCCGAACATCACCAGCCCGAGCAACGGCACGATCGCGCCTTTGAGGCCGAGGAACCAGGCCGGTTGCAGGAACGCGATCATCGCGAAAATCAGAACCCAGTAAGCGAAGGTGTTGCCGACAAAACGACTCAGTGCAGCCAGTGCGCGCATGGCCTGTTCCTTATTATGTGAAAACGCCACCGAAGCGGTGGCGTTTGAAGATAACCCAAAGACTGCGCAGAGGCTTAGATCCCCTGCGGAGTCTCTTCGCCGCCCAGTGCTTCAACCAGCGCCGGCAGGAAGTCGCCGAACGTCAGCATCATCAGGGTGAAGCTGGCGTCCAGTTGGCCGAGGGCTTCGTCGCCGCCGTCCTGTTCCGCCTGATCCTGCAGCAGATCTTCGAACTTCAGGCGCTTGACGGTCATCTTGTCGTCGAGCATGAACGACAGCTTGTCCTGCCAGGCCAGCGACAGTTGAGTCACCACCTTGCCGGTGCTCAGGTGCAGCTGGATTTCTTCGCTGGTCAGGTCCTGACGCTTGCAACGCACGATGCCGCCGTCTTCGTGGGTGTCGCGCAGTTCGCATTCGTCCAGCACGAAGAAGTCCGGGGCGGCTTGCTGGGTGGTGACCCATTCGGTCATCACGGCGGTCGGCGCGGTTTTCACGGTCAGCGGGCGAACCGGCAGGGTGCCGATCACTTCACGCAGGGTGGAGAGCAGGTCTTCGGCGCGTTTCGGGCTGGCCGAGTTGACCAGGATCAGACCCTGTTTCGGCGCGATGGCGGCGAAGGTCGACGAGCGGCGGATAAAGGCGCGCGGCAGGAAGGCCTGGATGATTTCATCCTTGATCTGATCGCGCTCCTTCTTATAGACCTTGCGCATCTGCTCGGCTTCGATCTCTTCGACCTTTTCCTTGACCGCGTCACGCACGACGCTGCCCGGCAGGATGCGTTCTTCTTTACGGGCGGAGATCAGCAGGAAGTCACCGCTGACGTGCACCAGTGGAGCATCTTCGCCCTTGCCGAACGGCGCGACGAAACCGTAGGTGGTCAACTCCTGGCTTGCACATGGACGCGCCAGTTTGGTGGCCAGTGCAGTTTCCAGCGCCTCGGCATCGACAGGCAGGTCTTGGGTCAGGCGATAGATAAGCAGGTTTTTGAACCACATGGGGTGAGTCTCTCCTTTATACAAAGGGGGGCATTATTGTCTTCGCCGGGTCATAGGCCAACCCTTCTCTAAGCCTTTGGAAGGGCTGAGAAAATTATTTAAAAAAGTGCTTGCCAGAGGTTGGGTCGCTCCGTAGAATGCGCGCCACACCGAAGCGAAGGGTGATTAGCTCAGCTGGGAGAGCGTCTGCCTTACAAGCAGAATGTCGGCGGTTCGATCCCGTCATCACCCACCATTCGTTTCAAGTGTTTAGCGCAGCGGTAGTTCAGTCGGTTAGAATACCGGCCTGTCACGCCGGGGGTCGCGGGTTCGAGTCCCGTCCGCTGCGCCATATTCGGTAACCTGGAACACTGAACGCCAGGTCACCACGGAAAAACCCGCCAAGGCGGGTTTTTTTCTGCCTCGAGTTGTACATGCGGGATGTGTCGTTTCACGGTTTTCGGATTTATTTGAAAAAAACTTCAATTAAATCAACACATTACGAAAATCTGTGGCATAATGCGCCCCGTAACGAAGCGAAGGGTGATTAGCTCAGCTGGGAGAGCGTCTGCCTTACAAGCAGAATGTCGGCGGTTCGATCCCGTCATCACCCACCATTCGTTTCAAGCGTTTCGCGCAGCGGTAGTTCAGTCGGTTAGAATACCGGCCTGTCACGCCGGGGGTCGCGGGTTCGAGTCCCGTCCGCTGCGCCATATTCGGTAATCTGGAACACTGAACGCCAGATCACCACAGAAAGCCCGCCTAGCGCGGGCTTTTTGCTGTCCGGGATTTGGCTTTTGCCGGCCTGAACATGAGAAAGCGACCTTTGAAGGTCGCTTTTTTCGTTTCTGGCGCTGCTATTGCGCCGAGTTGCGGCTGTGGCGGTAATCGCTGACCGCTTCATACACCGCCTTGCGCAGGCGGTTGATCCCGCCAATCGGGCGATGGGCCTCGATGCCGAACCAAGGGTTGAAGGAAAGGTTGTCGCATTGCAGGTTCAGCGCCGGGGTGTCGAAGTCCTGCGGGGGCAGGGTGATCCGCGCCACTGTCTGGAATGGGCTGTCCTGCTCGCGCCATTCGATGCTGGTGTCTTCGATCGGCATGTACTTGTTCGCGTCCTGCCGCTGAATTTGCAAAACGAAACACGCCGGAATCCGGTCGGTGGACAGCTGTTGATTCAGCGCATTGCGCAGGAAGTTCGGCAGATCCTGGTTCTGTTTCGGCAAGGTATAAGCGGGGCAGCGCTCCGGATCCGGCATCACCCGGAATTTGGCATTGGCCTCGCCGAACTTGTAGGGCGATACCGAGAAATAGGTCGTGCGGGTCGGGCTTTCCGGCGGTGGCGATAGGGTTGCCAATGCAATGAACAGATGGCGGATCTGCCAGCTGCGCGGATCCCACCCCGGAAAAAACGCCATGACCTTCTTGCCGTCAGCCTGCGCCGCCACATTCTGACGATACTCGGCGACATCGCTGACAAAGAAGTTCGGGTGACTGAACATCACGAAATCCTGCTCGTGCAGCCCCTGACGGTCCCCCAGCAACTGCTTGCCCGGCACATCGAGCAATTTGAGCGCCATGCCCCGGGCATCGCGGATGCTGTCGAATTGCGGATAGGCGTTGCCGTTGGACAGGCGCATCGTCGCTTTCCACAGCTTGCCCGGTTCGCTGAAAACGCCCTGGCGCAATTCCTGAGCCAGATCCGGCAACACCTGCACATCGGCCTTCACGCAGCCATGAGCCTTGGCATGTGCATCGCGCAGGTAGCGGGTGCTTTCGCGGTGCTGATCGACGATGCGCACGGCGGTCTGAATCACGTCCTGGGTCATGGCGGCTTCGCCATCTGGAATCTGCTCCAGCGCCGACACCGGGCCACGGTGCTGCCAGGCGAACCACGCGCTGGTCAGGGCCCAGCCGATCAGGCCGATCACCAGCAGGATCAACAGGGTTTTACCCAGTAACCGTCCCAGCCAGAGCCAGAAACGCGCCAGTATCGAAGGTCTTGTGAAGGAATTGAAGATCATGGCAGTTGCGCCTCCAGCGGGCCGCCCAGCACTTTCAGGTATTCCAGCAGCGCCCAGCGCTCTTCTGGCTGCAGCAGTCGGCCGATGACGCCGTTGCCGCGCTCGCCGGCGCGGAATTCGTGGCCGCTGTTGTGGTTGCCGGTGATGCGGGTGTCGAACAGGAAACCGTTGGTGAAGGCTTCGGTGCGGTAGCCCAGATGGCGCGGGTCGTATTCGAAGGTGCCTTTATAGAAGGTGGTGGCGCGCTCGTCCTGAGGCGACAGCAACTGATAAAGGCTCGGCACCGAGCCGTTGTGCAGGAACGGGGCCGTGGCCCATACGCCGGCAAGCGGACGCGCCTTGTAGGCGACTTTTTCGCGAACGCCGATCGGCAGACCGAAGCCGTCGAGCTGTGGTTTTTCGGCGGCGGTGACGCCCGCTTCACGGTACGCACGGTTTTCCACGAAGGCGGTGACGTAAGCCAGTCCCTTGGCCACTGACAGCTGGCTGAGGTCCAGCGGTTCCTTGGGTTTGGGGTGCAACTTCACGTCCATTTGTTCGAGTTCCGCCGGGTTCCATTGCAGGGCGGTCAGGTCGAAACGGTGATTGGCAATGTTGTTGGCGGCGTTCGGGTCGGTGCCGATGACGTCCACCGGGAGCATGTGCAGATGTTGCACCCAGCGTTCGCCGTCCTGGGTCTGGCGCGGTACGTGGCACCCGGCGCAATTCTCGGCGAACAGGGCTCGCCCCTTGGCTGCCAAGGGTTTGTCGACGAGCCCAAGTACCTCTTCAGGCCAGGCTGGCGGTCGCAGTTTTTGCAGGGTTTCTTCGATCGTGTGCAGATCACGCACACGTACGCTGGAGGCATAGCGCTCATCGCCTTGCAGAGGCTGGCCGTTGGCGTCGAAGAAGTTCAGGGTGGCGCCGACGCCCAGCGCCTCGCCGATATTGCGCGCCATAGGTTGTTGCGCCGAACCGTTCCACTGCACCCAGTCGAATGTCCACATGTCCCAAAGCTGCGGGTAATCCACCGGGGCGTTGGCCACGCGGTAATTGCTCGGGGAGATCGCATCGCCGAAGGTCGCGTTGGCGATACGCCCGAACGCATCGGTGCGCCCCGGGCCTTCTTCGGTGGGGTAGAGGCCACGGTGCGTGTCGTTCCAGGCCACTTTGATGAAGGTGTTCAGTGAGCGTTTGAAGTCTTTGCGCAGTTGTTCGTGGCGGGCGTCGTAGTCGTTGCCCAGCACGTGGCGAGCGAAGCGTTCGAATTTCCACGGGTTGTAGTAAGTCGAGGTGAGACTGGCGACCAATGCCTGTCCGAAACTGCCGCCGCGCAATGTAGGAACGCTGGAGGGCAACACATGCTGGGCCGAGCCGCCGTCAATACGGATTGCCTGGCCATTGAAGTGCAGTTCACCGGTGTGGCAGGCCGCACACGTGATGTCGAGATATTGCTCGGCGCTGCCGGGATTCTGGTGCCGGGCGAAACCTACCGGCAGATTCCCCGGGTTGTCCGGCGTGGCTTTCTGCTGCGGATCGATCAGAAAGCCGAAGCGCGCGAGGTATTCCGGGGAGGCAAAACGTTGCTGCGAGAATGGCAGCTCCAGCGCCTGAAACCATTCGTAACGAAGGCCTTTGACCTGCGTTCCCTGCGGAGTGAAGTAGTAGGTCTGGCGCTCTTGCTCAGTCCACTGGTTCAGGTAATGCACCTGTTTTGCGGGCGCAGGGAAGGGCAATCTCGGATTGGCGACATAGTAAAGAACCACCGCCAGGACCAGTCCCAGCAGCACCACGATCAGCGTCAGCACACGGTATAAGAGGCGCAAGATGAACATCCTTGTCGAGTTGTTGCGCTGTTATGCCTGAGCCGAGTCCTGTGCGGCAAGTGGCCATTACGCCAAGTGTTGTGGAAAGCGGCATCAATCGCTGTCGGCGAAAGATGACAGAAGCTTCATCGTGCCTTTCGCCAAATGCTTTTTAATCCCTGAACTTATCGGAAGATTCCTGCTCTCATGCCGGTAGCCATTGGTCGTGGCGGCCTGATAAGCTCGCGGCTTTACTCGATTGCCCTTTCGGCGCATGAACAAGGAAATAGCATGAAACAGCATCGGTTGGCGGCGGCGGTTGCCCTGGTTAGCCTGGTACTCGCGGGTTGTGATTCGCAGACCAGCGTAGAGCTGAAAACCCCGGCGCAAAAAGCTTCCTACGGTATCGGCCTGAACATGGGCAAGAGCCTTGCTCAGGAAGGCATGGATGATCTGGACTCCAAAGCGGTAGCCCAGGGCATCGAAGATGCCGTCGGCAAGAAAGAACAGAAGCTGAAAGATGAAGAACTGGTCGAAGCTTTCGCCGCGCTGCAAAAGCGTGCCGAAGAGCGCATGGCCAAGATGAGCGAAGAGTCGGCAGCCGCCGGCAAGAAATTCCTCGAAGAAAACGGCAAGAAAGCCGGCGTGACCACCACCGCTTCCGGTCTGCAGTACGAAGTGGTCAAGAAAGCCGACGGCCCACAGCCTAAGCCGACCGACGTCGTGACCGTTCACTACACCGGCAAGCTGACCAACGGCACCGTTTTCGACAGCTCCGTCGAGCGCGGCAGCCCGATCGATCTGCCGGTCAGCGGTGTGATCCCGGGTTGGGTAGAAGGCCTGCAACTGATGCACGTTGGCGAGAAGTACAAGCTGTACATCCCTAGCGATCTGGCTTACGGCGCACAATCGCCGAGCCCGGCAATCCCGGCCAACTCGGTTCTGGTTTTCGACCTGGAACTGCTGGCCATCAAGGATCCAGCCAAAGAAGACGCCGCCGCCAAGTAATCTGCGCCGGTTTCAACAACAACGCCTCGCTTATGCGGGGCGTTGTTGCATCTGGACGATGGTCGGCGTAAACAGACCGAACCGATGCCGGTCATGGCAGTCCTAGACTTTAAGGTTGCCCGCGCTAGACGCCCGGGGCCGCCAAGTCAATGAAATATTGGGATTTTTTATGTGAGTAAAAAACGCCCGATCTGAGCGCAGCCCTTATGAAACGGGGCTCTCAGCGCTGAAATGCAGCTCTGTTCACAAGGTTATCCACAATTTGTGTGGATAACATTTCAACGGGAGAAATAAATGAAAGCGCCGTGGAATTTCGCCCGATTCCTGCCTTTGGCCGGACGCCTGCTGGCTCGAGGTCGCTTGCCGACCTTGTTGTTCGCCGTGGCCAGCAAAGGCGCCGCTCAGGGCAATCGTCTCGGCAAGCTGAAGGACGATCTGCGTCTGTTGCAGGCGTTGTGTCTGGCGTACTGGCGCGGCGAGTACCGTGCGATCAGCGCCAAGGCCATCGTTTCGGTGGTGGCGGGTCTGATGTACTTCCTCAGTCCGGTGGACGCCATCCCGGATTTCATTCCCATGTTCGGCATGCTCGATGACATCGCCGTCCTCGCTTGGCTGATGAAAACCCTCGACGATGAACTGAATGCCTTCCGCCTGTGGCGCCAGCGCCAGGCTCCGGAAAAGCTCAGAGTGGTCGAGCGTCTGCCCGATACACCCGAGCAACTTCAGCTTCAGGGGCCGAAAAAGTCCTGAATCGCGACAGCCTCGTACACAGATAGATACCCCCCACGACCTTGGCCGCTGTTAGGATTACACTTCTAGGGAAAAGTGCCGACTCGCTAAGTGTTGTTGTCCTACGGGGTAGTCATGGATATTCAGATAATTGCACGCGATGGCGAGCCCGAATATGCGGTTCTGCCATGGGCTCAGTATCAGGCTCTACTGAAAGCAGCAGGCATCAACGAAGCACCGTCGCAACCGGCTCCAGCGCCGCTTGCGGCAACCCCGGACCCGATACTTCCAGGTCTGGATCAGTTACGCAGTTTGCGCGAAGGGAAGGGCATCGCCATCGAGGCGCTGGCCCGCACGGTAGGCATCAGCCCGTCTTACCTGGCCATGATTGAAAGTGGCGAGCGTCTGCCCGACGCCGCGATTCGCCGCAGCCTGGCCTGGGAGTTGACGGTGCCAGGGTGGAGGGAACAATCGTGAGCGTACGCATCAGTCGTCAACATTGGGACGGATTGCTGGGGGAGCTGGATCAGGCGCGCAGGCAGCGCCATCTTTTGACTTATCGAGCCTTGCTTGAACGCCTGCAACTGCCCACGCCGGCCATGCAGACATTGACCGCGGCACTTGAGCATCTCGCCGCACTGGACGCGAAAGCCGAACAACCGTTGCGCAGCTCGCTGGTGATCAGCCAGGGTGCCAGCCGCCTGCCACGCACCGGTTTCTTTGAGTGTGTCGAGCGTCTGGGGCGCTTTTCCGGGCCGTCCGACGGCGTTGCCGCCGCCTCCTGGCATGCTTCGGAAGTGGTGCGGGTGTTTGAGTACGAGTACCCGGAATCGGCGGAGGCCTGAGTGTTTTTACGACTCAAGGCGCGGGCAAGTTACTGGCTGGCCCGTAGGCTGTTTCACTGGTCGTGGTTTGTCCGTCAGCCCCGCGGCTGGCGCTGGCTCGAAGGACAGTTAGCACGCATGGCCAACCTGGGCGATGTCGGTGCGCAAAGTTTTTACGGGCACATCCTGACGTTTCGCGGGGTTGGCCTGGGCGCACGTGAAGAAGGTGTGCGGTTGTTGCGACTGGCTGCGCTGGCCGGGGATGGCAAGGCGGCGTATCAAGTCGGTGTCATCAGTCTTGCAGGTACGCCGAGCAAAGCGCCAGATCCTTCGGAGGCCGCTCGCTGGTGGACCATGGCCGCGAAGGCCGGGCATCCGTTGGCGGAGCTCAAGTTGAAAGAGCTGGCCGGCCGAGACGCTTCTCGATAAGCAAATCATCTGTTCCGTGAACGGGGCGTGAGGGAAACCTCCCGCCCCGTTTTTGCGTCTGCAGTTCGATAAAGATCAGTTACAGACTTCTCCTACATCCTCCGCCTACTCGCCTGACTTCTTTTCTGTTTGATCCCCCGCAAAGTCCCTCGCCTGATTTTTGCGCGAGGGAACGCACATGTTTGACCCGGTTTTTCGTTTCGCCATGCGCATGGGAATGCGCTGATGGATGCCGTCACCCGCATCGAGCAAGAACTCGACAGCTTTCCCCGCACCCTCGATCTCTATCGCGAACAGCTAAAGCACTGGCTCATCCGCTCGGCAGACACTGTCAGTCATACGGCCGATCTGCCGTCGCTGATGGGGATGGAGCGGATCATCCGTTTCGGCGAGCGCAGCACGGCGGTTGCGATAGACGACGGCCGTTTTTCTTCTGCGGTCGTGCAATGCCCGGAAAGCGGGCCGATGGAGATCGAGAGCAAGTTCGAGTCGGCGTACGACATTCCGTTGGGCGACATCGTTGTCGATGTGGTGGCGGTGGAGGGCGGTGCAGTCGAGTCGGTCACCCTCAATGCTCAGGGCAAAGGGGAGTTCACCGGTGAGGCGGGCAAGTTCTACCGGGTGGTGGTGCACGGCGAGGCCAGCGAGAAGCAGGTTGATGCGCTGTTCGAATCCTACGCTGGCCTGACCCGGCAGCTGGATGGTTGGCTGCGCAGCGAATGGCAGGGTTTCAAGCCGCAGTGGTCGCAGTCGGTGGCCACTGCGGCAGGGAACGGCATGCTGGCCGGGAGCTGGGCGGCGATCGAGGGGGTGTGGGACAGCATCGGGTTGCTGTCGGAGATTCTCCAGGATCCCGGAAAGTTTGCCGAGCGGTTGGGCAGTGGCGCCGCACAGCTGATCGCGTTGGCAGAAACAGCGCCTGAAATGATGGAGAAGCTTCAGTTACTGGTCAGTGACGAGGCGGCGCTGTGTTTGTTGCTGCGTACTGCCAGCCTCTGGCTGGAAATGCTGCCTCCCAATGTGATTGCCGGGAAAACCGCCGAGGCGGTATCGATGGTGGTGGTTCAACTGCTGATCGATGTGTTGATCGGCGTTGTGCTGACCTTTGTCGGTGCTGGGGCGGGGATTGCGTATCTGACCTTGCGTCTGGCGGATCGTGGCGCTCAGTTGCTGTCGGCGGTGGCGCGCCTGGTGAAGGCGATGTTCGGCATCGTCAGCACCTTCATCGGCTACGTGAACCAGTACAAAACCGTCGCCGCACGAGGCATCGCCGCCGGGGTGAAAAAGGGCCGCATGCAATTGCGCTGGGATGCCCGGCGTAATGCTTCCCTGAAAAAAGACGAGCCCCATGACGACACGCCGGATCAGGCGAAGAACCCCAACGGTGACAGCGCTGATTGTGCGCCGCTGACCTGCACCAATGGGTGTCCGGTGTCGATGGTCACCGGTGAGGAATTGCTGACGCTGACTGACGGCGTACTCGACGGGCTGCTGCCGTTCGAGTTCAGCCGCTTGTACCGCAGCAGCGCGGCCGAGATTGATTTCGGGCTAGGGTTTGGCTGGAGTCACTCGCTGGCGCATCGGCTGGAGGTCGAGGGCGCTTCGGTGGTCTGGGTGGATCACGAGAACCGGCGCACGCGGTTTCCGTTGCCGAGCGTCGAGCGGCCGGCGATTCACAACAGCTTGTCGCGAGCGGCGATCTTTCTCGGGGATGAGCCTGAGGAGCTGATTGTTGCGCTGGCGGGGGACTCGGCGCGGTTTTATCACTTTCGGGCTGGGCGTCTGACTGCTGTCAGCGATGCCTACGGTAACCGGTTG
>NZ_NEHH01000029.1:0-583 GCF_002112305.1 Pseudomonas sp. R45(2017) | reverse complement strand
CGATCGCCTCTACTGCGTGCAGTACGACGAATCGGACCTGCATTTCATCCAGCGCCTGTGCGAAGAAGAAGGCATTCACTACCACTTCCAGCACAGCGCCACGGGCCACAAACTGGTGTTCGGCGACGACCAGACGGTGTTCAAGAAACTGGCGCCGGTGGCCTATCAGCAGGACTCCGGCATGGTCGCCAGCAACCCGGTGATCAAGCGCTTCGACCTGCGCCTGGAAACCCGCACCAGCCGCACCACCCGCCGCGACTACGACTTCGAAAAACCGCGAATCACCCTCGAAAGCGAAAACCGCGGCGACGCCCTGCCCGACCTCGAGAATTACGACTACCCGGGCCGTTTCGTCGACCGCGAGCGCGGCAAGCACCTGGCCAAGCGCGCCCTCGAACGCCACCGCAGCGACTTCCAGCTTGCGGAAGGCAAGAGCGACCAACCTCTGCTGGTCAGCGGCCATTTCCTCGCGCTGAAAGAGCACCCGAAAGCCAAGTGGAACGACCTGTGGCTGCTCACCGAAGTCCACCACGAAGGCAAACAGCCGCAGGTGCTGGAAGAGTCGGTGACCAGTGACACCACC
>NZ_NEHH01000028.1:0-583 GCF_002112305.1 Pseudomonas sp. R45(2017) | reverse complement strand
CGATCGCATTTACTGCGTGCAATACGACGAATCGGACCTGCATTTCATCCAGCGCCTGTGCGAAGAAGAAGGCATTCACTACCACTTCCAGCACAGCGCGACGGCGCACAAACTGGTGTTCGGCGATGACCAGACGGTGTTCAAGAAACTGGCGCCGGTGGCCTATCAGCAGGACTCCGGCATGGTCGCCAGCAACCCGGTGATCAAACGCTTCGACCTGCGCCTGGAAACCCGTACCAGCCGCACCACCCGCCGCGACTACGACTTCGACAAACCGCGCCTGACGCTGGAAAGCGAAAACCGCGGCGACGCCCTGCCCGACCTCGAGGACTACGATTACCCGGGCCGTTTCATCGACCGCGAGCGCGGCAAACACCTGGCCAAACGCGCCCTCGAACGTCATCGCAGCGACTTCCAGCTCGCCGAAGGCAAGAGCGACCAGCCGTTACTGGTCAGCGGCCATTTCCTCGCGCTGAAAGAACATCCGAAAGCCAAGTGGAACGACCTGTGGCTGCTCACCGAAGTCCACCACGAAGGCAAACAGCCGCAGGTGCTGGAAGAGTCGGTGACCAGTGACACCACC